>CAZRGL010000424.1:0-10154 GCA_964599485.1 uncultured Polyangiaceae bacterium
TCGTGTACCTTCGTCGCCCGTTGGGTCAGCTCGCTCCTATTGTCGCCTCAATCGGCCTTTTGCTCGTTGGTTTTTTCTCGATGGGCTGCGCTGACGATCCCGTCGCTGAGCCAGAGCTCGAGGCGGTCTGCGACCTTCCCGTGATGTTCGAGAAGAGCCCGACCGACGCGCTCGAAGGAGCGGGTTGGCACCGCATCTATGTCGAAGGCGGCTCGGCAGCGCCAGGCCCCGATGGGCGATTTGGCATGAACGAGCATCGCAACGAGATCGCCGCAGGGGACCATTTTCTGCTAAGCGCCGGGACCTTGGTGGAGTGGACCTACCCGCTTGTCGATGCGCTTACTGGCAGGGTGTTCGTGCACATCGCCCGCGTCGACGAGCCCGGCGTAGTGGGGCGCTACGAGCTGTTTTTGGTGCACAACGGAACCAACATCCCCATGTTCAGCGTGGACGACTCCAAGGAAGGCGTCATGGGCTACGTGCCCTACGAAGGCTGTTTTGCCAAGGCGGCCGCCGCCGTAACCCCAGGCTCTGACGACCACCTCTTGCTGCGCGCTACCAACCTTTCGGGTGGCCAGCTCGGTATCGTCATCAGCCCGCCGGATTACTTCACTTGGTTGGACATCCAGGTCAATTGAGCGCTGCGCGCTGGTTTCAGGAGCGGCGGTAGGTGCGCTTGCGACAATGGTCGTTTCATCGCTGAGCTTGGTCCCGCGCGCGTCAACCAACTCGACACGCAAGTGCACGTCCTCGTCGAAATAGACGTCGGTGGGCAGCGCCGGATTGAAGATGAGCCAAATTCCCACAAGGTCCTGCGCGTTGTTTTCCTCGTCGAGGCCGTGAACGACGGTGACGATGCCGAGTAGCTCGTCGGTGCTGACCTTGGTGGCGCGGTAGGTGATGCGTGGATTGTCGGCGCGTGCGGGGTCGTTGGGGTGGCCTGGTACAACGCCGCCAGCTTGTAAGCCGAGGGCAATCATGTGGCCACCTTGCGGTCCAATGATGATGGGCACCGGGTCGCCTTCAGATAGCTTGGCGAAGGACTTCTCCCCGGCCCCGATCTCGAGCCACTTGGGCCCCAAGTCCGCAAGCGGCTCGGGGCTGCTGCTGCAACCCAACATGGTGCTGACGAGTGCCAGCAGAGCAAGAAGGCAATTTTGCGTATGAAAGGGCGGGGTCAGCAAGATCCGCATCCATCCCCCCGGGAACCTCGTGACATCTTGTTGCGATTGGGGACTCGACGCCACCACTCACTTCGGTTTTTTTCTGGTCGTTGGGAGCGATTTGGCTGGCAACTGAGCTGCTTGGTTCTCGTTTGCGTCGTCCGGGGCCGGCAATGGGGGCGCGATCAACCTGGACGATGCGGGCTCAGCCAAGAGCTCTGCCCGCGGCACCAGAAGCAGGGCCAACACGCCTCCCAGAAGCAAGAAGGCCAGCGCGAAGCAGCAGGTGACCAAGCGACTAGCCCAACGCGGGCTGCACTTGGGCAGCAGGGGCTGTTGGCCAGGCTGCCCAGACCAAGGCGAGACAATGTGCGTGGTCGTGGCCGGTTGGGTCGGCATAGCCAGCATTCGATCCAGTGCGTCACTCAACTCGGTCATCGTTTGGATGCGGCGGGTGGGGTCTTTCTCGAGGCAAGCGCTGAGCACGCGCTGGAGCTCGACCGGGAAATCCAGGCCTGGCCGCGTCTCACACAAGGAGGGTGGCTGGTCGTAGATGACGCTGGCAAGCCGTTCGAGCTGGGTGTTGCCCGAGAAGGGCTTATCGCCGGTCAGCAGCTCGAAGAGTGTGACGCCCAACGACCATAAATCCGAGCGGCAGTCGGTCACGCTGGGCGTGGCAAGCTGCTCGGGGGACATATACGCGGGCGAGCCGAGCACTTGGTCGCCGCGAACGCTCTGACCTCCTGCTTGTTCGGCTCGTGTGGTCGCCGAGCCGATTCCGAAATCGAGCACTTTGACGAGCTCGCTGCTGTCAGCTTGTCGGCAGACGAACAGGTTGGCGGGTTTGACATCCCGATGCACGATGCCCAGGGCATGAGCCTCGGCAAGCCCGCGTGCAGCTTGCGCCACGAGGCGGGTTGCTCGCCGCCATTGTAGGGGGCCGTCGTCTCGCAAGGTTTGCCTCAGATCCGAGCCGTCGAGCAGCTCCATCACCATGAACGGCGTGCCATCGCAGCGCTTGCCGAAGTCGTAGACGTGGAGTGAATGCGGGCTTCGTAAGCGCACCAAGCTCTGCGCCTCGAAGAGAATCTGCTCGTGGGCGCGCGGCTGCGAATCGAGCCAAGGCCCCGGCAGCTTGATCGCCACGCGATGGCCGAGGCTACGGTGACGTGCCTCGACGATGACAGCCATGCCACCGAAGGCGAGCACGCGCTCGACACGGTAGCGGCCTTCGAACAGCTCTCCGGGCCGGGGCATCCCGAGCTGTCGTATGGTGGTATTTGCTTCGTCAGAGCAATCCGATGCAATGGCGATACGCTTGGTTATCGTGCTCATGTCTGATGGAAGACATGTGGGCAAGTATCGTACCTTTCATGACGGGGCCAGGTGTCGCTACCTTGCGGCCGTCGTGGCGGCTTTGGTTCTCCCAGCGAGTGTGATCGAACGTTCACAGTCGTCGGGTGGCGCTGGGGCTCCCAAGCTCACCTCGTGTGGTGAGCGATTGAGCTCACCACCAATCAAACACAGCGTCGTCAAATCTAGTTGCGCAGCTGGATCTTGCCGGCGGCAGCCTTGCAACTCTGCCGCACCGGCCAGGTCTCGACCTCCCAGAGGCGACCGTCACGCGCCTTCTTTTCTACCTTCATGTAGGGATCAGTCTTGGCGAGGATGTTGACCTTGCGAAGGTGGCTCTTGTTGCCCAGCTGGCCGAGCGTCATGCAAGCACCGGAGCGTGTGGAGGCGCGATCCGATGTGAGGCGCTTGGCAGCGAGCTTCTCAGCGCCTTTGCAGTTTGCCTTTCGGAAGAACCAGTTGAACGCACCGAAGTTCTTGTCATCCAACACTTTGGCGTAGGGGAAGTACTCCGTGCAGCGCTCGAACTTGCGCTTGGTATGGAGATAGGTGGTCAGATGGTCGAGGGCGTGGCCGGCGTGCTCGAAAGTGAACAGCGAGCTCTTGTGCGCTTTCATGTATTCGAGGAGCTTGGCCTCGACATCGATGCCGGCCGCGTCCATCGCGAACAGAAGCTGCTCGCCACTTCCCTTGGCGGAGCCGCGGTGAACCAGCTTCTCGAACACGAAATCGGTCTTGCCACAGGAGGCGAGCTTCACGCCTGCCACCGAGACATTCTTGCTGGCTTGCTTCTCGCCGTAGCGGAAGTCGTCGGTAAGGTACTCCTCGTACTTGCGCCACACCTCGACGACATTGTCGCAGGTGGCCTCGCGTTTGAAGGTCTCGAGCGCAACCCGCCGCTGCTCGTCGCAAGCTGTTTGCACGTCACCCGCTGCTTTGCCCCAACAGATCTTGTGAAGTTGTTGCAGATCGCCGGCCTTGGCCACGTCTTCTACAGCCGTCTTCGGGCCTTCTTGTTTTGCCGCGACTGTCTTGTTCGCCGAGCGAGCATCTTTGGGATTGATGAGTCCGATGAGATCGCCGCAGCCAATCGAGCCCAGCGCAAGCGTGCCCGCGGCGAAGGCCAAGACCGTTGTTGTGATTGGCTTGGAAGCGCCGACCGTCTTGTCCAGATGCGATGTTTTGCTGGCAACTGTCACTGCGCTTGGCGTCGTGTTCATCGGTCTTCTCCTCGGCGAGCCCTCGTGGTTGGGGCAGGTTGTGTGGTCAACCGAGCAGAGAGGCAGCAGTACGAAGTGCTGCAGGAAAACGTGACCGAGCACCACCGCTTCCAGCTTTCCGAAAGGACGGGGCGGTCCAGGTCCCCCGGGTGACACGGTCGTTGATTCGGGCTAGCACCATGTGATGACTGAAGGCCCCACGCGTCAGCGTCAGCGACCGGGCTTCGCCCGATATGCGAAGTTGCGCATCAGCGTCACACGCGGACCCGACACAGGGCTGGTGATCGAGGTTGCTGGCGAGCCCGTTCGGGTGGGTACCGCGTCCGACAACGATTTGGTGCTCAGTGACGATAGCGTTTCACGCCACCATTGCGAGCTCGAACCCACGGCTGACGGCTTGCGCATACGCGACGACAATCGCTCGACCAACGGAGTGATGCTGGGCGCAATTCGAGTCCAGGATGCGACCGTCGCGGGCGATCTGCAGCTCGTGCTCGGTGACACCATGTTGAGCGCGTGCTGGCTCGACGATGCCGTGGACCGCGAGCAAGCGGGCGTCGAACGCTTCGGCGACGTGCTGGGGCGCTCGGCCCGCATGCGTGAGCTCTTCGCGCAGCTGCAGCGCATCGCGCCCACCGACTACACCTTGCTCATCGAGGGCGAGACGGGTACGGGCAAGGATGTCGTCGCCGAGTCGATTCACCAAGCGAGCGGGCGCGCGGAAGGCCCTTTCGCGGTGCTCGACTGCGGCGCCGTCTCACCGCAGGTCATCGAAAGTGAATTGTTCGGCCACGAGCGCGGCGCTTTCACTGGCGCGGTGGCTGCCCGCGCAGGATTGTTTGAACAAGCGCATCTGGGCACACTGTTCATCGACGAGCTCGGCGAGCTGCCCCTCGAGCTTCAGCCCAAGCTGCTGCGCGTGCTCGAAAAGCGCGAGCTGCGCCGCGTGGGCGGCAACCGGACCATCCCGATCGACGTACGGGTGCTGTGCGCCACCAACCGCAACCTCCGCGCCGAAGTGCGTCGCGGCAATTTTCGCGAAGATCTCTATTATCGGCTCGCCACCGCCCACGTTCGGCTGCCCCCGCTTCGCGATCGCCTCGATGACCTCGAGCTGTTGGTGCAGCACTTCATGGCGATTGAATCACCGCAACAGGCCGAGGTGCCCGCGCACATTTGGCCGCTGTTTCGAGCCCACCGTTGGCCAGGGAACGTGCGCGAGCTCCGCAACGCGGTGCGTCGCCTCGGACTGACGCCCAACCAGCCGCTCACGGGGCTTCACACCTGGCCGGCGATCTCGTCCAATCAGGGTGGCGCCATCATCCCGCTTCGCGAAGCCCGCAGGCTCGCCACCGACGACTTCGAGCGCGCCTACGTCGAGCAGGTGCTCGCTGCCGCCGACGGCAACGTCACCCGCGCGGCGGTGTTGGCGCAAGTGTCTCGCCAAATGCTCCAGAAGCTGATGAAGAGCCACGGCATCCGAAGAAGCTGATGGGTTGTGAGGATCTGAACGGGACATGGTGGGGCTGGAGCGCGGCGGTGTCCGGGACGGTCTTTGAGGAGCGCGCGCCGCGGGTTTTCGGCGACTTAGCGGTCGGCACAGATCATGCGAAAGCACCGTCTGCTTCCCCAATTACCCCTTGGTGGAAGTGACCCTGAGCTGATCCATTCTCTACCTTTCCCATGGGTGGCGGCGGGCTGAAGTGCTGATGCGCTCGAGCCTGCCGCCACCGGCGCGGCCATTCTGCAGCTGTCATTCCGACTCAGCGTCGGGTAGCTCGTCGAGCATGGCACTGGTGAGCATGTCGGCGGCGAGCGGGGACGCGGGGCCTTTTTGGCCGACGACGCGGGCCAGGGAGGCTTGTCCGCCCGCTCGCTGTAGCTCTACGAGCATTTCGCGTGCTTTGTCGTCCTCGTCCTTTTGGGCGTGGACGTGAGCCATAATCACGAGCGTAAAACCGGCGAGCTGGGCGAATTGCTCGGCATTCAAGCCCTCTTCGATAGCGTCCGCGGCGCGCTCGGTCTTGCCTTGCACGGCGTCGACCAACGCCCGGGCCAACAAGAGCATTTGATCGGTGGTTTCATGATCGACCGCTTCGGGCGCCCGCTCGATGGCGGCGCGGGCTTGATCGTGCTGGCCTAGCGACACTTTGGTCATGGTCAGCAGCGTGCCGCGGAGCGCCTCGAGGCGCGGCTCACCGAGATCTTCTGGCAGATTGGCGAGCACTTGCTCGGAGTCGGAGACGTAGTCGCGCCCCAGCAGGGCACCAGCAGCCGTGCAGATCACGTTGGCATAAACAGGAATCAACCGCGCTTCGCGTTGGTCGGGTCGGAAGGTCGCGGCCCAGTCTTGGATGTAATGTCTCGCTGCATCCGCAAGCTGAGGATTGCTGAGCCGCAGGATCATCCGGCGCATCCGCACCAAGGGTGCCGCACGGGCTAGACCGCCCAGCAAGGTGACCAAGCCGAAGCCTGCCAAGAAGAGAATGGGCAGGGAGCTGCGTGAAGCCATGAAATACATCAGCACCACCGCGCCCAACAGCAGCGCCAAGAACGAGAACGACAGCGACATGCGGACCCGTCGCGGTCCGTTGACGACGGCGGCAAAACCGACTGCGCCAACAACAACTGCTAGGGGTGCGACCCACTCTGTCACGCTCATGCTTGCTCGCCTCCCGCACAAGCCGGGTCATTGTAGTCGAAGAGCTCGTCCCAGCGCTTGTCGAGCACTGCAAGCGCTCGTGGCAACTCGATCACGCTGTAGCGCTGCGCTTCGTCGGCCGCGACCAACTCCAAGCGGAGCAGCTTGGCAAGTGCGTCGTCCACTTCGAAGTCCAGCTCCAGGTCATAGCGCTCGCGAAACCAATCTTCGATTCGTTCGTCGAGCTCTTGCTCTGTTTGTTGCGGATGCATCATCAAGAAACCGAACGCCAACAGCGCCTCTTTGCACTCCTCTTCTTCGGCTTCGTCCACCAGGCGTGTCAGTACGCCCTCGTTGTTGTCCAAGTTGCGGAAGTAGAGGTTCTCGGACAGCTGCTTCATGAACTGCATCTTGCGGCTCTTGAACTTGTCCCATTGCCGAAACAAGAAAGCGCCCAAGCCGACGAGCCCGCTCAAGCTCGCGATGAGCGCCGTGAGATTGATCTCACCACGGGCGGCGCCAAACATGACCGCTAGGGCCAACAGCGCGGGCGTCAGCTTGACGGCTACCGGCACACCGCCGACGACCGCTGGCACACCGATGAGCAACTTGTCCCTGTGCCGCATCTTGAGCCGCGTATTGGGAAACAGCATCTCGAGATCGGCTTTGGGGATGTTGCGGAAGAGCTTGAGCACCGTCATGCCCGGCTCGCAGCTCAGCTCCTTGCGCTCTTTGGCCGGCAGCTCCTCTTCTTGTTTGAAGTGCAGCATCAAGCAGACCCGTTCGAACATGGCCACATCGATCGTCTTGTTCCCGATGCCGTGCCACTTCTTGACCTCGATCGGGCGCGACAGCTCGCCGCGCGCGTAGACTACGAACTGCTCGAACACATCGAAGTTGACGGTGACTTGGAGCGGAAACAGTGAGCGTTCGGCGAACGCAAAGTCGATGTGCTCTTGCTCCAGCGCTAGGTAGTTGCCCTTGGTGAGCACCTTGGCCAGCGATTCAGCAAAACGGCTGCTCTGTTGTTGAGTAGATTCCGGTGCGGGTTGGCGCCCCTCGCCCCTGTCGGGGTTGATGTGCTCGTAGTCGACTTTGAGCTCTTCGAGCTGCTCGTGAAACTCGTAGTGAAAGAGTGCCTGCAATATGCGGCTCAAGGCGCGAAAGCGGCCGAGGTCCGTTTCGTCGAGCCCATGATCGGTGAGCTGCTCGAGCAAGCCGGCCAGCACATCTCGACGGCTGACAGGAATGTCGTGGAAGCGCACCTGTTCGGTCACTTCTTTCCGGCTCCGCTCGGCGGCGGTGGCGCGCTGCCGCTGGCGCCTGTCTTGGCCTTAGCCGTGGGCGCAGAAGTGGGCGCGGCAGTTGGCGCGGTGGAAGCGCTAGCGCTCGGTGTCGTGGTGGGCGCGCTGGTGGGCGGTGGCGGAGCAATGCTCGCGGCGGAGCGCGGTTTGTCGAGCGTTGCCACGTCACGAGGCGGAAGCGGCGGATCGGGGCGCAGATCTCCGCCGAAGTCCATGCCCGCGTCGTCCAAGTAGTCCTCGAGCTCGGCCTTGGCTAGGGCGAGCTTGGGATGTTGCAAGCGGGTGTAGCAATCCACTCTCTCCATCAAGAAGCGGCGTTCCCATGGCACCCATTCGGTCATCTCGTCGACCGCTTCGGCACAGCCGATGCCTTTGGGATCGATCAAAGCGACCTCCATGCGCAAGCTGGTGCGCAGATGGTGCAGCGAATGGACGGCGAGCTCGGTCGACAGCACGTCGAGCACGTCTTTGATCAGCTTGTGATCGAGTCGGGCGAGCTCGAGAGCGAGCGGCATGGCGCGCGACATCAGGTGGTTGCTAGGCCAAGGGTCGGTTCGGTATGCAAGAAGCGCCTTCTTCAAGCTGGCCCAGCACTGAGGTCGCTCACCGAGAGCCCAGTGCAACTTGGCCTGGATGGCGTCGGCTTCGACGGGCTCGTACGCGCGCAGTTTGGCGATGAGCGGTAGCGCCTTGTCCCTTTGACCATTGACCGCATATCCGTCGGCCATGATCATCACCTCGATTGGATTGGTCGGCGGCTTCTCTTGGGCTTCCCACTCGCGCACCAAAGTCTTGATGCGGTCTTGGCGCCACGCGGTGTGAGCCTTGAGTCGATGGCGCATGCCCTCATCCATGCTGATGTGCGGCGGTGGCACTGGATTGGCTTGTTCGGCCAGCCGCATCGAGATCATGGAGTCGTAGACCCGCACCCAGTCGATGTCTTTTTCGCCGCCGTGGAGGAACTGAGGCCGCGCTTGGTGGCGGCTCGCCGCGGTCTTGAGCAGGTCGTCCACGTTGAAGTCGTGGGGTCGGCCGAGCGCTCTCGCGACCGAGAACTCGAGCAGGTTGCGGTCGTCGGTGTTGACGTTGAACTCGCCTTCTTGCTTGGCAATGTCTTGGGCTAGCGCCGGCTGCGCCAGGAAATGCGCGAGCACTGCCTCGACCGAGTTGGCGCGCCAAGCAGCCATCAAGGCTTCCTTGAAGGGTGTTTGGGTGATGCGCTTGCGCACCTGGGCAAGGTCGATGGGGTCGTCCTTGTCACGACTGATGAGGACGAGGTCGCTGTACTTCGTGCGCCACGACTCGATCGAATTGAACACGGAGCTGAGCGTGGCGAAGACCGTGCGGACGCTCTTGGCGTCGATTTCGTAGGCTTGGACCCACTGCACGAACATGCCGCCTGGCTCCAGCCGTTTGGCCACCGCGTCGTAGAATTCGGTGGTGAACAGGCTGGCGATGCCTGCACGGTAAGGATTCGAGGGCTCAGAGAAAATGAGGTCGTATTTGTGCGGTGTGGTCAGCAGCACCTCACGTGCATCGCCAATGATGATGTTCACCTTCTTGTTGGTGAGCACGCCATGGTTGACCGGTGTGCACACCTTGGCGACGTGCTTGATGGCAGGCTCGAGCTCGACCACATCGACCTGCTCGATGTCGGGCAGGGCCGCGAGCCAGCCGGCCGTGCTGCCTGTGCCGAGCCCAATCACCAAGGCCCGCTTGACGCCGCGCTTGTGAAACAGCGCGCCGATCATTCCACCCATCACCTGGGTGCCGCTGTCGGTTACGGCCGCGCCGTCGCTCTTGCCGCTGACCAGGAACGCCACGTCGTTGAGACTGAACAGGGCGATGCTGCTCTCACGCCCGTCGATCTGCCAGCTCACGCCGCGGTTTCGTTCGTTGCGTACGGCCCGCAAACCGTTTCGGGTTGCGCCTTGCACGTTGTTGTCGGCCCGCCCTGCACCGATGGGCGTATGTCGCCAAAAAGCAGTCGGCCCGGCGGGCAAGTAGATCATCAGTAGCGCCAAGACCGCGCTCAGCCCGGGCATCAGGATGACGGCCATGCCCCGGGCCGTACGATCCTGACGCATGTGGAGCACCAATGCGACCCAACCCAAAGCGACCAGGATCCAGACGGTAAACTTCCACGCCCCTGGGGCGCTGAGCAGGGGCAGCAAAAAGAAGCCGCCTGCCAGCGATCCTCCGATCGCTCCGACCGTGTTGAACGCGTACGCGACGCCCACGTGACGGCTGACCTGCTGTTTGCCATGGCCGAGCAGCGCGATGAGCAGCGGGAACTGGTAGCCAGCGATGAGCGCCGCAGGCAGCACGACAATCGCGGTGATTACGGTCCACGCGGCCACGTGCCCCAGCAGCCCGATGCTCCCCATGGGACGCAAGAACAGGGTTAGCCAAGCGATTCGATCTCCGAGCGCGAAGGGAATCGCCATCGCCAGCGCCTCGAGCCCGCCTCGGC
>CAZRGL010000425.1:0-2371 GCA_964599485.1 uncultured Polyangiaceae bacterium
GCTCAGGTCACCGAGAATCATACGCCCGCCCGAAGCGGCGGCTGTGGCGATGATGTCTTTGGCGATACCGCCTTGATAGAAGCTCTGCCCACCGTTTTGAGCGAGACTCCTCAGCGTTGCGGCCAACGCGGGGTTGCGCAGCGTCTCACCCGACTTGGCAAGCTTCCCTCCTGGAGCGAAAAGGGCCTTGCTACGCGCACCCGACAGCACCCACGACTTACGCCAAACGAGGGCGCGGGCCATGTGCGGGCCGATGACGAAACCCTTGTCAGCCAGCTCGACGGCGGGCGTGAACAGCTCCGCCCAGGCGAGCTTGCCCCAGCGCTGGTGGATGAGCGCCATGCCAGCCATCTCACCAGGAATGCCGACCATCGCGCCGCGCCGTTTGGGGGGTGGTGGCCGCGTCGTGTAGTCGCCGGGGCGGATTCCGATGGGCGCTGTTTCGCGAAAGTCGATTACGGTGGCTGTTTTGGTGGGCGCGTCCCAGTACAGCGCCATTCCGCCACCCCCGAGCCCGCTCGACACCGGTTGAGTGACGCCGGCAGCCAACATGGCGGCAATGGCCGCATCGGCAGCATTTCCTCCGCGCTCGAGTATTGCGAGAGCGACTTGGGCCGCGCTCTCATTCTCGGTAGCGACGGCAAAACGGTGGGCTTGGGGTTTGGCGGGCGCGGTCGTCGGGGCCGCGCTCGGCGCGGCTGTCACTGCAGCAGTCGGCGTCACCAGCGGAGGCGGACGCAAGGTCCACGGAGGAATCGGGGGAGGTGGTGGCGCTCTGTGCGGGCCACTGCAGGACAGAAGCACGACTGAGGACAACAGCGCCGTGCAAGCGGACAGCATGGCGGTCAGCCATGGCCATTTCGCTGCTGCTGGGTGTTGCCCGCCCATGATGCTCAGCATGCGCTACCGCGGCGGAAGCGTCCACGGCCTTCGGCTGACAGCATGAAAGCCCCGCTTGCCGCTGGCGCGGCGGCCCGAGGGAGGTTATGCCCCCCAACTATGCGTTTCGTGTTCATCATGGATGGGCTCGACGGGGTGAATCCTGACAAGGACACCACCTTCGGTTTCCTCGAGGCCGCCGATGCGCTGGGCCACGAGTCTCTACACTGTTTGATCCATCAGCTGACCCGCCGAGGCAGCACGGTGACGGCGCCGGTGCGCAAGCTGCGTGTCTCGCCAGCAGGGCTCAGCTTCGATGGGCCAGCAAGCTGGGTCGACTTGGCGCAGGTAGATGCGGTGCTCATCCGCACCGATCCCCCGTTTGACGACGCCTACGCGTACGGCACGTTGTTGCTCGAGGCGGTGCGCGGCAAGACGTTGATGGTCAACGATCCACGTGGCTTGCGCGAGGCCAACGAAAAATTGTACGCGCTCACCTTTCCTCGCCACACCCCCGACACCCTGGTGAGTGCCGACCGGGACGCAATTCACGATTTCGTCGACCAAGTTGGCGGCAAAGCGGTGATCAAACCACTGGACGGAATGGGCGGCTTCGGCGTGATGGCCGTCGACAAGACCGACACCAACGCCCGCGCGATTGTCGACATGCTCACCCTCGAAGGAAGGCAGCTCGCGGTCGTTCAAGCCTTCATTCCAGCAGTCACCGAAGGCGACAAGCGGGTGCTGCTGCTCGATGGTGAGCTGCTAGGCGCGATTCTGCGCCTGCCCCCGCAAGGCGAGCTGAGAGCGAACATCCACGTTGGCGGTCTTGTGCAGCCCTGCGAGCTGAGCGCACGCGAACACGCCATCGTGGCCGACATCGCGCCTCGACTGCGTGCGGATGGCCTGTTCTTCGTGGGGCTGGATTTCATCGGCGAGCGTCTGACCGAGGTCAACGTCACCAGCCCGACGGGGATCCGTGAGCTGAGTCGCTTCGCCGGCACACGCAAGAGTGATGAGGTCATCCGTTGGATCGAAAAGCGCGTCGCAGCGGGACAGGCGACGTAGGGCAACGCACAAAAACTTGGCCAGAGGCCCGATCCGGTGCGCAGCATCGGTGCAAGATGCCTCCTTCCTCACCTCAATCCCTCCGCTGTGCGGTCTGTCCTGCTTCCGACGGGCTGCGAGGTCTCGTCGTAGGCGGCAAACAGCTCTTCCTCTGCGGCGCGCATGCCGACAAGCTCGGCGATGAGATGCCAGATAGCTACGATGACCTGGCCGCGTTTTTCGCGATGCCGGGCATCAACCGTCGCGGCCACAGCAGCGACCCGCGGCGTACACAGCCGCGTGCGTTTTCAACAAGGGCAAACTTTGGGGGTGTTACCCCATGCTCGCCTCGATTAACAGAGCGACAAGGGTAAATCCCTTGGTGTTTCCACATGCTCGCCTCGATCAACGGAGCGACAAGGGCAATATGTATGTGTTTCTTGGA
>CAZRGL010000425.1:2381-10153 GCA_964599485.1 uncultured Polyangiaceae bacterium
GCGTGCTTTTCCGCCTCGGCCAGAGTTGCGGCGTCACGACCACGGGCGGCGTCAAAGCGACCCAGACAGCTGAGTCGGACATCGAAATGCACGCCGCTGCTAGCACACATTCTTGAAAGCCCTTCATGGTTCACTCCGACCTCGGGTGACGCGGTGAATGATTCGGGCTAGCTTGCGCGCGATGGCTGGCTTCCACCGTCTGTTCATTGCCAATCGAGGCGAAGTCGCCGTTCGCGTCGCGCGCGCTTGCGAAGCGTTGGGGATCACCCCGGTGCTCGGTGTTTCCGAAGCGGACCGAGACGCACCCTACACCAAGGGCCGCGAGCAGATCTGTTTGGGGCCAGCACGCAGCAGCGAGAGCTACTTGCGGCTCGAGCGCGTCGTCCAAGCAGCCCGACAACAGCGCTGCACCGCGCTTCATCCTGGCTGGGGATTCTTGGCCGAAAACCCGCTGCTCGCCAGCCTCTGCGAGCAACACGGGATCAGCTTCATCGGTCCACCTGCACACGTCATGCAGCGGATGGGAAAGAAGACACCTGCCAAACGTGCGATGGCCGCGGCTGGGTTGCAGCTCATCGCTGGTAGCGACGGCGTGCTGCGCGACGCTCAGCATGCGCGCGAGGTCGCCGACCGAACCGGCTACCCGGTGTTGCTCAAGGCAGAGAGCGGCGGCGGCGGACGGGGAATGCGCATCGCCCGCGCAGCCGACCAGGTCGAGAGCGCGTTTGCGGATGCGCAAGCAGAAGCACTCGCGGCCTTCGGCGATTCGCGTCTGTACCTCGAGAGACTGCTCGAGGGCGGGCGCCATATCGAAATCCAAATCATGGCCGACCGCTACGGCAACGCCATCCACCTCGGTGAGCGTGATTGCACGGTGCAACGACAACACCAGAAGCTCATCGAAGAGTCGCCCGCGTTGGTGCTCGACGAAGCCGAGCGGGCGCGCACTTTGGACGCTGCCGTGCGCGCTGCCGCGGCGATTGGATACGTGGGAGCCGGCACGATGGAGTTCTTGCTCGACGACGGCAAGCTCTGCTTCATGGAGATGAACACCCGACTGCAGGTCGAGCATTGCGTGACCGAAATGCGGGCCGGCGTCGATCTGGTAGCCGAGCAGATCCGCATCGCTGCTGGCTGCCCTTTGTCGTACACGCAGGAGCAAATCCAACTTGATGGTCACGCCCTCGAGTGCCGCATCAATGCCGAAGACCCCTTCGACGACTTCCGGCCCGCGCCAGGACTGATCAGTGAGTGGCGCAGTCCGAGCAGCGAGGACGGCGATGTCCGCGTCGACACCCATGTGAGCAGCGGCTATCAGGTGCCACCTTTCTACGACAGCTTGTTGGCCAAGTTGATCACACGAGGGGCGGACCGCGATAGCGCCTGTGACAAGATGCTCGATGCCCTCGAGCAGCTCGTGTGCGAGGGCGTCGTGACCACTGCCGCCATGCACCAGAGCATTCTGCGCTCGGTGGCGTTCCGACAGAACGACTACGACACCCGGTCCATCCCAGGATGGCCGCCGACCGACTGACACCATGGCCATCGTTCCACTCGTCCCGATCGGATCTCCCCGCAAACAAGTCTGCGACGACCGCACTTTTACCGAGTACCGCGAGTCGCTGAGCGTGCTCGAAGACAAACTGCGTCAGCGACGCGCAGAGGTGCATGCCGGCTGGGGAGACAAGTACATCGCCCGGGTCCACGACAAGGGCAAGCTCACCGCGCGCGAGCGCTTGGCGCGCCTTATTGATCCCGGCACGGCGGCCCTCGAAGTGGGAACCATGGTCAACCAAGGCCAGACCTTCGGCGAGCGGGCGCTGAGCTCTCCGGGTGCTGGTGTGCTGACGGCGTTTGCCCAGATCGAGGGCCGCTGGTGCATGGTCATCGCCAACGATAATACGGTGGCCTCGGGATCGTGGTGGCCCAAGACACCCGAGAAGATAGAGCGCGCGCAGACCATGGCGCTGCGACTGCGAATTCCCACCGTCTATTTGGTCGACTGCAGCGGGCTGTTCTTGCCAGAGCAGTCGCGCTCGTTTCCCGGCGCAACAGGTGCTGGTCACATCTTCAAGAAGAACAGCTTGCTCAGCGCCCATGGGGTACCGCAAATCGCTGGCGTATTCGGCGACTGCATTGCTGGCGGCGGCTACATGCCCATCATCAGCGACCGGGTCTACATGACCGAGCAGGCATACATGGTGATCGCAGGCGCCGCGTTGATCAAAGGCGCCAAGAGCCAACAGATCACCAGCTTGGACATCGGCGGTCCCGAGGTACACGTCCACCGCAGCCGCTGCGCCGACGAACGTGTGCCCAACGACACGGTACTGCTCGAATGCATCCGCCGTGAGATTCGCTGTTTGCCGAGCTCGGCCGCGGACTACTACCGCGCCGGCGCTGGCGCCATCGAGCCCGCTTTCCCAACTCATGAGCTTTGCGGCTTGGTCCCCCCTGATCACCGCGAGGCCTACCAAGCAGAGCAGGTGCTAGCCCGCTTGTGTGATCAGAGCCTGTTCTGGGAATTCACACCCGCGGTGGGGCGCGAGATGATCTGCGGCGTCGCCAGGGTGGGCGGCTTGTACGCTGGTTTCATAGCCAACCGCCAAGGCTTGGTCGGTGATCCCGAACATCCGGAGGCGCAGCGACCGGCGGCGATCTTCTATCGTGACGGCATCGCCAAGGTCTCAGCCTTTTCCCGAGCCTGCAATGACGACGGGATCCCCATCATTTGGCTGCAGGACATTTCTGGCTTCGATGTGGGACTCGAAGCTGAGGCCCGTGGCCTACTGGGGTACGGCTCGAGCCTCATCTACACCAACAGCACCAACAGTGTGCCCATGTTTACGGTGTTGCTGCGCAAAGCTTCCGGCGCGGGCTACTACGCCATGGCTGGCCTTCCCTACGATCCAGTAGTGCAACTGTCGACCTGCATCTCCCGACAGAGCGTGATGGAGGGACGAACCTTGGCCATCGCCGCCTACAACACCAAGCTCGACGACAACTTCGAGATTCTCAGCCAAGATCCCGAAGAGCGGCAGAAGACCGAAGAGGGCATGGCCAAGGTCGCGGCTCGTATCGAAAAGGACATGGATCCTTACGTTTCGGCGCGGCAGATGGATACCGACGAGATCGTGGCGCTCGGCGAGCTGCGCCGCTACTTGGCTGGGCTGGTCGAGATGAGCTACCAGTCGATAGGTTATCGCCGCATCAAGAACCCACGCATTTGGAGCCTGCACGATCTACAGGTGCTTGCCGAGGGCGTCCGATGACCCAGAATGAACATCGCGATGTGCTGCTAGCGCGGCTCGTCAGCAGACCAGACGGCAAGTTGGAGCTGCGCTGTCCGGCCGTTGGATTGTGGCGCGAGCAACCTGGTCGAGGAAGCTTGATCCACCCCAAGGCAGCCATCGGTCAGCTGGAGGTGCTCGGACGCTTGCACCCCTTGCAGGCGCCAGCCGAGGCCAGGGGCTTGGTAGTCGATACCGGCGGCGACTCGACGCATGCGCGGCGGCCTGTCGATTTCGAGCAGATGTTGTTGCTCGTCGACCCAGCGGCCGCCTCCCTCGACATCGATGTCGGTCCGTCACAGCAAGGCGCTGACACAGCAACAGGCGGCATGGTCTTTCGCGCCTCATCGAGTGGCCGCTTCTACGCGCGGCCCGGCCCCGACAAGGAACCCTTCGTCGAGGTCGGCGTTGTGCTCGAACGAGGACAAGCAGTTGCGATCTTGGAGGTGATGAAGACCTTCAATCGTCTGCTTTATGGTGGCGATGAGCTGCCCGCTCGAGCGCGCGTGCTGCGGATTATCCCCGCCGACGGGGACGATCTGAACGCCGGCGACCCAATCCTCGAGCTGGAACCCGCCACGTAGGGCGAGGAACCGGTTAGAAACCAGCGAAGTCGGGATCGTCTTGGAGCGGAATGACGCTCTCGGGACGGCGCACCGCGGGGCTCTTGGCTTTGGCGCGCCGCTCCTTCTTCTTGTTGGCTGTCGTAAGCGCAGGCCGACCGGAGCCCACCTGGAAGCGCGAAACCATGCCGCTGAGCTCCATGGCTTGGCTGGACAGCTCTTCTGCCGCAGAAGCGCTCTGCTCCGCCGTCGCCGCCGCCCGCTGAACGACCAAATCCATCTGCCCCACAGACTGGTTGATCCCCAAGATGCCGCGGGCCTGATCCTGACTCGAACGAGCCATGTCGTTGACGATCACAGCAGCGTCGGTAATCGACGTCACGATGCCGTCGAGCTTGCCAGAAACATCGCGTGAAACCTCGCCGCCCGATATGGCGAGCTGGATCGATTCGCCGATGAGCGCCTCGGTCCGCTGGGCGGCGTCTTTGGAGCGGAGCGCCAAGTTGCGCACCTCTTCGGCGACCACGGCAAAGCCGCGTCCGGCATCGCCGGCCCGGGCCGCCTCCACCGCGGCGTTGAGCGCTAGCAGATTGGTTTTGAGCGCAATCTCGTTGATGTCAGCAATGATCTGTCGAGTGCCTTCGGCGGCACTGCGAATCTGCCCCATCGATTCGACCATGCCCGCGATGGCCTGGCTGCCAGCACCTGCCGCATCTTTGGCTGAGTCGGCCAGGCCGCGCGCCCGCTCTGCGTTTTCAGCAGATTGACGGGTCATGTCCTCCATTTCGGCGAGGTTGCCAGCAACCTCTTCGAGCGACGCGGCCTGGTTGGCTGCCCCTTCAGCCACGTGCTGACTCGCCGAGGCCACTTCGCTGCCCGCGGCGCTGATTTGTGAAACCGCATCGGTCACGCTACGAATCGCCTCTTCGAGCACCTTGGCCATCGAATTGAGGGACTGCTTGATCTGCGCGTGATCGCCTTGATAGTCGCCACGAATGCGCGCGCGCAAATCACAGTCTGCCAGGTCACCCAGCGCGGCCGCCGCCTCGTTGACCGGATCGAGCATCGCGTCGAGCGTGCGGTTGATCCCAACGATGAGGGCGCGAAACTCACCTTCAAAACCCGACTCCTGCCCGCGCTTGCTCAGATCACCATCAACCGCCGCAGCGGCCAGCCCGTCCACTTCCTCTATCAAGGATTCGATGGCTACTCTCATTCTGCCCATCGACTGGCCGAGCACATCTTGCGATGACAAGGTCACCACCTCGGCAGACAGATCGCCACGTGCAATCTTCTCAGCTAGAGCCGCGTGGGCCCGCCAGCCATCGAGCAATGTGCGGAACGCTTCGGCAAGCTGGCCGATCTCATCCTTACCGCTCTCTGGCACGTCGCGGTCCACCTTGCCGAGCGCTAGATCATCTGCCACTTCCGTGATGGCGCGCAATGGTCGAACGATGCTCAGCGTCAGAATCACCGTTCCGAACAGCATCCCCAGGAACGCCATCCCAGAGAAGAACCACTGAACTTTCCTCACGAACGAGACTTCGTCGTTGACTTCTTTGCGTCGGTCCTCGACCAACTTGGCGAACTTGCTTGCGAGCTGCGCGGTCTTGTCGCTCAGCACGCGAACTTCATCGTCCGTAGGGGTCTTGGTCAGAGGGCCCAGCGCCTCGTCGATCGCCTTGATCGCGTCGCGGTCGATCTGCTCGAGCCCAACATTCAGCTCCGGATCGTTGGCTATCTTCTTGATCGCACCGAGGCTTGATTCGAAACGCTTGCGTGCGTCTTGTCGCTTGGCAGGCTCAGCAAGCATCTGTAGGGCGTGGCCGCGAGCCTCTGCGGCCTTTTGAGCCACGACGACGGCACCATTGAGTGTACGCAGAGCGAGGTCTTCAACCTCGCCAAGACCCCAGTTGCCGAGCTGGGCCATCAGCACAATCATCCCAATCGCGACAAATGAGCTACCGGCAAGGCGAAGCGAGATTTTGAAACTGGTAGTGATACGGAGCAGTATGTCCAACAGCATGATGATTCCGGCGCAGCGCAAGCCCAGACTGTGGCCATTTCTGCTACAGGCCAGCCATGGGGTAACTACCCACCGCTGCGTAGCGCTGGCCCAGATCGCGTCATGCTAACACCCGGTATTCGTTCGGCAATGCGCATTTCATGCGCTAGCTCTTTGCCCGAAGGTAGATTCGGTACGCCGCCCCAAGATAGGGTATGGGTCATGTCGACCAAGCTCGCGATGTGCGCCTTTTGTTGCGTGTTGATGATGGCCCTGGCTACATCCAGCGGGTGCAGCTGCGCTTCGGGCGAATCAGAGGACAGCGGCCAGGGAGCCGCGAGCAATGCCTCGGGCTCGCTCGGCGGCAACCTCGGCATCGGCGGGCAAGGCGGCGGCGGGCTAGGCACCTGCGCCACGGCCAGTGATGAAGTGGTCGCAAGCCCTGTCGATGTGATCTTCGCCATCGATCAGTCCGCCAGCATGGGCGAAGAAATCCAAGGGGTCATCGACAACCTCAACACCAATCTGGTCACCATCCTGGCGGCCGCCAAAATCGACTACCGGGTCATCTTCGTCACCGGCGCCAAGGGGCTTCCCTCCGGGCCCGCCTACTTTCAGGCCGCGGCAAACGTCAACAGCTCCGACGCGCTCACCTTGCTGCTGTGGACCTATGACGGCATGAACAAATTGCCCAACACCTGCGACCAAGTCTCCGCGCCCGAGGTCGGATACAGCGACTTTTTGCGCTACGACAGCCAGAAGGTATTCATCGCCGTGAGCGATGATGATCCGAGCAGCTTCGATTGCGCCAAGGCAACCGCCGGCTGCACGAGCAACTGCTCGGGCTGTAACAACAACTGCGCCGGCTACTGTCCCATGCACCAGTGCCCAACCTATGCCGACAAGGCCGCGGCCTGGGGCGGCGCAGACTTCCCAACCGAGCTCTACGCCCTCGAGCCGGCAGGAATGTTCGGCAAGGTTGGTCGGCCCAGCAATGGGCCGACGACAACACGGCCATCGTGCTGTGCGGTCCGGCCTGCGACAAGCTCAAGCAGAGCGCCAACGCCAAGGTCAGCATAACCGTCGGCTGCGAAGCAGTCGTGCGATAGAATTGCGTCACGGGCAAGCCGGTCCGCGTTGTGATGAGCCTCGGCGCACTGCTGCTGGCAGGCGCCACGCTTGGAGTAGGTGGCTGCGGAGATGGGCGTATCGGCGCAACCGAGCAGGCAACCACTACGGCGAGCAGTAGCGGCACTACCGCGACCGCGACCACGACATGCACGCCGGGGCACGAGCAGGTGTGCGTCTGCTACGGGATCCCCAACGGCAGCCAATTCTGCAACGAGGCAGGCACGGGTTATTCCGACTGCCCAGCGTGCAGCGACGGTGGCTCTGGGGGTGCAGCCGGCGGACCGGCGACCACCAGCTCATCGAGCGACCCCTGCGCTGAGCACTGTGACAACAAGCTGCAGGATTGTGGTGAGACCGGGGTGGACTGCGGCGGCACATGCCAACCCTGCCCTCCGCCCATCTACACCTAAAACGACTGCATCAAAGCCGCGCGTAACGGCAGCGAAATCTGCGACGACGCTGCCTGGAAGGTCCAAGCGCCGGGCAAAGGCTTGGTGTTGGTGTGTCTCACTGACGCCGGAGGGATCATCTACGTTTCGACGAACACGGGGCCGCCCGATCCGGTCGACAAGATCAAGCGCTGCCAGGGCTGGGAGATCAACAACCAGAACGCGTGGAACAATCTGAACTACCTCTACCAGCACACCTGCAAGAAGGAGCAGGAGCTGATCGAGCTGGATTTGTCGAATTACGTGGGTCAGACGCTGTACTTCGGCGCCCACAACCACCCGAAAGGCGGCGGTCAGTTCACCCATATGTGTTTGGCGCAAAAGAAGTAGGGCC
>CAZRGL010000426.1:0-10152 GCA_964599485.1 uncultured Polyangiaceae bacterium
GCCGACGTGGCCGCTGGGATTCTTGCCGGCCTGCTTGGCGTCTTTGAAAATGCCGTCGACCTTGTACGACGCGCCGGACAGCTTGGCGCCTGGGATCTTGCCGAGCTTGTCCGACACGGCGCTCTTGGCCTTGCCCATGGCCTTGTCTTTGAGCTGGTTGCCAAATTCAGTGGGCGTGGGCAGGCCGGCAGCCTCGCGGGCGGCATCGGCAACGCCGCCGAGGTCGCCGTTCTTTGCGGCTTCGAGGCCCTTGCCCACTTTGTCGACCGCCCCCGTCACCTTGTCGATGGGGCCCATGACCTTGTCGAGCTTCTCTTTCACGGCCGCGTCGAGCTTCTTCATCGCCTCCTTGGCCTTTTCTTTGGCCGCGGCGGCTGCTTTTTCGGCAGCCAAGTCGATGAGCCCGGCGAGCGGATTGCCGTCCATCTCGAACTGATTGCCGCCGACGCTCGTGGCATTGCTCGGTGCGCTCAAACCGAGCACCGCATTGACGCCCACTTTGCGATTTCCAGCAACCTTCACCGATTGCGCACCCGACACGGTGTTTTGGTAGCCGCTAGTCACCCGAATGGTCTGATTGGCGCCGACGTCGAGGGTGCGATTGGCGGCAACCGATTGAGTTTCGTTGCTGCCCGTGCTCTTGGTCTTGTTGTTGCCGGTGGCGATCTTCTGGTTCTTCTCCGCTTTGACGGAGATCTCCTCCTTGCCAGCCTTGTCCTCGAAACGGATCTCGTTGGCTCCCGCTCCGCCCGGCGACGTCGAGCTGCGCAGCGCCGTGCGAGTCTTGCCCTCAGGCAGCTCGTAGGGCGGCATGTAGCGGCCGTTGTACAGTCGACCCGTGATGATCGGCCGATCCGGATCGCCTTGCTGAAACTCGACCACGACTTCCCAATCGACCCGCGGCAAGATCATCGAGCCCGAGCTCTGCAGCTGCTGGGTGCGGATCCAACAAGAAGCGCGGTCGTCGAGCGCTTCGTCCAAGTCCCAGTGGAACTTCACTTTGCAGCGACCATGCTCGTCCGTGTGAATCTCCTCGGGCTCCGCGCCATCGGGGGCCACCACCGTCGCAGTCTGCGGACCTTCGATGATAGGCAGGGCAGTGGTAGCCGGGTGGCGGTAGGGAATATCGAGCGGCAACAAGCGCGCACTCACATTCAGCGTCGTCTCCGGCGCCAAGTCACCATCGTGGCTCGCGGCAGCGTCCGAGCCACCAACCGCGGCATAGCGATGAACCACCTGCGTAACCAGGTAGTCGCCATCGAGCCCGCGGGGCGCATCCACCAAATTGAGCTGGCGACCTTCCATCAAGCGGGCGCTGTTGCCGACTACCTCGAGAATGTGGCGCTCGGCTTGCTCGGCCTCGAGCTGCACCCGGGCATAGCGCGCGCCTTCGTCGGGCTCGAGGTAGCCACCCGGAAAGTCGTACAGCGCCAGCTCGGTGTGCTCCGCTGCCTCGGCCTCGCTGGTGAGATCCAGATCTGGCTTGGTGAAGTCGTAGTCACGCAGCACCACTTTTCCGCTGCGCACCTGGTGGCGATCGACGATGGCGTGCAGCGTGTCGTCGGCTTGGCGCATGCCGCTGCTGGTCACGTATTCCAGACGCGCGCCGCCATCGAGCGGATCGCAACCGGCAGAGTCGTCCTCGAACACGACTTGCTCGCCGTCCTCGCCCCCGCGTAGCGAGTAGAAGATCCCTTCTTTTTCGAGCAAGCGATTGCAAAAATCGAGCTCACTCTCGCCATATTGCACGCAGTAGATCCGCTCGGGATAGCTGCCGCCGAGCTTCCACTTCTGACGACCCTCTTCTACACCGTGCTCGGTCAAGATCGTCTTGACGATGTCCACCACGCTCAGGTTCTGGAAGATGCGGCTGCTGACCCGGTGCTCGAGCAAACCAAGCGCCGAGACGAGCTCCACACGCATGCTCCACTGGTGGTCGGCGCCGTGCGCAGGTGTTGCCACCGCCGCCGACTTCGCGATTACGCCATGAACGACATGGGCAAAGTCGCCATAACCGAAGCTCAAGCACGCGCTCTGCCCCAGCAGTGCCCGTGGATCGATCTCGTTGAGCAAGCGAATGTCGATCTTGGCGCGCGCCGGCCGGCTCAGCTCACGAGTCAGCTCGAAGTCCACCACCCGGTGCACTTTCTGCTGATCAATCGTGAGGGTTACGAGCAGAGGCTCCACTGGTCTTTTCGAAGGGTCTTGGTAAGACCCCTCCCCCAGCCTACGGCCGGGGCCCCCTTCCCAAAAAGCGGCTCCGGCTTCGCCTTCGCCGAGGTGGTGCGTGGTGTCGCAAGTTCATCTTCTTTCCCGGACGTCCTTTGATACCTAGTTGTCTTTGATCATGGCGGCAGTCTGAGGGGTGACGCCGTCGAGGGTAACGGTGGCGCCGAGCAACGTGACCGAGCCCGGCGTGAGGGTGAGGGTCGAGCCGCCGCACACCACCGTCAAAAGCGACTTGGCGGTGAACGTGACGTTGTTGGCTTTGACCAACTGGGCGCCGCCGGCCACATCGGTCAGCGAGCCCTTGGAGTTGTCGTTGAGGTCGGCCTTGGCGATGATCCCAATGGCCCCCGCGACGTCGTGCGTCATCGCAGCGCCCACTTCCACACCGCGCCCGCCGGTCGCGAGCACAGCTTTGACGGCGCCAACGGTCTCCACCCGCGACTTGCACACAACATTACGGCCCCCGCCGGCCATCTCGATGAGCGCGGCGCCGATCGACTCGTTCATCGGCGATGTGCAGGAGTCGGTAACGCTGCCAGCAACCAAATCGACTTGGATGCCGCCAACGCTCAGTGACGAGGCGCCGCCCACCAAGGCGCGGTGATCGCCGCCCACGGTCAGATTGCGATTCCCCCCTATCGAGAGCGAATGAGCGCCGCCATTCTTGTCGACCATATAGGTGCCGACGCCCACGCTCTGATTGCCGTTGATGCCCCAGCTCTGGGTGGATGACACGGCGCTCTTGGCGCCGGTCACGTCGACCTCTTGGTTGCTGCCGATAGCGCGTGTCTCATTGGCCCCAATGGTCTCAGTCGCATTGTTGCCGGCGCTCACCGCCATGTCCTTCGAGGCGTTCATGAACATCTCTTCGGCGCCCTTCTTGTCGTCGAAGCGCAGCTCGTTGACGCTGCCTCCGCCGGGGCTGGTCGCCGTTTGGATCGCCATACGCGTCTTGTGCTCCGGCAGCGCGTAAGGCGGCGGTGCTTTGGTCGTGTACATGCGGCCGGTGACCATAGGCAGATCGGGATCGCCTTCGATGTTCTGCACGGTCACTTCCCAGCCGACCCGCGGTGTGAGCAACCCGCCGCCGAGAGGAAGCTGGGTGCTGCGCATCCAGCAGCTGGCCTTGTCGCTGCTGTCGCCCTCGCGATCCCACAGGAACTGCGCTTTGACGCGACCGTATTCATCCGGGTGGATTTCGCTACCGGCTGGCCCAACGACCACTGCGCTGTCATAACCTGCCACGCGCTCGGCAGGCGGCAACCTCGGCGGACGAAAGGGACCGGCGGCGATGGGCATGGCCACGAAATCGCACCCCATCGCCTCTTGCGAATCGTCCTGGGCGCCCCAGCGAGAGGCGCGGAAGCGGTGTTTCACCTCGAGCAGCAGGTATTCTTGGTTGAGCGGCTCGTAGGGATGGTCGACGACCGAAAAGCACCGGCCCGGCAACATGTGCAAGCTCTGGGTCTTGCCGCTGAGCAAATCGCGCGGAGCCTGCAAAGACTCGAGCAGGACCTTGGCGTAATGCTCGGCCACCGCCACCTTGTTGCTGCGCGCCGGATAGACGTAGGTCTCTAGCGACTTTGCGCCCTCGTCTTGCCCCTCACATTCTGCTTTGAGCTCGAAGTCGGGCCGCTCGAAGTCGTAATCGCGCAGCGTGACCTTGTCGGACTTGATGGCCAGGCTCTGCTCGAGATGCTCGACGCAGTCCCGAGCGGTGTCGAAACCGAACTCGGGTGCATAGGGCAGCTCGTCTTTGCCTTCGATAGGGCCGAAATCGGTGTCGGTGAACATGACCTTGTCGACACCATTTGCAGCCTCGACGGCAAAGCTGATCCCCTCTTCAGCAAGCAGGCGGGCAACGAAGCTCAGATCGGTCTCGCGGTGCTGAACGCAGTAGATGCGGGGCTCGTAGCTGGCCGTCAAACGCCAGTCCTGATCTGCTGCTGCGATGCCGGCGCGATCGAGCACGTCACTGACGATGTCCTTGACGGTCATCTCTTGAAACACGCGGCAATCGCTACGCTTGCTCAGCCGCCATAGTCGCGCAGCAGCAACCAGCCGCACGAAAGGCCACTCGCTGTCCTCGCCCACGTGGGCTGACTCGATCACCTCACCACAAAACGTGGTCTGCGAGCCGCCATCGTCACGCTCCATGCTCAGCGTCAGCACCTTGCCGATGAGGGCCGCCGGATCGGGCCCGCGCTCTTCGTCGGTAATCTCACAGACCATCTGGCCCAGCTCGGACAGGCGCCGCTCGATCTGCGCGCTGAGCACCGTGTAGTCGGTGCCGTCCACGCTCGCTGACACAGTGACGATGGTCGGATCGCTCATGGTCACTCCAGATTCAGCGAGCCCGCTTTCTTGCGGATCAGGGCCGACTTGATGGTGATTTTGGGGCCAGTCGCGACGATGGGACCGCCATTGAGCTTGAGACTCGAGCCGCCGCCGGTGAAGTGTCCCACCCCGCCAGCCAAAGCTATCTCGGGGGCCGAGACCTCATAGTTGCCGCCGCACTTGGTCAGGTGAACGCCACCGATGTTGCGGGTGACGGTGGCCGCTTCGAGGTTGTAGTTGGTCACGATGTGCAACTCGCCAGCCGTGCTGGTGAGCATCTTGGCGCCGCTGACGTTCTCGGCGCTGTCGCCGCGAATGATCTCAGCTTTGACTGCGCCGACGCTCTCATCGTAGGTCGAGCCGAGACCATCATTGATGGCGCCAGCGCTGATGTTGGCTTGCACCGCGCCCACACTGCGAGTGAACGCGCCGCTCACGAGCGTGCGCACGCCGTTCGAAATGGTGATGCGACTGCCGCCAATGCTGTAAGTGCGCGCGCCGAGAGCTTCGATGTAATTGGCCTCGGCGCCGACGACCTCATTGCCACCTACCGAGATGCTCTGGCTGCCGCCGGTCGAAGTCTGCAGTGCATTGCCGACGTTGATCCCTTGGTTGCCGCCGATGCTCCATGTCTCAGCTCCACCTACCGTCGAGCTGAGGTTGCTCGTAACGCTGTGCTTCTCGTCCACAGCCACGGTCTCGCTCTTGTCGGCACCGACGTAGCTGTTGACGTCTTTGGCGCCGCTCATCTTGAAGCCCTGGCTGCCGCCTTTGTCATCCGAGCCCATGGTGTTGAACTTGGCAGCGCCCGGCGTCGACATGCTCTTGAAAGCGCCAACGGTGGCGCCCGCTGGCAAGTCGACCATGGTCTTCTGCTTGCCGTTGTAGAGCCGATTGACGACGAAAGGCCGGTCTGGATCGCCATCGGCAAACGCTACGGCCACTTCCCAGCCGACGCGCGGGATGACCATCGAGCCGCCTAGGCCCGTCTGCGCCACTCGGAGCCAACAACTCGACTTGTCGTCGCCGATGCCCGCCCGATCCCAATGAAAGCGCACCTTGATGCGACCGAGCTCATCGGTGTGGATAGCCTGCTGCTCGTTGCTTGGACCGGTGACGATGGCGGTTTGCACGCCCCGAATGCGAGGCCGAAGAGCGCGCTGGGGCGGCGCAAATGGGGCGCCGACCGGAATGGCTTCGAATTGATTGCTGCACGACATGTTGCCAGCGATATCACCGTCGCCCGCGCCCGCGCCCCCAACCCCTTGCTCGCCCTTTGTGGTGAGCTCAGTCACGACGAACGCACCATTGCAGGCCGCTTCCGAGGCGCCGGCCACCGAAAACGGTATGCCCGCGCACAGCGCAATCGCCCGACTCTCGCCTGTGCAAATGTCAGCGTCTCGTCGTAGTTCTTTCAGGCGCGCTTTGGCGCGGCGCTCGGCTTGCCCATCGGCGGTGCGAAGACCGCTCGGGTAAGCATAATGCGACAGCGACCAGGCCCCCGTGGCCGATGCGGTCCCCTCGGGCTTGACCTGTGGGGTGCGGTGATCGAAATCACGCAGCAAAACTTCGTTGGGTCGAATTCGGTACTCGCGTGCAAACGTGGTGAGCGGATCGGTCACACCGGGCGCGTCCTGCACCATGCCGAAACGGACTGGGTGCAAGTCGGGTTGCTCGGCAAACCCCTCGGGATGATCCGAAAAGACGAGGGTGTGCCCCTCGGCGCTGTGCTCGAAGAAGAAGAATATCCCCTCATCCTCGACGAGCCGCTGCACGAAATTGAGGTCGCTCTCGCGATACTGCACGATGTATTCGCGCTCGCCGTATTCTTCCTGAAGGCGCCAGTCGACGCGCTCATCGGCGTCAGCTTCACTCAGCACCTCTTTGACGATGTCGACAGCACTCTTGTCTTGAAAGATGCGACTGTCCTCACGATAGGCGAGCAGCGCGAGCACCGGCGCCAGCTTCAACCGAAAGTGAAAGTACTGTCCCGTGTGGCCTATGAAGCGCGCCCCGACGATCAGGCCATCGAGCACCCGCGTCCTGCCCTCCCCATCCTCGAGTGTGACGGCCGCGCGCTCACGCAGACAATCGGCAACCACGAAACCGCTGTCTTCGGTCGCAAACTCGACCTCGACTTCATACGGCGCGCTCAATCGCTCAGTCGCCGCATAGCGACGCACCACGGCGTCGTCGGGCAACTTGGCACTTGCGAGATGAATGAGGGCCATTGGAAATGAAATGAGAACCGCTGGGAGCGGGCGATTCTGCCCCATCCTCCCCCGCCCGTCGACCGCTATCGCGGAGCATTCGTCTGGCATGGTCGACGCCCAAACAACCTCGTTGAGAGGCTTGCGCCGCCGCAACAAGCGGGAAGGAACGGCAGCGGCTGGCGTATCACGCCACATGAGGAGTTTCTTGTTTGGTCGAGGCTGGTCAGCAGCCTGCTGTGCGCTGGCGCTGGCGCTCGGCGGCTGCTCTGCCGAGGGCACCGGCGCTGGCCCGCGTGGCCCGCAGGGCGAGTCTGGCGAGGAAGGAAAAGCGGGACCAGCGGGCGAGTCGGTGGTGGCCGAATCGGTCGACGAAGGCGACGCCAATTGCCCCTACGGTGGCAGCAAGCTCACGGCCGGAGCGACCGTGACCTATGCCTGCAACGGACCGCCGGGGCCGCCCAACGGACCGCCGGGGCCAAAGGGAGACGCCGGTGAATCAGTCACGATCACCGAGCTTGCTGCCGGCGATCCCGACTGCCCGAATGGCGGCACCTCCTTCGAAGTCGGAGCCATCAAGACCTTCGCTTGCCATGGCGCGACAGGTCAGTCCGGCAGCATCGGGCCGCAAGGTCCTGTTGGGCCCAAGGGCAACACCGGCGCGCAGGGAGCGACGGGCGCCAAAGGCGACACGGGAGCAGCCGGGCCCAAGGGCGACACCGGCGCGCAAGGAGCCGCAGGGCCCAAGGGCGACACCGGTCCCGCAGGCATCAAGGGGGATACTGGCGCACAAGGAGCACAAGGACCGCAAGGACCACCCGGCGCTCAAGGCCCCGCTGGATCAACTGGCGCTCAAGGCCCCACTGGATCGGCTGGCCCCGCCGGCACCCTCTACGGCGAACAAGCTTCGACCTTCGCAGGTTTCACCACTGCGACGACGAACGGCGCGGCCGGCGGGCGCGAAGCCATGCATGCGCTGTGCGACGCCGCCTTCGCTGGCAGCCACATGTGCCACGTGGCCGAATACGAAGTGGCCGCAAGCGCCACCATTCCGCCATCGCAAGGCGCATGGATCGACTCGTCTTGCATAGAGTACGTGGCCGGAGGAACGCTGCCATCGGGGCGCATCAGCTGCGATGTGAAGCTCGGCTCGAGCGACGCTGGGCGTCGTCTCGCTGCCAGCACCGGATCCAATTGCAACGGGTGGACCAGCGCGATCAGCAACCATTACGGCTTCCACATCAATCCCACCGAGGCCAAAACAGCAAGCTGCGACGCAATCCGCCCTGTGGCCTGTTGCGGGACGCCCTACAACGAAGTCTTCCGCGGCTTCACGACCGCCACTTACGACGGCGCAGCGGGCGGGCGGGCTGCGATGCACGGCTATTGTGCCAGCGAGTTTGCTGGCAGCCACATGTGTTTCAACGCGGAATACGAGCGGGCCTCCTCGACCGCAACACCGCCAGCATCGGGCGCCTGGCTAGACGGCTCGACTTACAACAGCTGGTGGGAACCCGACGCCGCAATGCCACGTTCAGGCCGCTCGACGGCAAAGTCGACTGGGTCGAACTGCAACAATTGGACGAGCAATCTGGGCAATTATTGGGGCTTCGCCATCGCCGTTCCAGAAGCAACCTCGTTCAACTGCGACTTGCCACGGCCGCTGGCGTGCTGCGGCAACTAGTCCCGAAACAAGCTAGGGCGTGGCGCTGCGGATGGCGTCGTTGGCGTCGTCTTTCCGATCGTCGCTCCAGTAGACAACCCCATCGACGAAAGCGATTTGCGCGAGCGCGGCGAGCGCGAACTTGCTAGCTGAACCGCCGGCCAATGGAGCTCGCCATATTCCGCTGCCATCACGCAACCAGTAGACGTAGTTATCTCCCATCGCCATCGGGCGCGCGAACTCACCGCTATTGTCCGCCACGATCTCCGGGTCACCACCGCCTATGGCGACGCGCATAATCTTCGCTGCACCGGAATCGGGGGGTTCGGACAGGTCAGACTGGGTGTTGAAGTACACGTGGGTGGTGTTGATCACGAGATGGCGCGGTTGGTACAAGCCAGTAGCCAACGGCTCGACCGTTCCCCCCGCCTTGGCTACGCGATACACGCCGCCCAGGGTGGCATCGGTGAAGAACACATGGGTGTCGTTCACCGCCACGTCCCACGCTGCGAAGAGATCGGGCGCCAACACGACCGCCTTGTTGTCGGACTTGTCGACGCGCCTGATGGCGCCCGTCGGCTCCGTGGACAGCGGGTTCGACTCGGCGAGATACACTGCAGCGTCATCGTTGGCAACCGCCTGAGGCGCCGCGTCGACCTCTGCCATCATGACGTAGTCGAGACCATCGAGATTGACACTGCGAACCACTTTGCCTTGAAAGTCGCCCCAATAGACGCGCTTATCGTCGACGGTCATCGGGTCATCGACATTGGGCATCTGATCGTACACGGCGGTCGGCTCTCCGCCCGCCTTCGGGATTCGCCAGATGGCATTGGTGGCGGCGTAGACGACCTCGGTCGAGTTAGCGGTGATGCTACCTGGATGGGCGGCGCTAGCCAGCGTCTTTGCCCGCCCGTCCGCTTCGCCTGGCGAGTCGTCGCCGTACTCAGGCAGCATGTCGAGCACGTCCTCCAGCTGCTCGCAACCGAGTGCGCCCACCGCCAACGAGATAGCTACGAAGCAGGCTCCAATCGAGATTCGCATCACTTCTCCCATCTATCGACCATTGACGCTCGACTGTACAATTACAGGACTGGGTTGTCGAAGATTGATATCGCCGACTGACGGCAAGCTAGGCATTCTCACGTGAGAATGACACTGCTCCAACTGCCAGCTCGGTCGTGCGTTGGGCTTGTGCATTGAGCAAAGTCAGGTGACCATGCCAGACTCGCAACTCATTGCATGAATGGGGAACAGACCGATGGGACACGCGCTACGCAATACCGGCCGAACACGTCACTGGCTTGCGCCAAGCCTAATCTGTGCCCTTTTCTTTGCGTGCTCGGACGACCCTGCCGCCACAGGCTCGGGAGCCATCCAGTGTCTTGAACCCTTGACCAACTGCGACGGCATTTGTGTGGATACCGCCAACGATCCGGCTAACTGCGGGGGCTGCGCAATTAGCTGCAGTGATGACGAAGTATGCAGCGCCGGTAGCTGCTCGCTGGTTTGCCTCGGCGGCACTGACAAGTGCGGCGAGCTGTGCGTGGATCTGCAAAGCGCCAACAAGCACTGCGGCCAGTGCGATAGCGCGTGCGACGCCGGCCAAGTGTGCAGCGACGGAACCTGCTCAACGCAGTGCGCTGGCGGAACGGAGGAGTGCGGCGACAAATGCGTCGATACTCAGCTCGACGCAGCTCACTGCGGCAAATG
>CAZRGL010000427.1:0-10142 GCA_964599485.1 uncultured Polyangiaceae bacterium
GGTTGTAACTGCGGGAACTACCTTTTCATGTGCGCCAACGCAAGATCTGACTGGCTCGGGGCGGTGGTTTTGGCTCAGACGACGTCCAGCCAGTAGAACCAAGCCGGGTGCTCGTCGCGATACCATTCGAGCACCTCGCGGATCTTGTCTTTCTTGGCGGAGTCCATCATGTTGTCGCCGACACGGTCTAGGTGCACGCGGATGCTTTCGCCGTCGTATTCGAGCGCCTGCGACATCATCGTCTGCAGCTCGTTGCGAATGCGGCCTGAGTCCGACACTTTGACGGCACGGTTACGGTAGTCGGTCCCCGAGGTGAAGCGCACCAGCAACGGGCTGAACACCAGGCGGCTCTGATCGATGCTCTCCATGAGCCGAAACGTGAATGAAATCCGAATGTTGACCTTGAGAGTGGTCAGCCGCGAAGTGACGCGATAGAGCCCGTCGCCGACCTGGGTGACGCCTTCTGCACCAGTATAAGGATCGGGGCACATGTACCCAGAGCTCGCGAGCACACGCCAATGCTTCTCAGGGAAGAAGTCGCCAGCCCGGAGAATGCGCTTTCGGGCAGGCAAGTTGGCCTTCTTGGTCTCCTCGATGGCGGCAGTCACCGTCTCGGCCCATCCATCGGCGTTGTCCGCGCCCACCAGCGCACTGAGCTGCTCGCGGAAGCCTGGCGCATCCGGCCGCAGTTTCATCAGGCGGTATTCGTCATCGATGGGCAGCTTGAACGTCGGCGAAAACAACCCCATCGAGACATCGACATCGAGGGCCTCGGAAAGACTGGCTGCCTGCATCGCTTCGGCCGATGCCGCATAGCCGTCACAGAGAAACACGTGCCTCGAACCGCTCTTGTCGATCCAGCTGCCGACGAGGTAGGTCGGTGCGTAGGTCCCCGAATCGGTGAAGGCGGGCAAACCCGAAGGGGTCGGCCACCCTGCGTCGACGATGTGCACGCCCATGTCGGTCCATTGCTTCCAGAGCGCGCCCAACCGTTTTTCGCGCTTCGCCCCGCGCAGGGTCCAGACGTGGATGTTCTCGCGCTTGATGCCTGGGTAAGTCAGCTCGATGGCCTCGACCACCTTGGAGCGCGGCGACAGGAAGTCGACGAGGATGGAGTGCGATTCGGCAGTGCGGACGACTTCCCGCGGAACGGTCAACGAGCCGATGTACGACTCGTAGGGCTTGGTCACCACCAAGGGCTGGTCGAACAGGTGAAGCACCGACATGGGACCGGTCGGCTCACCCTTGGCGAAGCGCGAGGTGTTCTCGAGCGTATCGACCGCAGCTCCCCAGATGGTGATGCCGCGATCTTTGACCTTCCAGTAAAACTCTTCCCAGGTTCTGGTCGGCTCGTTGAGCAGACGTCGAACCTGCCGATCGATGAACATGGCGACTTCAGGTCGAGCGTAGACGCGACCGTAGCCGAGCAGCGGGTTGGCACCCATTTCCGGCGTCTCGCCCGCCTTGGGCATGAGCCCCTCACCCAAGCACACCATCAGCGCGTGGTTCTCGGGCAAATGCCGCGTGGTGAACCAGAGCGACTCGCTCAAGACGTAGGCCGCGACCGCGTCAGCGCCCTTCTTGACCTGGTTGGTCACGGTGTTGGACGCATCTTTGCCGCCGCCGTAGTTGCCGAACAGCTTGGTGCCCAGCGCAGTGGCAGCCGAGGCCATGGCGAGACAGCGGCGGATCCCACGCGGCACGAAGGTATAGTGGGGCGAACGTTGACCTTGCTCCCACTCGACTTCCACGTCCTCGAGCCACAAATGGAAACGGAGCAAGATGGGCCGCGTATCAAAAGCCCACTGGGCGATTACGTTGCGCTTGTCCAACTCAGACACAGTACGTCTCCCGAAACTGTTGGTTCATCAGGTGCCCCCTCCCGCGACCGCCTGCTTCGCCTAGACCATGATACTGGCTGGCTTCGACGGCGGGGCAACTGAAACACCTATTTAGGCTCGCAGAGCACCCTTTGCGCATTGGCGGAGGAGATAGGATTCGAACCTACGGTAGCCCTACGGCGGTTTTCAAAACTGCCGCCTTCCCTGGCGGGTAGGGATCGCCCGCTACGCCTCTGTTGGCGTGGCCTCTTCGAGCGGATATAGTCGAAGGAACAAGTCGAGCAGCAGTCCTCGTTCGCATGTCGCGAAATACCTGTTGAGCGCATCGTTGTACTCCTGCTTGCAGGCTTCTATCGGAATGGGCCTGAGCCCCGTCTCGATGAGCAGATGACTCATCATCAGACGTGATGACCGTCCATTCCCGTCCTCGAAAGGATGGATGCGAATAATCTCCGCGTGTGTCCAGACGGCCAACCAAATCGCTCTCTCCTCGTAGTCTTCCGCCTGCTGAGCGTCCGTCAACACACGCAGCTCTCTTCGGCACTTCTCAAACGTGTCGCGAAGCTTCTGTGGAACCGCAGATCGGTGGACCGAGCGATTCGGCCCAAAGGTAAGGTGCTCCGTTCCGAAGCTGGAGTTGCGGCAGCGGCCGGCATGGTCACGCACCTCGGCGAACAACTGGGCGTGGAAGAACTGAAGAAGCGCGGTGCCTGGACGCGCATCCAAGCTCCGTGCATGAACCCGCGCGGAGACAGCATGAAGGTTCGACGTGAGCCGCTCGTTCTCCTCCGGGGTGTAAGACCGGACGGAGTCAGGCCCGTTCAGCCCCGAGGAATCCACGGACGAGCGTCAACCCCCTCGATGCGTTGGCTAGCGATCACGTCCCTGCTCACGAGGTTTGCAGCTGGCTTGCCACGCCGTGCTAGTCGATCCTGTCGTGCCTTAGAGAGGATGTCCTTGCGCTCTGCGTCTCCGAGCGGAATCACGTTCGGAGAGCGGCAGAAGCCCTGATCCTGAAGGAAGGCCGCAGCGTCGCTAGGGCTAGCGTCGAGCACTGAGCACACCTCGACGAGAGACAAGCGTCCTTCGGCGTAGGCACGACCCACGGTGCGAGCTGCCGTACTGTTTCGGGGGTCATTCCGCCGGGAAAACGCTGCGAGTCCATCGTATGCGATGCGGCATCGGTGTCCGAGATCCGTAATGCCCGTAGATTCTGCCACGTCTTCGAGACGCTCGATGGGGCAGTATGCCAGCAAGGATCGCACCGAGCGCACAACGACATCCACGCTCACAGCAGCAGGATGGTCGGAGTGTGGCGTCCATCTCTCGGGCATCTTGGGTAGGATGTTAGCGTTTTCCTTGAAGACTCTACTCAGGTCGAGCCTCGTAATCGTTGATGCAAGCGTCATGATCCGTTCGATCTGCGCCACCGCCTGAGACACAGTCTTCGCCCCGGTTTCGTGGACGGCCTCGTTGATCCCTGCGAACACCAAGTTGAGCTCGAGCACCCTCGCTGAGAGCGCCAACATCTCAGCGGGTTCAACCATCTGAGCCTCGGCTCGACGCAGCTCGAACTCCTGATCCACCATCAGGCGCAACGACGCAGACGGTTCCGCAAAAAGGGAACCTGCGATGTGCTCCATGGATTAAGTATAATCCATTCGTGGCCACGTGGGGCCAGCTCCCGGCAGCTTCAGCCTGAACCTCGCGGGCGTGGATCTCAAGCCTGACTGGGTCGATGACATGAGACCGTCAAATCCGCGCAAAAGGGCGACAACAAGCGCTTAATTACGGCGGAGGAGATAGGATTCGAACCTACGGTAGCTTTCACTACGGCGGTTTTCAAAACCGCTGCCTTCGACCACTCGGCCACTCCTCCAAGCTGTGGTTTTTCTTACACTATGTTGCCCTTGAGTGCTCGACGATTCGGAGGGGCTGTTGCCCCAATATTGCCCAATCATTGCAGAGGACCCTCAAGTCTAGCTCCTATCTACGAGCACTTGGAGGTGTAAGGCGCCCCCGCGGCGGTCCTACTAACCGTTGCCCTCGACAACAGGATTCGAATTGGCAGCGGCGGCGCGAGCAGCCCAAGAAGGCAGCGTCTGAGTAGATGTCGCCGCGGCACCGGCTGGCGGTGTGCGAGAGGCGAGCACAGCGCCCTTCTCAGTCATCAATCCGGCGGCGTACCGGGGCCGAGGGAGTTGAGCGCGACGCGGGCCACGCGAACTTGGCCGCCAATCTCGCCGAGGGAATAGGCGTGCTGGCAGGTGAGCCCGAGCGGCTTGTCGAGACCGAGCTGCATCGGGATGTGGGGTAGTAACCATGAGTAGCCATCCGCGATCCGCCCACCATGAGTTGGTTGTTCTCCGCCTCGTGCATGGCGTATCCGCACCCAACTTCCCAGGCGAAGTTGCCGACGCCGAGAAACGGTGAGGATCTCAAGCGACGGGGCTTGACCGCAGCGGGGTCGCCAGTGAACGGTGCGGTCATCGCCGATCGAGTTGGATAGACCTTGTCATTGGGCTTCTTGTCCTCGCCTTGCGTCCACACCATGTCGACGCCGTCCGTCCCTAGATCGGCGGCGCCACGGGTGTAGTCGCCCGGCCAGCGAATGAAGGGCCTGGTGCCGTGAACCGGATCCCAAACGTTGATGCCATCGATGAGCAGGGTGGCTGTGGCAAAGAAGAAGAAGCCACCTCGGACAAGAGGTTGGGTCGCGTTAATTCCGTCAGGGTCTTTGCTCGGCGAGGTAACGAAGTGCTCGCCGGGTGGTGTCCATGGAAGTGCGAACAGGCTGAAGTTCTTGTCCACACGCACATACCACTTCGCGCCGCAGTCCCAGTTGCGCTGTTCGCCATCGGTGTAGTGGGCCAGCACGCGCGGCTCGAGGTCGTCGATCTGCCCACCGAGAGCACCAAAATGGGTGCCGAAACCGCTACGTGTCCCGCGGCGTGCAGCACGTAGTAGCCATCACGCATCCCCTCGAGCGCGGCGCCGCAGGCGAACTTGCCGCCAGGAGCCAGCGCGAGCTGGATCATCGCGTTTCGCACTGGTCCGTCAGGCTCGGTGAGCAGGTCAACCACGTGCGGCGACGGCGCATCCATCTTGCTGCGACGAAAGCCCAGCAAGGGCTTCCCGTTGGCGTCTCTGTCCAGTCGCGCGTTGAGCGGCACGGCGATCCACTTCTTGGTCCAGGTCACCACCATCGCCTCGCAGTCGATGCCCCCTGGGTTGATCGGACACGGCTCCCAGCTCGGCGGCTCGGGTAGTGCATCCTTGCTCTTCGGCACATAGAGCGGGCAGTCACACGACCAGTCCGTGAACGCCGCCCAGCCGGACGGCACGACATTCGGCATCGGTCCGGGCTCGCACGGACCCCCAGCATCCACCATCCCACTCGATGACGAGGAGGCCGAAGACGAGGAGGCCGAAACGGGGCCCGAGGATGGAGTCTGCGAGCTGCTCGTAACGGTGACCGCTCCACCAGTGCCACCAGCTGGTCGAGAGGTCCTGTCCGCGCAGGACGCCACAACCAATGCAACCAATACGCAGCTACCGATTACCCGCCAACGCCGTGTCATCGTCCCTAGAGCTGCTCTGCAAGCGTGGCAAGGGTAGCGGGTTGAAGGTCCAGGGCATCCAATCGGATCATGTTCGCGCGGTCGTTGCCCGAGTCCTGCTTCACCACCAGGGTGTAACCCACCGCGTCAACAAGCGGCGGCAAGACCAATGGCTTCTTCCCTTCGAGTACACCATCGATCGCCGGCGGCAGGCCGCCACGAACATCGATGCGTGTGATGCGGTGCCGCTTCTTTTTCGCACTGGTAGACGAGGCGAGCAGCAGCGCACCATCTCGATCCACCGTAAGCCAATGCTGATCCCACTCCGCGTGTCGTTTCCAGACGCCAATGGTTGTCGTGGTGAACTTTCCGAGATGCACGGCCACGAGGCGCGCGTCGCCATCGGCTGTTTCGTCGAGCACATATAGGTCGTCAGTCACAAAGCTATATGTCGCAGCGAGCACCAGGTGAGGAGCGTAGTTGCCAGTACCGTACCTTCCCCATGTCTTCTTGCCTAACGCGCTAAACCAGATTTCGCCGGTAGGCGTGTCGTCTTCGAGAGCGACCCCTCCCACCACGAATACGCCGCGACGCATACGGGTGAGCACGGCAACATAGTCCTTGGCGTGAGGCGAGCCGACTCGGGGAGGGACGTCACACAAGCCGGAACCAGGGTTGCAGAACCCGCTCGGGCAGTCCCCGTCCACGCTGCAGGGAAGCTCGCAGCACCACCCCGCATCGTTGCAGGCACCGCTCGGGCAGGAGTCGCAGGTGTTCGGGAACTGCGCACAGGCGTCCCGATCACCATCGCCGAGCAGCCGCACGCCATTGGTCGTCACCGTGTGCAAGAGCTCGGAGCCACCTATCGCCGACAACCCGACGGCGAGCGGGAAAGACTCACCTGCGCCCATCGCCGCGAGAGGCTCGGCGGCGTTCACCCAACGAACGGCTGGATCGCTCAAGGCTTGGCGCAGCTCGACGCCGAGCGCGTCGTTGGCAATCTGCCCGCCGCAGTTCTTGTTCTCGCCGGTCGGGGTGGCCCACAGGTCCTTGCCGGTAGGTACAAGGAAGTGTGCCTCGTGCGCCACCGCGTTGCGTCGCCGAAATCCGTTTGTCGGCGGATCGACAACCGGCCGCCAAATGAGATGCGGCACAGCTACTTGGCTGGCGGACCCGCTGCCGTTTCCTTTGTCCTTGTCCTTGTCTTTCCCCTTGCCGTTCCCGCCGTTTCCCGACGAGCTCACCAGCTCGGGCACGAAGTCGACCTCCAGGAACTCGCAAGCAGTGCAGATCTCCTCCGTCGGAGCGAAATCGAACCGATGGTGGTTTGCGAGCTCGGGACGCCCCATCGAACCTTCGGTCGTGTCCGCGTGGAACCACAGCGTGCCGACCAGCTGATCCGCCGAGCCCGGATCTTGAATGACTGTGGTGGCGGGAGCCGTCCAGCGAGCGTAGTCGCTCAGGTAGTGCCAAAGGAGCGGCTGGAAGCCAATGCCCTTTGACACTTCGTCGGCAGTCAACTCGTACTTGAACGGCAATGGCGCCGTGCTAGCAGGTTGAAAGCCGGCTTGGATGGCCAACCGGTGGAATGGTGTCTGTAGCGTCTCGGGGCCCGGGTTGCTGCACTGCGCTCCGGCGACACATCCCGAATCACCAAGGCGATCGTCAGTGATGAAGAACGAGCTCTCGCAGCCCAGCGGGAACTGTCCGCCGCCGAACGGTTGAACACACATCCACGCTGTCGTGTCGATGTTGTCTACCGGCTTGGGCGCCCCCAACCAATCGTGGCTCGCGAGCGGCATCATCTGGAGGACTGTGTTCTTCCTTCTCTCACAAACAAGCCACGCCTTCTTTCCGACCGGCAGCGGGCAAAACTCCGCATTGATATCTTTGCAAAACTCTAGCTTCTTTTCAGTCCCGGGAATCGTTGTTGCGGTCGGCTCCACGAACGGGCATGGCACCGGGTCGCAATGATTCGAAAGCGAGTCGACCGGCAGCCCGTCTTGCTGGCGAGCGTTCTCGGATTTCAGGTTGCAATTGGCGGTATTGTAGCTCTTGACGCAGGGACAGAGATCGATGTCGTTGCAGATCCCGTCGTGGTCCGCGTCCCCCCATAAATCTGCACCCAGGTTGTTGGGCTGGGGGCAGTTCATCTTGTTGCCAACGCCGGGACAAGGCTCGTTGCAGTCCGCGATCAAGTCGCCGTCATAGTCGATATGGTTGGGGCTGTGTGGGCAGAGGTCGCAGGCATCGCCCCCTCCATCCGTGGGGCACTTTGAATTTGAACAAGACTGGCAATTATCTTCATGGCTGTCTTCGTCGCTGTCTTGTTGATTTGGATTACAAACGGTGTCGCAGTTGTCCTGCCAGGCTTCGACGCCGTCGCCAACGCCGTCCTTGCACCACTCGCTGTCGACAGCGAAATCGCTCAGCCACGAGCGGATGCTAGGGGTTTGCAAGACTGGTCCGAAGGCGGTCACACCCAGCAAGCTTGAGGTCACCGACACCAGCGCATCGGGCGGCAGCGTGGCGCCAGGCTCTCCGTTATGTGGGTCGGTGAGGATGGGGCCGCCTGAATCTCCTTCGCAATGGTGCGACAGCTGACCATTCTCAACAAAGGAGAATGACGAGCCTACCGTGCTAACGCTGGTCGAGAGCCTCCGCACACTCTTGCCGAAACTCAGCCCGTCCATGCACTGGTCGTCAGTCAACCCCGCCCCGAGGAGGCTAACAGGAGCGCCAGGCCACCCGTTCAACGAACCGTTCGCTGGTAATGGGCAGTCGGGATCACCCGGCCCGCTGCATTCGCCGAGTACGCGCATGGGTCGCACTGCGCATCGCAGCAGACGATCGGCGAAGGGCAACTTCAGGACGGCAAGATCCCTTGAAATTTGGATCGTACTGGCTGCGAGGGCGGGCAAGGGCCACACGGAGGTCTCGGTGAGGTTGATCGACTCTGGCACGTAGAAGGAGCGGATGGGGGGAGGTTCAGCCTCGGCTTGACCGTATATGCTCCCGCCTTGATCTGGTAGCTGTCACCTAGTTTGCGATTCACTGCAGTGCAATGACCGGCAAGTAGGATCGCGTCGGAGGCTATGATCGTGGCGGTACAGTTCCTCGGAATCGGTCCGCGAACGGCCACAACCTGAGGGTGCGCGAACGCGTCCTCAGTCACGCGCCCGTCGTTTCCGTCGTATACTTGTTGTGACAGCCTCCCCGGGGGAGGCTCTTCGCCTGGTGCGGTGCAGCCAACAACCGGCAGGAACAGCATGACTGCAAGGCCTAGCCTATTCTCTTTCGGTCTCTCATCACACATGACTCCCCCTCGATTGCTCGCGCAATACGTGGCAATCCTAGCGAGGCTATCACCTCTGGCGGTGCTCTGTGTCGCTGTTTGTTCTGGTTGCGGCAATGCACCAGAGGGCCAGGGCGGGTCAACCGCCTCCGCGCAGAACACTGTACCGTGCACCGGGGACTTCGCTGGCTTTGGCGTCGAGGTTTGCGGCGAGCCGATTACGGTCGTCGAGGTGCAAGCTAGCGGCGTGGCGTGTCACGATGCATACCTAGATTGCTTCACGGAGCTTTGCGATCGATGGTTGATCGTGCCGCAACGCGCCGGTCAGTGCGACCTTGCGGTCACCGTGGATGCCGCTGAGTACGTGCTCGACATTCCTCTCGTGCCGATGATGCGACCGTGCCACGACGGCTACTACATGTACAAGCCGGCATGTGGGGAGGAGTCGTTTTATGTAGGCCCAGAGTGCGACCTGCCGATCTGCACCGCCAAGTGATGCCGCGCAACGGTCGGGAACGCTCCCGACGGCCCCAGCGCCTCAGACGGGTTCGACGACGAGACCGCGGACCGGGATGCCATTGTGGAGTTTCATGGCGCACTATCTCTAAAATGGGACCGCAAGAAAACCGAAGGAGCAATGGGGCGCGGCTCGTAGCGCACGGATACGATCTCCGCGGTACGGATGTAGCCCTCGGTTCCAAGACGTGATTGGACCGCCCTGCTGCTGTTAGCTCAGCAGAGCCACCGCCGCCTTGGCCTACCTCCCAATCCGAACCGACCATGTGCCAGGACTCCAGGAGCGTTTCCCCGCTGTTGCCCCAACGGAAGTTGCGTCCCAGTTCTTATCGGTACTTAGAGGTTTGTGGCGAGCAGCGTAGAGGTCAACGACTTATTGCGAAAGCACACGACATCGTTGGCTTTTTTTGAAAAATCTCAAGGCGTTTTCAAAACCGCTGCCTTCGACCACTCGGCCACTCCTCCCGTATTGTCTTTGCTGTGTGATTTCGATGGCTCTGGCGACGTTACCTCTTTTCGCTCCGACGCGATGGCGCAGCCCCTGGCGCCTTTTCGGCGCCTTTTCAGCTCAGGGATGGCGTCTGCGAGGCAGCGTAGTCCGCCCAAGCCAAGTTCCGCAACCGAACGTGCCGCCCGACGGTATCGGTTGATCATCTGACTGGACTTGTGCCCGGTGCGATCCGCAACCCAAGTCTCAGAGCGGCCCGCGGCGAGCGAAAGAGTCACAAAGGTCGCGCGTAGGTCATGAACACGAATGGGCTGCCTGCATGCTGACCGCTGGAACAGCTCAGAGCGGTCGACACCTGCAAGCGTGAGGTGGCGTCGGAACGTGGCGGCATGTACGTCGCCAACGCCACAGAAGACACGCTTGGCACGGCGTTGGTGCATGGCTCGGGTTGACGCCACCGGTCGGCCCGATGGAGGGTGCGC
>CAZRGL010000428.1:0-10126 GCA_964599485.1 uncultured Polyangiaceae bacterium
GGTCGGCTCCGAACAGAATGGCAGCCCTTGCAGGAAAACGACCAGCTCGTCCTCGTTGAAAGGCGCTAACGCGTTGGTGGTCATGCCTTTGACGTGCGAAGCAGGTAGCTTGGGCAGCGCCGAATAAATGGTGCTGGCGAAACTGCGGTCGGGCTGGCTGCGCAAGACGGCTAAGCCCGCACCGAAGTCACGGCCGATCTGTGAGCGAAACGCGAAGTCGTCGCGCCCATCGCCGGTCAAGTCGCCCAAAAGCGACTGCTCGGGCGCCCGAGCAACGATATCCAGCGTCGAAATATTGGCGTCGGCGTCGTAGAAGTGCACGAAGGTGGTATCGACCGAGGTCCGCACCAAGTCGCGCCGCCCGTCGGCGTCGAGATCGCCCAGCGCCAAACCCAAGCTGGGAGGCGCGAGCTCAGCACTCACCAGTGAATAGCTCCCATTGGGCCGACGACATACGCCATCGAGCCCACAAGCAAAACCAGCCGGACAGTCCTGCTGCACAGACGCCGCGTCCGGAAGGCGACTGCAACGCCAGCGGCAAGCGAACGCGTCTTGTGGATCGTGACAACCGGGCTCGCCGTCACAGTCTTCGCCCGCCTGGGGCTCGAGCACCTTGTTGCCACAGGTGTTGGCCACGATAGGCGTCAGATCAGCACAACCAACGACGACGCCCGCCAGCAACAGGAGCTGGGCCGACCGCAGAGCCGTGTGCGACCAGCGAGATTGCCCGCGGGTCGTTGGCGCTCGACACCTGAGGTCGACTGATCCGCGTGATCCGCTCAGAAGGGTGTCTCCAAATCTTTGGGGACCGATGGCCCGGCGGTGGTCGGTGGCGCGACTGGCTTCACAGACGGCGGCGCGGCAGGAGTCTGCGGCTTGGCGAGCTTGCTCAATACCACTTCCACGAGCACATCCTCGCTCGGATGAACGTGGATGGTTTTGGTCTCGTAACCAGGCTTGACCAAGGTCAGCGTCATGCGCTTGGATGTACGGGGCACTCGAATCGGGGCAGCCGACGTGCCGAGCATTGCTCCGTCGCAGTGCACCTCGATTTTCTTGACGTTGGCTTCGAATCGAATGGCCACGGTTGCGCGCTCGGACGAAGTCCCAGCAGCAGTGCTGCTTGCAACGGTGGCCTCAGTGCTAACGGGCGCGGCCGATGAGGCGGCGGCATCGGGATGCTCAGCCGAGCGCATCATCAAAAAGACGATGAGACCGCCACCAATCGCCAAGCTCAACCCGCCAATCAGCAACACCGAGCCGCTGCGGCGCGGTTTGCTCGAGCCCTCTACGTCGGTCTCGAGCGCAGCGTTGGTCGCCGCCCCGCTTCGTCCGGAAACACCAGCGGCCGAAGTGCTCTTCGTCGTCAAATGCACATCGAAGCCAGCTTCGCAGGCGGCGAGCGCGAGGGCGTCCATCGCAGCGGCCAGCGTGTCGGGCCGATCGCCGGGCTCTTTTTCCAGCATGCGCAGAACGGGCTCGTCGAGCGCTGCAGGAACAGCCGGACAGACCGTCGACATCGCAGGCGGCGGCTCTTTGGCATGCTTGAACATCAGGTCCATGTTGCTGTCGCCGGAGAAGGGACGCCTGCCGGTGAGCAGCTCATGGGTCATCACCCCCATCCCGTAGATGTCCGTTCGGTGATCGACATTCTTGCCGCGACACTGCTCGGGAGACATGTAACCCGGGCTGCCCATCATGGCGCCTGTGCGTGTTTGATGCTCGCGCTCGTCGCCCATCAGCTTGGCGATACCAAAGTCGAGCAGCTTGGGGTAACAGCGCCCGTCTTCGTCGAAGGACACGAACACGTTCTCGGGCTTGAGGTCACGGTGCGCGACCGAAGCCGCATGCGCCGCGTCGAGCGCGCGGCCGATGTCGCGCAGAATCGGGATGGCCTCTTCTGGGCTGAGCCGCCCATGTTGCTTCAGGTACTTGTTGAGGGTGCTGCCCTCGAGCAGCTCCATCACGAAGTACTGCAGGCCATCATCGAGCGTGCCGAAAGAGAAGATGTCGATGATGTTGCGGTGGCGGATCTGATTGACCGACCGCGCCTCTGACACGAAACGCGAGACCACCTCGGGATCGGACGAGAACTTGCGGTTGAGCACCTTGATGGCCACCCGCTTGCCGATCACCGGATGCTCTGCGCTGTAGACCTTGCCGTAAGCGCCCTGGCCAATCTTCTTCTCGATGCGATACTCGCCAACGACGTCGCCCCGGCGAAGCTCTTCGTCGAAGCGCTGGCAGGCTTCATCGGGCAGTAGCCGCGCGCCATCCTTGGTACAATTCTGTACCTCGTCATCGTAGCGAGCAAAGCATTCGGGACAAGTCGCCATCGGCAGGCCAGGAAGTCTACACCACGGCCAGCGCCAATGCCGTTCGTTTGAGCGTGGAAGGCTGCCACGGGCAAGCAAGCCGGAGTCCGGATCCGGGAAACCGGATGGCCGTAGGGGCGGCCCGCCCGCACCGAGTCCGGGTCCGAGTCCGGGTCCGAGTCTGCGTCCGAGCCCGCGTCCGGGTCCGAGTCCGCGTCCGTGTCCGCGTAGTCGGAGTCCGAATCGGCGTCCGCGTCCGAGTCCGTGTCCGAGTCCGAGTCCGAGTCCGCGTTTGCTTTCGGGTCCTTCGCGCGAGTCTACCGTTGCTCGTTGATTTCCGCGCAGACGCCTTTTCGGCACTCGAGGCCAAACACCTGACGGGGCGCGCAGTGTACGGTGTAACCGCACTTGGCTGCCCGAAACTCCTTGGTGATGGCGGCCAGCTTCTTGGCGCTGGCCTGGTCGATGGCCCCGCCGCAATTCTTGCCCACCCCGGCGCTGTAGGACGCGCAGTCTTCGTTCTTCTTGCAAGTGCCAGGCGCCGCGAGCAGGACAGCGTCGAAGCGCTTTGACAGCACTTTGCACTGGTCGACTGACGCGCTCGCCGTCGCCACCGAGGAACTGGACGCGGCTGCCGCCGTGCTCGTGGCAGTCGATGACGCGACCGTTGTCGAGCCGTGCTTGGCGCCGTCCGGCGGACAAGCGCAGCACAGCAACACCGAGACCACTCCCAACAGACCCTTGTTGGCCATCATGTCGTCCCCTTTCGTTGTTTTTGGCCGCCGAAGTGCCACGCTCCGAGCAAGGCCAAGTCCAATGATATCCAGAGCCCACTACGGATGAGCACACTCGCTAGATCAGGCCGACCGCCGGCTCCGGCCACCGGCATCAGCACCATCAACACCACCACAACACCCAGCACTAGGTGAAGCGGGAGCCTTCGGCGCCATTCCGTGGCGACCACGTAGCTCACGTAGATGGCCACGAAGAAGACTACTGTGTTGATTCTGTTGAGCCCACCTACCCAGCCCATCACCTCCAACAGCTCAGCACCCGGCCGCGCCGCAATCAAATCGAATAGCACGAGGTAGAACAAGCCGATGAGGCCACGCACCAACGCGCTGACTGCCCCGATGGTACTGGTCGCCCGCTGCACCGACGATGGCTGCAAGCGCTGCGCGCGCTGGTGCAGGCTCAAGGCCAGCCAACCGCAAACACCAGTGTCAGCAACTCCATAGGCCGCGCTTACGAATCTCCTCACCTCGAGAGGTAGCGAGCTGAGCTGCCTCAGCACCAGCCACTGCACAACCCAAGCCAGCGACAAGCCCAACAAACAAACGAGCGCGCGGCCGGTGTTGTCCCACCGAATCGGTCCCCTGAGTAGCCCGCGCATGGGCAGGAGCTTGGCGCTGCGCGGGCCCAGCCTCAATGGTGAACTGTCAAAAGCAGCAGTGACCAGCTCAACCCGTCAGTGCCCGCTCAACCCATCAGCATGGGGGTAGCCAGCTGCATCACCAGGGTCATGTCTCCCGTAACGCGGATCTTCCCCGCCATGAATGCGGCAGGCGGCGGCAACTTTCCTGAGGCAATCTCCTCGTAGTCCGCGTAGGCCACGGCAACGGTGCAGCTCGGCTCGTCTGCGGGCGGGCCGTCGAGGCCCACATCGATCGACCAGTCCTCGCCCGAGGGCGGTCCCAGGATTACGAAGCGAATGGTGCCTTGACGAGCCTTTAGCTGATCGATGACCACAGGCGCGAGCAAGCGCGCCATGCGACTGGCCATCTTCTTGGCTTCCTGACCGTCGCTCGCGTCCGCTGAGCAAGCTGAAACGCGCCCCGAGCCCTTCTTCGATCGTAGCTCGAAAGTCGCCGATGCTTTGACGCAGCGCAATGAGCGGTGCCTCAGCGAGCCCTTCGCGCACAACCATTGCGCCGTCGGCAATCGCGAGTGTCGCCTGAAGTCCGCCCTCGCCCGTGAGCTCGATCTGAACGTCGAGCTTGGCGCCTCGCGCATCACTGAGGCGCTGCTTGTGTCGCTCGAGCTTGGCCCGTTCAGGCTCGCCACCTTCAGCAGCCTCGCCTTCGAGCTGTTCGAGGCGTTGTTCTAACGCACCCATCGCATTGATGAATTGAGCTGGGAGTTGCTCGTGGATGATCTGATTCGGATCCATGGCGTGAAGAGGCTGCGCTAATTTCGCGTAGGACTCAACCCGTCTGCGCGTTCAACTGACACATCGTAGCCCTTGCGGGCTACTACTCAACGCTTGCGAGCTACTGCTCAAGGCTTGCGAGCGACGACAAAAGTGGTGGTGCCGCCCAAGCACGGCACCACCTGGACATCACTGTAGCCAATGCGACCTAGCAGCTCGCTGAAGCTCTGCTCCGTGTTGACCATGCCCGCCGGACTGGCGCCGAGGTCGAGAACAGCCTCCATGGCGCGCGGCAGCGGGGTTGGCCGGCCGTGTGTGTGCAAGCACTCCCAAAAGATGCACACGCCACCAGAACGCAACACCTCGAACGCCTTGGTGGCGAACTTCTCACCCATGCGCTGCTCAGGCGCGAGAATCATCTTTTTGGTGAGCATCACCATGTCGAAGGCCTCGTCACCCCAGCGATCCTCACTGGGATCGCCACCATGACAGTGCATGCCGGCAACCCGATCGGGCGGAACCCCGTACTGCTGACGCAGTCGTGGGATCTCGGCTACCAAGTGGTCCAAGCAGCCGTAGCTGACCCGTGCTTGGGGAAAGCGATCGAGCACCACAGCACTGAAGCTCACCCCCATCGAGCCAACGATGAGATCGTTGATGGGGCCGAGCGCGACGCGGCTGAGCAGATCTCGGGTGGCCAGCAGCAAGTAGGCATTGACGGCATCGAGGAACGCTTGATAGCTGCCGCCCTCGTCGAAGATGTCGAGGGCGGCTGGTGTGGCGCCACTGCGCATCCCCGTGACAATCTCGCCAAATGACTCAGCTTGAGCTGACATCAGCTCCAGCATGTTGGTGATGCCGTGGGGGCTGTCAGCCGAAAGAAGTAGCCTACCTGCTTTCGAAAGCGCGTAGCCGCCATCTTGCTGTTCGATCATGCCCTGGGACTCGAGGACACGCATCAATGCTTCGATGCCACGAGGTTGCGCATCGAGACAGCTGGCGGCGTGGGCGAAGCTTTTGGGCCCCTCATCGAGACATGCAAGCAGGCCCACCCGTTGAGCAAGGAGCAGCGCGGTGGCGTAGCGGAAATCGAACAGGGAACGATGGACGCGCTTGATCAAGCGCCGGTGGACCCACTGCTTGGCGAGGCCGAGCGGATCGGCAAGCGCTCCCGTCGTCCAGAGCAACTGCGCGGTCTCGATTGGCACGCGTACGCGTCGGTTCAGGCGCCTGACGATGGCTGGCATTGGCAGTGACATGCGGGTGAGGATAGCTTCGCTGCTTCCCAGTCAAAAGCACGCAGCAGGGCTTTTTTCTTCCGAATTGGGCTAGCCTCGGGAGCGATGGGGGATCCTCCGAGTCGGCCGGAGCAGGACACGCAGGTCATCACGGACAAAACGTCCGCCATGCCGCGTTCCGGCTCCAGCTCACCGCCGCCCAATTCAGCTGCAAAGGAAGCTGCGCCACTTTCGCGTCGTGGCAAGATGATCGATCACTTCAAGGTGATTCGCTTGCTCGGTCACGGGGGCATGGGGCGGGTGTATCTGGCACGGGATACCAAACTCGGACGCAAGGTGGCGCTCAAGCTGATTCATCGCGCTTTGCTCGACGACAGAGCCACCGAGCGCTTCATCACCGAAGCCCGCACCACGGCCAAATTCAACCATCCCCACATCGTGACTATTCACGCGGTCGGCGAGTATGACGGTGAGCCCTACCTGGCCTTCGAATTCTTGGAAGGCGCGAATCTGCGCCAGCGGCTGTCAGAACGACGACTGAGCCTGCAAGAGTCGCTACGCATCGGGTTGGCAGTGGCCGAAGCCCTGGCCGAAGCGCACGGCCACGGCGTGCTGCATCGCGACTTGAAGCCCGCCAACGTCGTCATCCCTCGCGACGGGCGGCTGCGGGTCGTCGACTTCGGCCTCGCCCAACGAATGGCGGGACAAAAGCCCTACTCCGACGAGCTCGTCGATCCAGCCAACATGGACGACAAGCGCACTTGGCTTGGGGGTACGCCTGCGTACATGGCACCCGAGCAGTGGCGTGAGGAGGAGTGCACGGGGGCCGCGGACATTTGGGCGTTCGGTGTGATGCTCTTCGAGATGTGCGCCGCGCGCCGGCCCTACGTCGAGGATGGGTTGGCGCAGCATGCCAGAGCAGTGGCCAGCGACGAGCCCGCCGTCGCCGTCGAAACCTGCGCTGACGTGCCGGCCGCGGTGGCCAAGTTGATCAACGCGTGCCTCGCCAAATGCCCAGACGACCCACTGCAACTGCTGTTGCCGAGGTGTTGCACCGAGCACTCGATCCGGCGCGGCGGATAACCAGCGACGAGGACAGCCCGTTTCGAGGTTTGCTGCCATTTACCGAGCGCCACGCGGGTCTATTCTTCGGTCGCGAGCCCGAGATCGGCGCCGTCGTCGAGCGTTGCCGGCTGCAGCCCGTCTTGGCCATCGTGGGACCGACCGGCTCGGGAAAGAGCTCTTTTGTTCAAGCCGGGCTCGTGCCCCGCTTGCGCGAGCAAGGACCGTGGGGCGTGCTGCAACTACGACCTACGAGCCGGCCCTTCCACTCTCTGGCGTCTCGATTGCAACGCATCGATCGCGACACCACCTCTGACCCACTGGCTGATGGCAACATCCAGCCTGCTCGGACATCCGGCGATGTGAAGCGGCTCGCAGAATGGCTTCGAGGCGCCCCTGGGCGATTGGCCCTGGAGCTGCGTAGCGTTGCCGAGGAACGCGGCTGCGCTGTGTTACTCGTCGTCGATCAGCTCGAGGAGATCTTCACGCTGACCAGCGATGAGTCCATCCGTTGGCGGTTCATAAAAGCGATTTGCGCTGCGGCCGACGACCCGCTCGAGCCCATCCGAGTGGTGTTCACGATTCGCGACGACTTCTTGGGGCGACTCGCCATCTCGTCGGAGGTTCAGCAAGCGTTGACTCAGGTAACGGTGGTGCAAAGCCTAGGGCCGGCGGCGCTCCGAGACATCTTGCTCGGCCCGGTCGAATCACTCGGTTACAGCTACGAAGATCCCGCTCTGATCGACGAGATGGTAGCGGCGGCCAGTGGCGAGCTGGCCAGTCTACCCCTACTCCAATTCTCCGCTCAGACGCTTTGGGAACAGCGCGACCGGGAGGACAAGCTGCTGTTGCGAAGCGTGTACGAGAGCATGGGAGGAGTGGCTGGCGCACTGGCAACTCACGCCGATGGCGTGCTGGACGGCCTGTCAGACGGCGAACGGGTCGTGGCACGCGAGCTGCTCTTGCGCATGGTTTCCGCATCGCGTACGCGCAAGCTCATCAGCCGCGGGCAGGCCCTAGCTGGCCTCGATGAGCATGACGGCGAGGAGCGTGCTGCACAGGTGCTGGCCAAGCTCACCGCATCACGACTGATTTCGGTGACTCGACCACGCGACAAGACCGAAGACTCAGCCATGCTGGAGCTCGCTCACGAGTCATTGATCCATACTTGGAGGACATTGGCGCGCTGGGTCGACGACAGCCAAGACGAGCTGTCTTTCTTGGCCGACGTCGGCCAATCCGCAGAGCTGTGGCACAAACGTGGCTGTCGTCAGGAAGAGCTTTGGCAGGGCGAGGCCTTGCATGATGCATTGCGCATGCTGCGACGTTGTGTCAGCCCAGCGCCAGCTGCAGTTCAGCGTTTCCTCGATGAGGCCAACGTCAAAGAGACCCGCAGCATCCAGCGCCGCCGCCTGTTGATGATCGGAACGTTCGCGGTGCTGCTGGCGGCTGTGGCTGTGTTCGCGTTCCAAGTTCGGCAAGCCGACCGGCAGCACGCCATCGCCGACCAACTCAGACAACTGGCCGACCAACGACATGCAGAGGGGTTGTGTGAAGGTGCGCGCGCAGCGATGAAGCAGAACAGTCTGCTCGAAGCGCGCGCCAAGCTGCGGCTCGCTCTCGAAATCGAGAACAGCTCCGCGGCCCGCGTGCTGTGGTGGCAACTGGAAAACGAGCCTGTGCTGTGGAGTCGTCGACTCGGCGCGATGATCTACGCTGTCGCCGTGTCGCCCGACGGCAACCACATCGCCGTGGCATCACAAGATCACACCGTTCAGCTTCTCGACGCCGCCACGCGCCAGAGTCTGCGCGTGCTTCGTGGCCACGACGACCAGGTCTTCGCCGTACGCTTTTCGCCCAACGGAAAGCAAATCGCGTCGGGCGGTTGGGACGGCAATGTCCGGCTCTGGCAACGCGACAGCGGGACCGTCGACCACGTGCTGCGCGGCCACCGTGGCGGTGTTCGCGCCGTGGCCTTCAGCCCCGACGGAGCGCTACTCGCCAGCGGCAGCATGGACGGCAGTGTGCGCATTTGGGACCGCGTCACGGGACAGCCGAAAGCCAAGCTATCCGGACATGTAAGCGCGGTCTTCTGCCTCGCGTTCAGCCCCGATGGACACCACCTCGCTTCGGGGAGCCGCAACGGGACAATCCGAATCTGGGACCCAAAGAGTGGCCATAGCAAACAGGTGTTGCGTGATCTACGTGGCGAAGCTCGGGCGGTCGTCTTCAGCCCGGACAGCAAGCTGCTTGCCTCGGGAGGTGGCCAACGCATCCATCTCTGGGACTCACAAAATGGCAAGCACAAGGCTGTGATCGAGGGACATCGCGGCGCCATCATGGGCCTCGACATCAGCCACGATGGAAACCGGCTGGCCTCTGCCTCGAGCGACAAGACGGTCCGGTTGTGGAGCTTGCCTTCTGGCAAGCCGCTGCGCGTCTTCGAGGACCACTCCGACGAGGTCTACAGCATCGTGTTCGCGCCCGGCTCAGAGCGACTGATTGCAGCAGGCAAGGACCGCGTGGTGCGTCTTTGGGACCTGCGCGTTGCCCCCAAACCGCGCTTGGTGGGCGGCCACGGCTCGGCGGTGTACGACGCCAGCTTCAGCCGTGATGGGAACCAGATCGCATCGGCAGGGCGCGACGGAACCATCCGGTTATGGGACACCATGTCGGGGCGCCAGAAGCGAATCGTACGCGGCCACAGTGGCGGCGTGCGGCGGGCGCGTTTCAGCCCCGACGGAAATTGGCTCGCATCCTCGGGTATCGACGCCAGCTTGCGCCTATGGAGACTCCCTTCGGCAACACAGCAGAGCAGCATCGCCGCCCGCACGCACTCCATCGCGTTCTTGAGCAACAGCAGCGCGCTGGCCTGGGGCGGTTCTGGAGGTTTGCGGCTGTGGGACATCGGCCGGGGCCAAAACAACGAGCTGAGCGGACACGGCGCCGAGCACGGCTTGAGCATCTCAGCCGACGATGCCCAGATCGCAACAGGAGACAACGACGGCAAGGTCTGGATTTGGGACCGGCTCAGCGGCAAGCTGCTCCGCGAGCTCGACGGCCACGACGACGAGATCTGGAATGTGGCCTTCGGCCCGCATGGAAAACAGCTGCTGTCCGGGAGCCTGGATGGGCGGGTGCTGCTGTGGGACCTCGACACGGGCAAGAGTCGCTTGCTGACGCAGTTTTCGGGACGCGCCTACGACCCGGCATTCGATCCCGAGGGCAAGCACGCGGCGGCCAGCGGCTCGGAAACGGAAGCGCGACTCATCGACCTGACCAGCGGAAAAGTCAGGCTGCTGCGCGGACATCGAGCCGAGGTCAACTCGCTGACGTTTTCGCCAAATGGAAAGCACATCCTC
>CAZRGL010000429.1:0-10121 GCA_964599485.1 uncultured Polyangiaceae bacterium
GCAGGGTTGCTCGACGGCTGGCTGCAGACGCTGGTCGAGGCCATGAACAAGGGCTTTGGAGGTTCGGAATTCGATCCCCCGTTCGTGGCGAAAATCAACCAACGACCAGAAGAGCCTCGTCACCCGGCGCAAGTCAGTCTGTCCCTGCCTGCAAGCTACGACGCTCAGCGTCTGGTGGTGGGACTCGAAACCGAATTTGCTTGATGGGGAAATCGCCGTCCCGGGAGGGGATAAACCGCCCGAGACTCCCCTACATTGATTTCGGAGCCCGTTGCGGAAGGCGTAGAAAAACGCAGAGTCTGGTAGGGGCGGGGTTTATCCGGGTTTATCCGGGTTTATCCGGGTTTATCCGGGTTTATCCGGGTTTATCCGGTTTATCCCCGCCCGCAACCTTCGAAATGTGGCCGCCGGGAGGGGGAAAAAATGCAGAGTCCCGTAGGGGCATCTCGGGCGGTTTATCCCCGCCCGCAACCTTCCGAAATGTAGCCGCCACTAGTCTTCGAGAGGGGCGAACAGGTCGTCGACTTCGTGAAGGGACAGCGCGGTGCTCGCGCAATCGGAGAGGATGGCGTCGGCTAGCTTTTGTTTGCGCTCTTGTAAGCCGAGCATGCGCTCCTCGACGCTGCCTGCGACGATGAGCTTGTAGACGAACACCGGCTTGTCTTGGCCGATGCGGTAGGCGCGATCGGTCGCTTGGGATTGGGCTGCAGGGTTCCACCACGGATCGTAGTGGATGACGGTGTCGGCGCGCGTGAGCGTCAAGCCGGTGCCGCCTGCCTTGAGGCTGATGAGGAACACCTTGGCCCGGCCGCGCTGGAAGGCGTCGACTTTGTCTTGTCGGTCGCGTGTCTGACCGGTGAGGGTGACATGACCAATGCCCTTTTCCAGCAACGCTTCGGAGATGATGGACAGCATGCGGGCAAACTGCGAGAACACCAGCACGCTGCGCTCTTCCGCTACGGCTTGCTCCACCAGATCGAGCAGCAAGGAGAGCTTGGACGAGCGGGGCACCTTCTGTGCTGCCGGCACCCGTACTAGGCGCGGATGGCAGCACGCTTGTCTGAGTTTCATCAGCGCGTCGAGGACGGGAATGGTCGAGGCTGCCAGACCTTTTTCGTGGATGAGGCGGCGAACGTCAGCATGGGCGGCGATGCGAATGCTCTCGTATAGCTCGCGCTGGGAGTCATCGAGGGTGACCGGGCGAACAATCTCAGTCTTTGGAGGAAGCTCGGATGCCACCGCGCTCTTCATGCGTCGCAAGATGAAGGGGGCGACGCGACGCCGCAGTTGCTCGAGACGCTCGCTGTTACCCATCTCGATGGGCGTGCGATAAGCAGCGCGGAAATGGTCTCGATTGCCGAGCAGACCTGGCACCAAGAAGTCGAATAGAGAATGCAGCTCTCCGAGGTGATTCTCGAGGGGCGTGCCCGTCAGACAGAGCCGTTGATCGGCGTGCAAGGTGCGCACAGCGCGGCTGGCGCGGCTGTCGTGGTTCTTGATCGACTGCGCCTCGTCGAGCACCGCGACGTGAAAATGGCGATCGCGAAAGTGTTCGATGTCGCGCCACACCAGCGGATAGCTGGTGACGATTACGTCCGCTGCTACCAAACGGTCGAGCTGCTGAAGACGCCGGGCGCCGTGCCAGCAAATCACTTCGAGTCTGGGTGCGAACTTGCGGATCTCGCGCTGCCAATTGATCACCAAGCTGGTGGGCGCTACGACGAGTGCGGGGTGGAACATGCGCCCGGCTTCTTTCTCGATGAGCAAGTGGGCAATGGTCTGAAGGGTTTTGCCGAGGCCCATGTCGTCGGCCAGGATCCCGCCGAGGGCGAGCTTGCGCAGATGTTGCAACCAGTCGACGCCTTGTTGTTGGTAATCGCGCAGCGTGGCTTGCAGTGAGTCGGCAGCAGCAATTCGGCCGGGTTTGGCAGAGAGCAAGGCGCGGCCCAGCTGACGTAGCTCGCCGGTGCCGTGCCACTTCAAACGGGCCTGGGCGTCGTCGAAGGCTTCGTCGAGACCGCATAGGATGGCCGCGTGCGATCGCCGTACTCGCAGCCTTGGGCGTTTCTGGGCTCGTCTGCGCTTCTTTGCTTTGCTGGCTTTGACGCGCTCGTACGGGACACGGGTTCCCTCGTAGAGCTCACGCAACACGGCCAGGATGCGATGCAATCGCTCTGCCGAGACGGGTAGGAATACGCCGTCGCCGACCGGCAAAGCGACGCAGCGACTGGCGGTGCGCAGCAACGACGCGAAAGAGGCGCCGCTGCGGTCGAGCAGCTCGAGTAATAGCGGCAGCAGCGAAATGCGTTGCCCATCGATCGATACGCCTAGCTCGAGCTCGAACCAGTCGTTGCGTCCATTTTCACGTTGGCCGCTGTCGGGCTCGAGATCGGCGTACCAGGGAACGGCGCCGCCGAGCACGCGGAAGGGGTAGTCCTCGGCCACCCGAACCTGCCATCCCATGGCGCGAAGTTGTGGCAGGGCGTAAGCGCCGAATGAGCAGAAGTCGTGCACGTCGCCGTCCGGGCAGATGGCGTATTGGGCGTCCGAATCGATGGCTGGAACGTAGTGCTCAATCAGCTGCAGCTCGACTGCGCCGAAGCTCTCGAGGATCTGCTTGGCGCCGTCACCAAGCGCTGCAAGTGACACCACCGGCACGTGCTCCTCGACCAGTTTCCCTTCGAGAAACCCCCCGCGCTGCACCAGCATCGGCTCGGCTCGAACCTCAATCTGGACAGCGCATGTTTGGGCCGTGAGACTGCTCATTTGCACACGATACGGATGTATAGGGCATCAGCACGGTACAAGTGAAGAAATTCCGCGGGTTTGTGTGGCGTTGGGATCGCGGGATTTGAAGCTCGCATCGGTCGAGGCGTCGCGCATTGGGGTGATCCATGAGCCGCACCGGCTTGGCGAGGCCATGCCGCGGCGCTCAGTTTGGCTTGGGAAGAGCGGCGAGGAAGCTCGTCCACTCTTCGACGCCCTCTTTGAGGTCTATTTCGGTCATGCGATCGAGTAGTACCTGCGCGTACTGTCGGGCCTCTTCGTTGCGACCCAAGCCGCGGTAGATGTACGGCATGTGCAAACCGGCCTCCATGACCATGTGTTGAAGACCTGCCTCCGTTCCGCGGGCGACCAAGCCCTTGGCGACCTTCTCGGCCAGCTCCCAGTCCTTCCACTCGCGTAGCGTCTCCAGAGCTTTGCGGGCCGCGAAGGCGGCAGCGTTGTCGTCCTTCATTTGCTCGACAGCGATCTGGCTTGCCTCCGAGCAGGCCCCGAGACATTCGTCGCGTCGCCCGAGCTGTCTGAGAAGCCAAGCGATGCGAAGGTTGAGATCGAACGCGACGGGATGGGGCTTGGGATCCATCGTGCCTATCGCATCGAGGACCTGCCCGTAGGCGGCCAGGGCCGTCTCGAGCTCGCCCTGTTCTTGGTAGGCCTCGGCTTCCTTGATGCGCTCCTTGATAGTCGGCATGGGGCACAATACCGGCTTGTCCCCTGTGGTGCACCCAAGGAGCTGCGAAGACCCACCATGCGGCGGCTATTCAGGAGCCGGAGCGCGCCCCTGGCACACCGGTTCACGTCAAGGTGTCGGCGTCTTGCAGTCGCTGCACTCGAGGTTGTCGACTGACTTGCCGTCCACCATGTCACGGAGCCAGTCGACGAGGCGAACGCCGCCAATGTTCACGGTGTAGAAGTTGTCGTACGGCAAGATGCAGTGTTGCTCGCCGGATGGAATGAACGATGAGAAGGTCGGCGCGCGGTCCTGGATCTCATGTATGGACGCGTACATCTGCTTGGACCACTCATCGGCATCGCCTCCACCCATCGCCTGGAAGTAGAAGACCTGGTTTTCGTCGAAGGCGGTGTTGTACTGCGAGAAGTGGTGCTCGGTGTAATGGTTGGACACGCCTACATAGAGATCGGCCAAGGCCATCTCGAGGAGGTTGTGCTGTTCGGGATCGAGCGCCTCGATCCAAGTGGGGAAGACGCCTTCGGCCTTCCACGAGGGGAAGCTCTTTTCGAAAAATGAGCTGGTGATGATCCCCGCCCCCGAGTCGCCGAATTGAATGACCTTCGCTTGGGGATAATGCTCAGCAATGTGGGCTGACCACATTGCCGCGCCATAGGAGCCAGCGCTGCAGCCGGTCACCAGAAGCTGCTCTGGCGCACTGAAGTTGTCGTAGATCCAGTCGAGCACAGCGGTCGTGTTGACGGCGCCCTTGTGATGAATGGTGACCTCATTGTCGCCTTCGCCATAGGTGATGACGTTGTTGCCCCAGTGGATGTCGCCGGTGCAATAGGGGATGACGATGTGGTACCAATCCTTGAACGGATTATCCGGATTGTTCTCGTCGTAGAAGCCGCTCGGCAGTCCCTCTGCGACCGCTTTGCGCACGTTCGTCACATCTGGCGAGAAGATCGCGTTGGCTAGGCCGCAAGTCGTGTCGTCCCAACACGCACCGCCGCCGATGAAATCGATGATCACCCGGTTGACGGTGCCCGGCCTGACCCAGTAGGCATACGGCGTCCCACGTGAGCAGATGGTCTCGCCGCCAGGTGCGAATTCGTTCCACCCAGGATCGAGGCCATCGGGCACGGTGGGCTTACTGTCCGTGTTACTGCCCGTCTCACTGCCCGTCTCGCTGCCCGTCTTGCTGTCGGTCGAGCTACTGGTCGTTTGCTGCGCTTCCGCTGTGTCGTCGCCGCTGCTGCACCCTGTCAGCATGAGCAGGGGAAACAGCAGGGCTAGAAGCGGCCGCGGGCTCATGGCGCAAGTCTAGCCCGGATTATTCACTGCGTCGCCCCGAGCGCCGCGTAAGAACCCGTCTTCACAGCCATATTACCGTCCGCCGTGCTCCACACGTGCCGAAGGGGCATATGTGCGCAATGCGGCAACGCGCTTGCTAGTGCGCCGCTGCCTGCTCGAGCCAAACGATGTGGACGTCGCCAAAGCGCTCGCTCAGCGTGAAGGCCACCTGAACTTTCTGGAGGTGCTTGTCGGTGCCCACCACGCCCCACACCTGGGATCCGCCGATCCAATTGTCTGGTGAGGGCAGCGCATTGCATTCCCTGGCGCCGATCAGGATCTGCCGCGCCTCAGCGACACTCATCGTGGACGAACCGCCGCGGACTTGCAGGTTGTCTGGGCCTGTTAGCTCAGCCCGCCAGGTGATTTGGTATCTGCTGGCCAGCGTGCCTGCTTGTCGTAGTGCTTGATCTCCGGTCATCCAACTTCCTCCAATGAGTCACTCAGCCGACCCGTCAGCATTGTCGTGCTCATGCAACATGTTACGCGCACATCAGCCTACACCTTCCTGCCACTAGAGACCAGATGGACACTGAGCAGCAATTGGTCGAAGAACCGACGAATTCAAGGCTTGGAGGAAGCGGCCGTTCTAGAGATACGTGATCTCCCTGCAGCCGTCGTTGCGCTCTGCCATGAGCAATGGGCTCGAGGGCTTGCAGGCGGCCCGTCAGCGTTACGCCAGCGCCCGTGAGCAACTGAGCAGCTCCGTTCCGGGGGGCCCTGGTGACACGGTGTCCATCTCCGAGGAAGCGAAGGCGTTTGCCAATTCGCCGCCCGAGAGCCTAGCTGCGCGCGTCGAGATGATGGAGGCGCGCAGCGCAGCGTTCGCGAGCGCTGCGACCATCGTTGCGGCGGACTCGATGATGGAGGACGTGCTGGAGATCGGTGGCCCTCGCGTGCGGGTTCGTGACCGAGAGACCCATCAGTGGGTTCGCCGCGGTGACCGCGCTCGGGAAGACTTCATGAGATTCGTGAGCAGCTCGTTCGCCCTTTGAGCCCGCTCGTTTGGATGGGATTGCGAACGGATTGTCTCGAAGGGGAACGGATCGCCAGAGCTGCCGTAGCGGCTAGTACTGGGCTTCGAAGCCGATGTGGCCGGCACCGAGCCGCAGGTGGTAGGTGGGCGACGCGATCGCTTCGGCGCGCTGGGGACTCGGCCCGATGAGCAGCCCGACAACTCCGAGCGTTGTGCCGAGGCCGGCGATCACGAACCCGACGGTGGACACGTGGGCAATGGTCAGGCCGCTGTCGTAGTCGTCACGATGCGCCTCTGTGCAGACGTCGCCGCCACAATCTTCTTTGAGCGCGCTGCCGTTGGCGAGCGAAGCGATTCCGGTGACGGTCCCGAGCACCAGTCCTGCAGCCCCGAGCCCGAATCCCACGTAGGTCAACGGCGAAATCGAGCGCGTCTCAGGGGGAGGGGGCGGCGGGGGCGGGAGCGTCGTAGCGAGCGGTTTGGTGGGGGCGAAGCGCACTTGGATGCGGCGCCCCTTCTCGCCTTGGCTCAGCACCACGTCGCGCTCGATGGGCGGCATGCCTGCAAGCTCGAGGCGCAGCTTGTGGGGACCTGGATCGAGCGGCATCGGCAAGCCATCGAGCTTGGTTGCCACTACGACGCCATCGACGCTGACTTGCACGGCGATCACGTCGCGCCCCAAAGCGTCTTGGGCTGCTACGACGATGCTGGGAATGGCCTTGTCGATGTCGCTCAGCCAAGGCACGCACTTGCCCACGATGAGCGCGGGGCATTGCGGTTGCGAGCAGCGCACCAGTTGCTCGCGGGCGGCGCGCAGCTTGCCGTCTCGACGGAGCGTCTGCGCTTGCCCAAACGCCTCGACACAACCTTTGGTGGCCGTGTCCATCGGAGGCGCATCTTGAGCGAGGCCGGCCAGGGCCACGAGCACGATCGCCGTAGCGGTCGCTGCCGAAGCTGCTTTCAGTGCTGGCCGTCGCCTCTCATACATCGCGCAGAGTCTAACGTAGGCAGTGCGGCTTGACGACCAGGTTGCCCTTGCTGTCGACGACAAATGGGTTGTTCTTGCAGTCAGCGGGCAAGGATGCAGCTGAGGGGGGCGAAGATGGTGCTGGTTTGGCTGTCGTGGCAGCTGGTGACGAGCTCGGCGGAGCGGGCTGAGGCGTGCCGGTGTGCTTGCGGCTTGCTGGACTGCTGGCCGCCGTGCTGGCTACAGCGCTGGCTGAGGAGGAGGTGGTCGTCGTTGCCGGGGTTGCGCTTGGCTCGATCGGTTGCGCCGCTTGGCCCGACGGGGTCGAGACTGAGCTCTGCGCGGCGGGGCTGCTGGATGCGGTAGCGGGGAACGACTCTGCGGCGGGTTGCGATGAGCGGAACACCAGCCCCACGCTGACGCCGATGGCAACCACGACCACCGCCAGCAACCAAAGTGCTGGTGACCCTGCACGCGGGCGATCCGCGCTGCTGCTGACAGCTCGCGCCGGTGGTGACTCCGACGGTTCTGTGGGGGGCGCTTCGGCAGCTGTGTCGGCGGAGGCGAAATCCTCAGGCTCGGGATCTCGCTGCGTTGCGGTGGCGCTTGCCTCTACTTCGGTGGGCGCGGTGGCGATGTCGGCTGGCGGCTGGCTTTCAGTGATCAACCTCCCCGCATTGGAGGGCCGCACGTCTGCTTCGAGCGTTGGGCCGAGGGCGCGGATGAAGCCCTCGGACAGATCCATTGCGCTCGAGGGGCGTCCGCGGATATTGCGGCACAGGGCCAGCTTGAACCACATGTCCATTTCAGAGCCGATGGTTGGCAAGAGCGAGCTGATCGGCGTGAAGCGCCCAGTGGCAACTGCGACCGACAGCGATGCGATGTTGTTGCCGGCGAAGGGCACGCGTCCTGTCAGGGCGCGGTAGGCGACGACGGCGACCGACCACAGATCGGCGCGATGATCGACATCCTTTGTGCTCACCAGCTGCTCGGGGCTCATGTAGTAAGGCGTGCCCACGATGGCGCCGGTCGAAGTGAGGCGGCCGCTCGGATCGTCAGAATCCTGGGTCTGCTTGGCAACGCCGAAGTCGAGGAGCTTGACGAACATCTTGTAGCCCGAATCGACCAAGAAGATGTTGTCGGGCTTGATGTCGCGGTGGACGATTCCGACCGCGTGCGCCGCGCTCAGGGCCTTGCAGAGCTGTGCGACCATTGTTGCGCACTGCCGCGCCGTAAGGGGCCCCTGTTGCTCCAAGCGCTGACCGAGCGAGCACCCTTCGAGCAGCTCCATGACGATGTAGGGTGCGCCTTCGTCGGTGGCACCGAAGTCAAAGGTGTGAACGACGTGCGGGCTCTTGATCTTGGCGGCCAAGCTGGCCTCGCGGCAAAAACGCGCCAGCGAGCGCTCGCTGACCTTGTCGAGAAGCTTGACGGCTACCTTGGCGTCGAGACCGCTGTGCTCCGCGACCCAGACGCTGCCCATGCCGCCTTTGCCGAGCGGCCGAAGCAACCGAACCTTGTCGTTGATCTGAGTGCCAGGAGCGCGCTGCATCGGAGTGCTATGCCAACTTGGGAGATGCTAGCATGGCCGTGTGCGCGCGCTGTCGAAGAGCAACTCTCGCTTTTGGAAGGTCTGCTTGGTGTGGGGGCTGTTGTTCGTGTCAGGAGGCTGCGGACCGACCCAAGCGGCCGAGCAGCCAGAGCAATTGCAGTGGAATGTGCTCAAGACCGGAAAAGCCTGCGTGCGGGCCAAGGCGGCCTGCGGCGTGGGCAACTGTGCAGCAAGGATAGCCAACCATTGTGGGCAGCCGGTCAGCTGCGAGCTGACCGTTCAGTGTATTTGTCATGCGATGACGGGCGAGAGCGTCGAGGCCATCGAGCGAACCCGCGACACGGTTCTCGCAGGTGATGAAGTTGGGCTTCGAGCGCACGTGTTGTGTGCCACCGGCGAGGTGCAAGCCACCTACGCCAAACGCATCCACTGTCGCTGAACCGAACCGGCGCGGGGACCAGCTCATCCCTCCCGATGTGCTGGGTTGGTGCTCAGTTGAGCATCGGGCAGTCGAGGTCGCCGACGCTCGCCGTGTTGTTGTCTTCGAGGCATTCTTCGACGTCGCCTGGAGCCGAGCCGTCGACGGTCACGAAGAACGCGTGCGGCGTAGACTTGCCCGCGAGCGACGCTTCGAAGTCCACCGCCTCGCTCTGACCAGGAAGCAGCGGTTTGGTCGTGGCGGCTTCGCCGAGCAGATCGCCTCCTTGGTCGACGCCATAGTAGAACTGTACTTTCACCCCTGGCCCTACGCCGAGCGAGCCTTCGTTGCGAACCGTTGCGCGCACCAACAGCGCTGCGGGACACGGTGTGGTGAGCGCCGCTACGTCGACTTTGAGATCGGGCGCGTTGAACACGCCGCTGCCTTGGGCCGAGACGCGGTACTTGTTTGTGGTTGGGGTCAGCCAGCTGGCTTGTTCGGGTTGCGGAATGCTGCCGTCGCCATTGACGTTGCTGATGTGGTAGGCATGCTGGTTCCAGATTCGTCGTGTGCGTACCCACTTGTCGTTCTTGTCGCCGTACACGAACACGCCGTGCCGATGGTTGGCCATGCCCCCGTACTCGGCAAAGCAGTCCGGCGTGATGTTGGATAGCTGGTACCAGTCGTCATTGACCACCACGAGCTCGGTGTTGTTGTCACCATCGACGTCGACCGCTACCGGGTAGAGGGCCGCGGTGCCCGAGTTGCTCGGTGTTTCGAAGAGCACGTTGCCGGACTTGCCGTCGTAGACGCGCAAGAAGCACTCGTCGTTGTAGAGGATCTCGGCGGCGCCATCGCCTTCGAAGTCGAATAGGCTCGAGCCGGTGCGTGAGGAGCTCGCGTCGGCGGTCGCCACGCTCCACTTCACGCCAATCTTGGGTGGGTTCATCGTGAAGTCGAACACCGTATAGGAGTCGCCCACTGCAGAGGCGAAATCGAGCACCTTGTCGTCATTGAAATCGTCGATAGTCGGTGGACCACCAGCGCCAACGCCCGGCATGTCGAAGGCCACCAGCAAGGCGCCGCTCTTGGCATCGTGCACCCGCGCGGTTCCCGCCGAGATGACCACGAGCTCGGGGTCACCATCGCCATTGAAATCGGCAATGGCCGGATAGCCATCGGCCATGCCATTGGTCCATTTGGCCGTGCCGTCCAGCTTGTAGGCGACATTCCCGGCGAGCACCTCATGGGTGCCGTCGTTGTCGACGTCGGCGACAATCGTGTTGCCGCCGCAGCCGCCGTTAGAGCCAGCGCATTCCTTGCCACTTCCGGCGATCAGCTTGCCAGTGGAATCGAGGATCACGCCGCCGGATACGATTTCCGGCTTGATGTCCTTGT
>CAZRGL010000430.1:0-10111 GCA_964599485.1 uncultured Polyangiaceae bacterium
CGGAGAAAGTGGACAGCATCCTCGAAGGGCTCCTTGGCGGTGACGACAACGACGGTTAGCTCATGATCAAGCGCACCAATTATCTCAGCAAGCGCTACGACGTCCCCGACGGCCACACCATCGGTGCCTACGAGAAGGACGGCGGCTACAAACAGGCCCGTCGGGCGATGAAGATGGCGCCCGAGGAAATCGTCAATGAAACCAAGGCAGCCAACCTCCGGGGCCGCGGAGGCGCGGGCTTTCCGATGGGGGTCAAGTGGAGCTTCATGCCCGCCAAAGGCGACAAGCCCCACTACTTGGTCGTCAACGCCGACGAGGGCGAGCCGGGCACTTTCAAAGACCGAACCTTGATGGAGTTGGATCCTCACTCGACCATCGAGGGCTGCATCATCGCGTGTCGCGCCATCCACGCCAACGTCGCCTACATCTACGTGCGCGACGAGCTTCACTTCGCCAAGGCCCAGCTCTGGACTGCGATCGACGAGGCCAAAGCCAAGGGCTACCTCGGCGACAAGCCCTTCGGCGTGGACTACCCCGTCGAGGTGTATGTCCACTCAGGGGCTGGGGCCTACATCTGCGGCGAAGAGACGGCGCTGCTCAACAGCATCGAAGGCCGCCGCGGCGAGCCGCGCCTCAAGCCACCATTTCCTGCGCAGGCTGGCGTTTTCGGCATGCCGACGACGGTCAACAATCTCGAGAGCATCGCCTCGGTGCCAACCATCATGGAGATCGGGGGCGATGCGTTCTCCAAGCTCAGCAGCTTGCATGAGATACGGGATGGCGGCTGTCGATTGTTCGGCGTGAGCGGCCACGTAAACACACCTGGTGTATTCGAGTGCGCCGTGGGCCTGACCCTTCGGGAGCTCGTCTATGACCTCGGTGGTGGCGTAAAGGGCGGTGAATTGCTCGGCGTGATCCCTGGTGGCTCCTCAACACCAATACTGCTGCCCGATGAGCTGGTCGACGCCCCTGAAAAGGGCGATCCGCTCAACGCCTGGCATGGCAAGAGTGTGCTCGACGTCCCGATGGGCGTGGACACGATGCGCGGGGTGGGCACGATGCTCGGGACTTGCTGCGCCATCGTGCTCAGCGACAAGGCTTGCCCCGTTCTCGCCATGCACAACTTGATGCGTTTTTACCGCCACGAATCCTGCGGACAGTGCACGCCCTGCCGCGAAGGAAACGGGTGGATCGAGCGAATCCTCGACCGCATCGTCGCGGCAGAAGGCACGCTCGAGGATCTGGACCGCTTGCACGAGATCGCCGGCACCGTCATGGGCAACACGCTCTGTGCGTTTGGTGAAGGTAGTGCAATGCCTGCGCTGGGCTTCTTGCTCAAGTTCCGCCCCGCCTTCGAGCAGTACATCGAGACAGGCGGCAAGTCGTCGACAAGGAGGCTCGCACTATGACCCCCCTCGAGACCTTCGAGATCGCGCTCTTCGTCGTCAGCGCCCTACTGACGTTGGGTGGCGGCATCGCGACCATCGCGGCGCGACGACCCATCCGCAGCGCCATGGGGCTGCTCGCTTGCATTCTGGGTGTGGCGGGCTGCTACATGCTGCTCAGCGCCCAATTCCTCGCGGCCGTCCAGCTCATCGTCTATGCCGGCGCCGTCGTCGTCCTGTTCATCTTCGTGGTGATGCTGCTGGGCTCGGCGGCGTTTTCGCCTCCCGACGCTGGTTCGGCGGTGCCCCGCTACCTGGGCGCCGCGGTGTTTTTGCTGTCGCTCATGGGCGCCGTGGTCCTGCTGCTGAACATCGCCTACGAGCCGCCCATTTTGGCACCACCAATCGTGGGCTTCGGCACCATCGAAGCGGTCGGTCGCGAGATTTTCACCGCCAAGATCATTCCTTTCGAGCTGACCGGCGCACTACTCCTCGTCGCTGTCGTCGGCGCCCTCGCGGTCGCGCGTGGCAAACAGCCGGATCCGAGCAACGAGCCCGAACAGGAAGAGGCGAGCAGTCCGGAGGCGGTCAAATGAACGCCATCCCGATTCACTACTTTCTCGTTTTGGCAGCCTGCTTGTTCGCAACCGGCGCGGTGGGCTTTTTGCTGCGACGCAACTTGCTGGTGCTGCTGATGAGCATCGAGCTGATGCTCAACGCGGTCAATCTCACGCTGGTCGCCTTCAATCGAATTCACGGCGCCAATCACGGCGGTCAGATGATGGCCTTCTTCATCATCGCCATCGCCGCCGCCGAAGCCGCCGTAGGTTTGGCCATCGTGCTCGCTTTCTTCCGCTTGCGTAACTCGGTCCGCTCCGACGAGGCCAACACCCTCAAGAACTAATCGCCATCATGATGGAGCAACTGAAACAGCAATTCCCCGCTAGCGACTTCTCGTTGTTGGCAATCGTCTTGGTGCTGCCGCTGCTCGGCGCGCTGGTCAACGGCTTGTTCGGCAAGCGGCTCGGCAAGAGCGGTGTGCGCACGATGGCCCTGACAGCCATCGGCGGCTCGTTCTTGGCGAGCGTGGTCACCTTTTTCATGGTGGTTGCAACTCCGGTAGCCAAAGGCGCGCCCGCTGCCCGCTTCGTGTGGAACGTGTGGCACTGGTTCTCGGTCGATGGCCAAATCGGCCAGAAGGTCCCCATCGACGTGGCCTTCAGCGTCGACGCGCTCAGCGCCATCATGATGCTGGTCGTCACCGGTGTTGGCTTTCTGATCCACCTCTATTCGACCGGCTACATGGCCAAGGATCCCGGCTACAGCCGCTTCTTCGCCTACCTCAACCTGTTCATCTTCTCGATGTTGGTGCTCATCTTGGGCGACAACCTCGCCATTTTGTTCATCGGTTGGGAAGGAGTGGGCCTGTGTAGCTACCTGCTCATTGGCTTCTGGTACACCGACGAGCAAAAAGCAGCCGCCGGCAAGAAGGCGTTCATCACCAACCGCATTGGCGACTTCGGCTTACTCGTCGCGATGGCGATGCTCGTGTACTACGCCGGCACGCTCAACTGGAGCGGCCTCGAGAAAGCGGCGCCCTCGCTGGTTCATGCGCGTGACGTATGGCCCATCGGCAATTTGCACGCCTCTGCGCTGCCCACCTTCTTGGCAGACTGGCTGACTCCGGCCCAACCGTGGCAAATGTTCGTGCCGACCTTCATCGGCCTGGCGCTCTTCCTCGGCTGCGTCGGCAAGAGCGCGCAGTTCCCACTGTACGTATGGTTGCCAGATGCCATGGCTGGTCCCACGCCTGTCTCGGCCCTCATTCACGCTGCCACCATGGTTACCGCGGGCGTGTACTTGGTAGCGCGTTGCTCCTTCCTGTTCGTCTTGTCGCCTGCGGTCATGACCATCATCGCAGCAACAGGTGCTTTCACGGCGCTGCTTGCAGCGACAATCGCCCTGGCTCAAAACGACCTCAAGAAGGTGCTCGCCTACTCCACGGTCAGCCAGCTGGGCTTCATGTTCATCGGCGTCGGCTCGGGAGCATTCACGGCCGGCTTCTTCCACGTGCTCACCCACGCCTTCTTCAAGGGCTGCTTGTTCCTCTGTGCCGGCTCGGTCATCCACGCGATGCACGTGCGCATTCACGACGACGACGCTTCGCAAGACATGCGCAAGATGGGCGGGCTGCGCAAGTTCATGCCCTTCACGCACATCACCTACTTGGTGTCCTGCCTGGCGATCGCTGGCTGTCCGCCGCTGTCGGGCTTCTGGTCCAAGGAGGAAGTGCTCGGCGGCGCCTACCACAACACAATCGCCGGCACCAACACCGGACTGTGGACCGCACCGGCCTGGACGGGCAAGGCCATCTTTGCCGTGGGCATCCTCGCCGCCGTGCTGACGGCGTTCTACATGTTCCGCTCCTACTTCATGACCTTCCAGGGCAGCTTCCGCGGCTGGAAGATCGTCAAGGGCTACAAGTCCAAGGGCCATGACCACCACGACCACGACGTCGAGGACGGCGCTGCGATTGGAGGCCCATTGCCACATGAGTCGCCTTGGCAGATGACCGCGCCGCTAGTCATTCTCGCGGCGCTCGCTGCCGTGGCGGGCCTGATGTGGGCGCCCTTGCTCAAGATCGAAGCGCTCAAGGAATTCTTGGCTGGCGTATTCAAGACCGCTTCGGCCAACGTTCCGCACGCCGAGCACTCACTGCTGCCGCTCGCCTTCGGGATCGGCGCCTTCGCGGTTGGCACGGCGGGCGCCTTCTACGTCTACCAAATGCAACGCGGCAAGCCCGCCGCAGCCTTCGTGCGCGCTGTACCCTGGCTGCATCGCGGCGCCCTGCACAAATGGAAGGTCGACGAGCTGTACGAGGCCACGGTACTCGGCATGGTCGACGCCATGGGCGAGACCGCTGCGCAGTTCGACAAGTGGGGCATCGACGGCATCATCGCCCGGGTGACCTCGGCCGTAACCATCGAGCTCGGCAATCTGCTGCGCAAGCTGCAGAGCGGCCGGCTTCAGGTCTACGCCGCGGCAATGGTCATCGGGGTGGCCGGCATCGGCTGGTATGTGCTCGTGCCCCACGCCAACGCCAACGCCGACGAGCCCCGCTTTGCACGCAGCGGCCGCCTGCAGCTGACCGCAGCTGCAGGCCATGGTTACCGCTACCGCTGGCACGTCGACCAGGAGCCCGTCCCCGCGGAATACACCACCAAAGCCGACTACTCCCTCAAGATTGGCAGGTGTGAGACCAAAACCGTGCATCTGAGCGTGCAGAACGTCTTCGGGCTCACCTCAGAGCGAGACATCAGCCGTTGCTGGGAGGTTCGCAACGGTTGCTGCGACGCCCCAAAGGCGAGCAAGAACGGCTCCAGCAAGAGCGGTTCGAACAAGAAGGCTGGGCAAAAGCCCGCTGACGCCAGCAAAGCCAGGCGGCGCGGCAAGTTCATGCAACGCGGCAAACCCAGACCGGCCAGACGGGCACCACGACGGCCACCGGCGAAAGGAGGCCAACGATGAGCAGCCTCATTTCTGCTTGGCCAGCGATCATCGCGGCCATCGTCGCGGCCGCCCTACCCCGCGAAGCCAAGCCCAAGCACCGGGCAGGTCTCGCTGCGGTCACCTTCCTACTGGTCGCCTCGGTCGTGTGGCTGTGGCCAGATGGTTCCTCCGCGGCGGTAGCAAAGACTGCCAGCGAGGACGAGTGGCCCCATCTGCTCAATCTGCTCATCGGCCTTCCCTTGGCCGGCGGCGTGGCCGTGATGTTCATGCCACGGCAGATGCTCCGCCTGTTGCGTGGCTTCACCTATCTGGTGTTCGGCCTCACGTTTTTGGCGTCTCTGTGGCTGCTGACCGTTCCGATGACTGCTGGCTGGCATTTCCAGCACATCAAGCCGTGGATCGATTCGGCCGGGATCCGCTGGCACGTGGCCGTGGACGGGATGAGCGTCTGGTTGGTGCTCTTGACCACGTTCACTACGCCGATCGCCGCCTTCGCCACCTTCGGCTCGGTCAAGAAGCGCATCAAAGAGATGTGCATCGCCTTCTTGATCCTGCAGGGAGCGATGATCGGCACTTTCGTCGCGCTCGATCTGTTCCAGTTCTACGTGTTCTGGGAGCTGATGCTGGTGCCGATGTTCTTGATGATCGGCGTGTGGGGCGGAAGCGACCGCATCAAAGCAGCGGTCAAGTTCTTCCTCTTCACGATGACCGGCTCGGTGCTGATGTTGGCGGCGATGCTCTACATCGTCTGGACGCACCACGCGCTGACCGACGTCTGGACCTTCGACTTCTTGGCGCTGATGCGTGTGCACCTGCCTGGTGTGGAAGGCGCCCTCGACGCTCGCTCACTGTGCTTCTGGGCCTTCTCGCTCGCCTTCTTCATCAAGGTGCCGATGTTCCCGCTGCACACGTGGCTACCCGACGCGCACGTCCAAGCGCCGACCGGCGGCTCGGTGGTCTTGGCCGCGGTCATGCTGAAGCTGGGCACCTACGGCTATCTGCGCTTCTCGATGGGGCTGTTCCCAGGGCCGGCGGGCACCTACGGACCCACTTTGGCTGGCCTGGCGATCATGGGAGGGATCTTCTACGGGGCTTTATGCGCCTGGAAGCAGACCGACATCAAACGGTTGGTCGCCTACTCCTCTGTGGCGCATTTGGGTTTCGTGATGCTGGGCTTATTTGGCGCCACCTCCAGCGGGATCCAGGGCGCCATCCTGCAAATGATCAACCACGGCATCGCTACCGGCGCCTTGTTCATGTTGGTCGGCGTCATCTACGACCGCCGCCACACCCGAGAGGTGAGCGAGTTCGGTGGTCTGGCCAAGGTGATGCCGATCTACGCCACGGTGTTCGTAATCGTGACGATGGCTTCCATCGGCGTGCCTGGCACCAACGGCTTCATCGGCGAGTTCATGGTCATCGCTGGCACCTATGTGTCGCGAAGGTTGAACCAATTCAGCGCTGTTCAAGCCATCGGTGCTGCCTTCGGCGTCATCCTGGCGGCGGTGTACATGCTCAGCGTGGTGCAGAAGATGTTCTTCGGTCCGCTCAAGAACCCGAAGAACAAAGGTTTGCGCGACCTGACCGCCCGCGAGGGCGTCGCCCTGGCACCATTGGTGCTGGCCATCTTCATCCTCGGCTGGTTCCCACGCGTGTTGCTCGCTCGGATGGAGCCCGCCGTAACGATGTTCCAGAAACACTTCGTCTCATCGTTCAACCAGCTACCGAAAGACACCACCGGTGCCATGCTGATCGACGCTTCGCGCTTCCCCAAGCCGATGCTCGTGGGTGCCCCAAAAGTGACCAAGAAGAAACGGGACACCACAACCGCGCGGGCCTCTGCTGACGGCCGCTCTGGCGCTTTGGCAGCACGAGGAGGTGCGCGATGACCGACTCGGTATTCATGGCGCTCGCCCCCATCCTATTGGTGTCCTTCGGCGGATTGGCGCTGATGCTCACCGAGGTGTTCGCCAAGCGACGCGCTGGCGCAGGGCCATCGTCCGAGCTGGCGCTCGGCCCCTTCATCACCATGCTGGCTGGTGGCATCGTTTCGCTCGCCTTGTGGCTGGTGGGCCCCGACAATCTCGCCGGCGCTGCAGCAGCCGCGCCCTACCTGATCGTCGATCGATTCACGCTGTTCTTCGACATGCTGTTGTGCCTCGGCGCAGGTCTGGCAGCCCTGTTGGCCGGTGGCTATTTGCCCGAGCACAAGCTCGATCGCGGCGAGTTTTATCCGCTCCTGATTTTCTCCACGGTAGGCGCCATGGTCCTGGCGTCGTCGGGCGATCTGCTGAGCCTTTTCATCGGCCTGGAAACGATGTCGCTCGGCGTCTACGCCATGGTCGGCTTCCGGCGTGGCTCGATGCGGAGCACCGAGGCCGCCATCAAGTACTTCTTGCTCGGATCCTTCGCCGCTGTGCTGCTGCTTTATGGTGGCGCGCTGATCTACGGCGTGACCGGCAAGACCGATCTGGCCGGCATTGGTGCAGTAATCAAGGCCGGCGTCGGCACCACGGGCGCGCTCAGCTGGGGCACGCTTCTGGTGGCCATGGTCTTGGTCATCGCTGGCTTGGCCTTCAAAGTCAGCGCTGTTCCCTTCCACATGTGGACGCCTGACGCCTACGAGGGAGCCCCAACTCCGGCCACCAGCTTCATGGCAGTCGCGGTCAAGAGCGCTGCTTTCGCCATGATGCTGCGGGTGCTGGTCACTATGTTCGGCGACCCGTTGAGCATGTCTTGGGGCACGGGCTGGCCACCCATCTTGGCCTTGCTCGCGGTGCTCACCATGACGGTGGCCAACCTGATCGCGGGACGGCAAGAGTCGGTCAAGCGGATGCTGGCCTACTCGAGTGTCGCCCACGCCGGCTACATCATGGTCGGAGTGGTAGCGATGATGAAGGAGGGCAACGACGCGCAAGGCAGCGTGATGTTCTACCTGCTGACCTACACCGTAGCCACCGCAGGGGCTTTTGGCGCCCTCATCTACTGTGGTAGTCGTGGCAAAGAAGCTGTCGACTACGCCGATCTGGCGGGCATCGGCAAGCGCCATCCTGCCGCTGCCTTGGCGCTATCATTGTTCCTGCTCTCGCTCGCTGGCGTCCCGCCCACCGCAGGCTTCTTCGGCAAGCTCTACATCGTGCGGGCCAGCATGGGGGCCGGCCTGAGCCTGCTCACGGTGATCCTTCTGCTCAACAGCGTGATCGCCGCCTACTACTACTTGAAGGTGATGGTCTACATGTACATGCGTGAGCCAGAGCCAGGTGCGCCCATCGCCGTACCGATGCGGTCAGGCTACGTCGTGGCGGCACTGCTGCTGTGTGCAGCGTTGGTGCTCTTGCTCGGCCTTTGGCCCGGCACCTCGCTTGGGGTGGCCATCGACGCTACGCTGGCAGTGAGATGAAACCACTGACAAAGAACGCTTGCGCCGTCCTCGTCGCGCTCGGTGCTGCGTGCCAACTGGGTTGTCCTCCCAATGAGGCCGGCCCCGCAAAACCAGCAACCAGCGGCGCCACAACGACCGCTAGCGCCAGCACAGCTCCTACTGGCTCGACGGCGGTTGCTACGAAGCCGAAGGTCAAGACGCCCCCGCCGTACAAGGGTCCCACGGGAACACTCAGCGGAACGATTCGAATCAAAGGCGACCCGCCCCCCGAGCACAGTTTCAAGTATCCCAAGGAGTGCGACGGCGCTGCAGCAACCTATGGCAAGCTCTTCCGGGTTGGCCAAGAGGGCACTTTGGCTGACGCCATCGTAGCGGTCACCAAGTACTCGGGTTTTGTGCCACCCAGTAGCGACAAGATGACCGTAACCATCCGCAACTGCAGCTACTCGACGCGCTCCATTGCGCTCACCGACGGACAGCACATCGAGGTGAAGAACCTCGATCCGCTCACCTCATACGTGCCGCACCTCGATGGTGCTCGCTTGCCGGCGCTCAGCGTGGCGGTGCCGCGCGGCAAGTCGATCAAGCTCTATACGCGCAAACCCGGCCGCTATTGGCTGCGCGATCAGATGGCGCGCAGCTTCATGGTCGCCCACGTGTTCCACTTTCGCTTCGCGACCACGGACGTGACCGCACTCGACGGCAAGTACAAGATCACCGGAATCCCCGTCGGCAAGGTGGAAGTCAGCGCGATGCTGCCTGCAGCAAAGCTGCTCAGCGCCACCAAACCCGGCGTCGAAATCAAGAAGGGTGACAACACGCTCGATCTCGAGCTGACCTTCGACGCCAAGAAGCACACGCCTGCTACACCCGACGGCAAGCCCAAAGCGCCCTGAGCTTGTTGGAGCGACGAAACACAGGGCCGCTTGACGGCGTGCGCTGGCCGTCGCAAACCGCAGAACAGCTATGGCCATCGATATCGTTGAGCTGCAAACCTCTCTCGGCAACATTCGCATCCAGCTCGATACCGAGCGCGCCCCGCAAACGGTGGCGAGCTTCCTGCGCTACGTGGACGAAGGGCACTACGCGGGGACCATCTTCCACCGCGTCATCGACCGCTTCATGATCCAAGGCGGCGGTTACGACACCAACCACGAAAAGAAGTCCGTCCATGCCCCCATCACGAACGAGGCGGACAACGGCGTGAAGAACACGCGCGGCACGGTTGCCATGGCGCGCACCAGTGATCCGCACTCGGCCACCGCACAGTTCTTCATCAACGTGGCTGACAACGCGTTTCTGAACCATCGCGGCAAGAACGGCAGCGAGTGGGGTTATGCGGTGTTCGGGCGTGTCGTGGAGGGAATGGACGTCGTCGATCAGCTCAATTCCGTACCGACTGGCGCTACCGGGCCATTTCGCAAAGAGGCACCGTTGACCGACCTCGTCATCACCTCGGCTAGCCGGGTGTGACGTCCTGACCTGACTCAGTCTTGGCGTTCGGCGTCAGTCTTGGCGTTCGGCGTCCAGGGCGAGGTCGATGGCGCAAGGCATGGTCTCGGCGATAGCTTCTGGACCGGCCAACAAGTCATCGCACTGACTCTGGTATGCCACCGCATAGTCGTAGCGTAGCGTTCCAACGAAACCGAGGTAACCAGCGAGCGGATCACCTTCGAATTGGGCCGCGATGTGAAGGCGCCGTTCGATGACACAGCTGGGCTTGTCTTGCGAATCGCCCACCCGCATGTCGACCAGCTTGTGCTCATCGACCTCGAAGCTGCCTTGGCCAGAGTTGTAGCTGCCGACGAACAACCCGCCGCCCTCGTGCCAGTGC
>CAZRGL010000431.1:0-10103 GCA_964599485.1 uncultured Polyangiaceae bacterium
GCATGGCTGCTTTGCCGAGCTCATTTCGCCACAACGGACGAGACTCGCCAAAGGCCACAGCCAGGATACGCTCATGATCCAAACCGTGGTCAACCAGCCAATCGGCGACGGCGATTGCGCGACGCTCCGCTAGCTTGTTGTTGTACTCGTCATCCGCTCGCCAGTCCGTGTGCCCTTCGAGTCGGATTCGGGAAACGTCCGGGTTGTTGTTCAAGAAGACGAGCAACTCGCCCAGGATGCGTTCGGCCTCGGGCCTGATGGTCGATTTGGCAGTATGGAACACGACCTTGCCCTTGATGTAGACACGTTGGGAAGCATCAGCAGCGTTCCAGGGCTTCTCGGGAAACCACTTCGGTACGGGCCGACGGGCCTCGGCCAGTGGCACGGGCCGCGGCGGGACCGCAGTGGAACAAGCGCTGGTCGAGAAACCAAAGAGGAGCAGCGCGGCAGTCGATACGAGGGTGAGGCGCGGGGCAATCATCCCTTATAGCGTCGCGCGAAAAAGCTCTCAGCTCAAGGCAAAACACCAAATGGATTACTTTTATTTTGACTCGCAAACTGCTGGAATCACAATACTTACTTAAGGTGGTACGCAAGGCCTTCCGCAACCTGGCGCGGCCGTTTTGTTGTCCGGACGGGCTTTGGGCTGGTACCGCGGGGTAGACCTTCGAGGAAGTCGTTTGGCTTTTGCCGCGTTGAATTGGACAGGCGGTGCGGCCCGAGGAGAATTGGATTTATGAGTCGGCCCTTTGCTGGTGCGCGTGTCGGAGTCGTCATGGGTGGCTGGTCTGGCGAGCACGATGTATCGCTGAGCTCGGGTAGTGCGATAGCCGATGCCCTCAGCAGTCGTGGCTACGAAGTCGTCAGAGTGGTAGCGCCGCATGACCCTGGCGACAGAGCCTTCGCTCTGCTCGAGGCGCTCAAGCGCACGAGCGTGGACGTCGTGTTCCTCGCCCTACACGGCCGCCTGGGTGAAGACGGTTGCATCCAGGGACTACTCGAGCTGGCCAACATCCCCTACACGGGAGCAGGCGTGCTCGGCAGCGCGCTGGCCATGGATAAGGTCAAGAGCAAGGAGCTGTTCCTTCTCCACAACGTACCGACACCGCCCTACTACACGGTCTCGATCGACGAAGACATCGCCGACATCGAGTCGGTCCACCGTCACTTCGGCTTTCCCGTGATCGTGAAACCGCGCGGGGAGGGTTCGAGCTTGGCAGTCAGCAAGGCTTCTACCCTCAGCGAGCTGGCGCGCGCGCTAGGCGACGTGTTCGAGATCGACGATTGGGCCCTGGTTGAGCGATTTGTCGCTGGAGCCGAGATCAACGTCGGCATCTTGGACGGTCGGGTGCTGGGTGCGATTGAGATCTGTCCGGGTGATGGACTCTACGACTACCACGCCAAGTACTCCGCGGGCGCCAGCACCCATCACGTGCCGGCCCGTCTGCCCCCGGCCCGCTACCAAAACGTCCTGAACCTGGCAGCGCGCGCAGCCGATGCGCTCGATCTGAAGGGTGCGCTGCGGGTCGACATGTTGGTGACGCCGGGCGAAAACGAATATGTGCTCGAGGTCAACACCTTGCCGGGAATGACGCCAACGAGCCTACTGCCCAAGATTGCCGAGGCCGCCGGCTACAGCTTCGCCGATTTGTGCCAGAGCATCCTCGAGAGCGCGCGCTTGCATACACCTCAGCGCGACGAGCACGAGGGCGGGCTACGACGCTCCGCAACCCGGCTCAAGCGCAGCTTGCCGCCGCCTGCGGTGCCGGTCGCCGAATCAGCCTGACGATACGAATCAGCCTGAAGCCACAAATCGGCCGGAAACCAGCCGAACGCCCGCGGTCCTATTCCACTTCGACGACGACCACGGTGATGTTGTCGCTGCCGCCGCGCTCGTTCGCCAGCGCGATGAATGCCTCGGTCGTGTTGTTTCCGCCCAAGGACATGACATTTGGGATCTCGGGCTCGTCGAGGTAGCCGTGCAGACCATCTGAGCAGAACAAGTAGCGGTCGCCAGCGCGTATCTCCACCACGCCGGTGTCGACCTCGACGTAGTCACGACCACCAACCGAACGCGTGATGACATTGCGGTGGGGCGATACCTTCGCCTCCTCCTCAGTGATCAAGCCCTGCTTGATTTGCCAGCCGACCAAGGTGTGGTCTTCGGTCAGCTGGAGCACTTCGTCGTTGCGGACTCGGTAGATGCGGCTGTCGCCGACCTGGCCAATCACCATCACGTTCTTGAATACGTAGCCCGCGCTGATGGTGGTGCCCATGCCACTCTTACCCGCGTCGACCTCGCTCATCGCGTAGACCATGTAGGTCGCCGCCTGGATGGCACCTTCGATCAAGCGGCGTGCACGCGAAATGATGTCGTCAGTGAGTGGGTCGGACTCTGGTCCAAGCGTGGGAAGCCCCCGCTTGACCATGCCGTAGATGGTGTCGACCGCCTCGGCGCTGGCCACCTCGCCGGCAGCGTGGCCTCCCATTCCATCGGCCACGACGAACAAGCGGATGTCGTCGTTGCGTAGGAACGCGTCTTCGTTTCCCTGCCTCCGACGACCGATATCGGTCTGCCCAAACGAGCGGATCTTGAACACGATCAAAAAGCTTAGTCTGGTGAGCCGACTCTACGCAAGGCTGGTTGAAGCCCGGCTGTCGCTATTGACCGGTCATGCCAGCAAGTGACTCGCTACTTGCGAGCTGGCCGCTTGCCCGCTGGTCGCTTGCCCGCTGGTCGCTTGCCCGCTGGTCGCTTGCCCGCTGGTCGCTTGCCCGCTGGTCGCTTGCCTGCTGGGCGCTTGCCCGCTGGCCGCTTGCGGGCCCGGGGCTTCGCTGTCCGGCGCTTCGGGACAGCTTTCCTGCGCCGTTTTGCCTTGCTGCTGCGCTTCGAGCTCTTGGCGGCTAGCCTGCTCTTCTTGGCGTAGACGACCACCTTGTCGCCTGCCTTGAGCTTGCTACGGCGGGACCGGTGGTTGATGCGCTCGAGCATCCCGAGAGACAACCCGTAGCGTTTGCTCAGCTGCTTCCAAGTATCACCGCGCTTGGCGGTCACCTTGATACGCTTTCGCCCCTGCCGGTTGACGAAGTGGTTGAAAAACGGAAGTGTTGCCACCGTCAAGACGTCAACTCGATTGGCGCCGAGCAACAAGGTGTCTGCAGATCGGGCCCCTTTGGGAACGAATAGCTGCAGAACCATGCCGTTCTGCAGAGAGGCGCGACCGTCCAGATGGTTCCACTTCTTGATTTCGCTCGGTGTTACCGCGCACACGCGGGCTACGTCCTCGATCGTGTCGCCGAAAATCGCCTGATAGAACACGCGCTCGCGCTTTTTGTAGCTGAACACCTGATTTGGGACGACCACGACCGGAGCGGTCGCGCTTGCCAACACCTGGGCGTCGGTCTTGGGCGTCCGCTTCGGTGGAACGAACAGCACGCTGCCCGGTCGTGGCGATTCGAGGCGGTACAAGTCGTTGAGCTGCTCGAGGTACCCGCCACTGGTACTGTAGCGCGCGGCTATGTGGCCGAGCGTCTCACCCCAGCGCACGCGATGGGTGCTCAGCTTCGGTGTGCGACCCGAGCCCGCCAGCTGGCTCCCAATGGCCGCCGCCTTTCCGCTCGGCACGTACACGGTCCAAGCTTTGCGCGGCAGAGTCGATTGTTGTAGCGGCGGCATGCGGCTACCGATCACGTGGGGATTGAGCGACGTGAGTCGCTTGAGATCCACCTTCGAAGCCTTGGCCACCTGTTTGAGCGTTACTCCGGGAGCGACGGAGACCTTATCGACGCCAACATCGCCAAAGGGCGCCACGGCGTCGAGCTTCACTTTGTCGCAGCCAAACACCTTACAGTTGCGGGCAGCAATGGCGATCGCCATGATTTTGGGCACATAGAGAGCCGTTTCATAGGGAAGGCCTGCCTCGAGGCGCCGCAACTCCCAATAGTTGTTGGTGTTGTACTTACGAATCGAAGCAAGTAGCCCGCCATAACCCATGTTGTAGGCGGCAAACGCCAGCTCCCAGCTACCGAAGCGCCGGTAGAGATCCTTGAGGTGTTTGATGGCGGCAACCGTGGAGCGCTCTGGATCCAGCCGCTCGTCCACCCGACGGTTGACGGTCAAACCGTAGATTCGACCTGTGGCGGGCATGAACTGCCAAAGCCCGGCCGCGCCCGCATGGGAGTGAATGGTCGGATTGAACGCGCTCTCGACCAAGGCCAGCCACAACAGATCTTCAGGCAGCTTGTGCTTCCGCAACAGCTTGCGAATTGCGACCTTGTACCGTCCGCTCTTACGCACGAACGAAGCGACCCAGCGACGCCCTCGCGGCTTGTCGCGATAGAACTTGAGGTAGCGCACCACCGAAGGGTCGTAGCGAACTGGGAAATCCGGCTTCTTGAGCTTTGTCAGCCAAGAGAGATCTTTGGCCGGCTTGTCAGCAGACGCCGGCTTGGGCTTACTGGCTGGCTTGGCCTTGACGGGCAGGCCAGAAGCTTTGAGCCGAGGGCCGGGGCTCGGCAGCTTGATCGCCAAGCTCCACGGGGCCGTTGGCGGGGCGGCTGTAGGCGGAAACAGCACCTTGTCGAGCTGGCGCATCGCCTTGAGCTCTGCCGACTCGCTGGGCGCTGCCGTGCTGTGCTCAGGATGGCGTCCCGTCAACGTTCGGCGAACGGACTCGTTGGGCTCGCCAGGCTTGCTTCCTGGCAGGCGCGGCTTGGGCTTGGGACCGCTTCGGCGTGACAGCCGACGCGGCTTGCGCTTGCGGGCGCGCTTGCGGGCGCTCTTTCTCTTTTGCTTGCGCCTGCTCTTGCGGGTCGACTTCTTCTTCTTGCGCGCGCTCTTGGTGGCCTTCTTCTTGGTCGACTTCTTCTTCTTCTTCTTGGTCGACTTCTTCTTCTTCTTGGTGGACTTCTTAGCTTTGGCATCCGCGCGGTTCGCGCTGAGGGCGCTCTGTCCCTGGCCGTCGAGGGCCGCTGCGGGCGTCGCCTGTGCCATCACAGCGACGCTCAACGAGAGGCCTGCACAAACGAGCAGCCAGTGGGATCGAGTGATGCCCATGCCTCTTGGCGTTTGGCACGAATGGCAGACTTGGTCAAATTCGGCGCGCATGCGCCGCGGGCGTGAGCCGACTCGACGGCTTGCGACTTGACCCGAGCTTCCCGATGCCGTTATCGATAGATCGGGCTCTACGAGCCCATGGTTTGCATGGGCGTCCGAGCACGCTGTTCGCTCTAGCGGCGTATGGGGTGCGGAGACGCTGACAGGGAAGCCGGTGTGAGACCGGCGCGGCCCCCGCCACTGTGACCGGGGACAACGGCGAAACGATCCAATGTTTCGTGGCTCAGCCACAAAATCGGATCAGCCACTGAGCGACGGAACGCTTGGGAAGGCTTCGCCCGCGGATGAACCGGGAGCCAGGAGACCGACTGCAGACTCAACCCTTGACAAGCGACACGGGTGACTGTCGCAAGAGGTGAGAAAGTGCGGAGAACAATTGGAGTTTTACGGTCCGCGGCAACTTGCGGACTCGTAGTCAGCCTGGCGGCCTGCTCCGGCGGCCCCCAAGATGAGCAAGCCGACGCTGCCGATACGAGCTCGCAGCAAACTGGCTCCTCACAGACTGGACCAGATGCAGCTGGCTGGGCGGTGCGGCTAGGCCCATTGCAGTGTGGTGAGTCTGCATCACGATTTGCCACCAACGTGATGTCAGCCAGCTACGGGTCGGGGCAAGCCTTCGGCCAGGGCGCGATGCCCGATGTGGTGTTGGGCCCACCACGTGGAAGCGGCTGCTGCGCAGGCTCGCTCGACGTCGTCTCGCTGGGCAATGGTGGCGAAATCGTGCTCGCCTTCGCCCAAAACGCCATCGTGGACGGTCCGGGACCCGACTTCGTCGTCTTCGAGAACCCTTTTGTAGCCAACGACTCGACCTTCGCAGAGCTCGGAACCGTGTCCGTGAGCGGCGACGGACAAAGCTGGCAGTCCTTTCCTTGCTCCGCCACCGAGCCACCGTACGGCAGCTGCGCAGGCCATGGCCCCGTCTATCTCGATGGCGTCGAAGGGGCGTTCACGCCACAAGAAGCAGGAGGCGATTGGTTCGATCTTGCCGACGTGGGCGTAACTCAGGCCCGCTATGTGCGCATCGTCGATCGGGCCGACATCACCGGCATGGCAGGTGTGTTCGATCTGGACGCCGTGGGCATCGTGAACGCGGCTTGTCCTTGATGCGCCAACTGGCATCGCGGCAGACGAGGCTTCTGACAGCATTGGTGTTGCTGTCCTGGGGCGCGTCCGCCCGCGCAGAGGTGCCGCCGAACGAGCCTCTCCCGGCCACCGAGCTGCCCGCAGAGCGACCGCCAGAAGCGGTTGACGTCGTCGTGCATGGCAAACAGCTGCGCTCGCCGACTGCACGGCTGCGTGATCCAACCGCGGCGGTTTTCGTGGTGTCGAGCGAAGACATGCAGTCTCCTGGCCAAACTGCCGCCGACGCGCTCGCCAACGTTCCATCGATACAGACCACGCGCAGCGGAAGCGCGGTGGACATGGCAACTGCTTCGCTGCGTGGTGCTAGCAGCGCCCAGACGCCAGTCTACTTGGCGGGAGTCCGCCTCAACGACGACCTGACCGGCACCGCCAACCTGTCGAGCTTGCCACTGTGGATGCTGCAGCGCATCGAGGTCTATCGCGGCCACGCTCCCGCAGACGCAGATCGCTTCGGCATCGGCGGTGCGATCTTGTTCGAGCCCCGCCTACCCCGCCGGACCGCCGCTGGGGCGCTGCTGGGCGTCGGCTCCTTCGGCGAGCGAGAGGCCCGTTTGGCGTTGGCGATGGGCGGAGTCGAGGGCGGGGCGGCGCTCGCCTTGCGGTACCATGCAGCGCGCGGCGACTTCAGCTACCTCGATGATGGCGGAACCCGCTTCGTGACCGGCGACGATGTCGTGCGCCAGCGGCAGAACGCTGACCACAGTGACCTCGACATGTGGACCGTGGGGCGGCTTCGGGTCGGCAGTGGGCGTCTCAACATCGTCGTCAACGGGTTCTCACGGGAGGCCGGCGCACCCGGATTGCAGCTCAACGGCGCGCGCGAGGCACGTCACCGCTTGCAGCGTTGGTTGGCTGGCGCCTCTGGTCGTTTCCCTTGTGCCCAGCGCAGTCCTGAGTCTCCCGAAAATGAAGCGCATCGACCCGGCTGTGAGCTGCGCGTAGAAGTGAACGGTCTGGCGACCCGCTATCAGCTCCGCGATCCGCTCCAAGAGCTCGGACTGGCCACCCATGTCGTCACCACGGGACAGCGCGCCGGCCAACGGTTGCGGCTGGCGTTCGACCCCACCAGCTGGCTGTGGCTCGCGCTAGGCGTGGGTCAAGAGCTGCAACTGATTCGGACCGCTCAACGAGGTGCGCGTAGCGATCTGCAAGCCCGCCGGCACGTGCTCCGTTCCGAGATTGATGCGAAGGTTTCGTTGGGCCGGCGCGCCGATCTGGTCGCCATGTCGGCGCTGAGCTGTCACTCGACAGCCGCGGGGGCCCAGGACGAGACCTGCGCCCAGTTCGCGCCGGACCTGCGCCTCGGCGCTCGGGTGCGGATCAGCGAGCCGATCTCGGTGTTCGCCAACCTAGGTCGCTATCAACGCGTCCCCGCGCTCGGCGAGCTGTTCGGGATATCCGCCGCGGTGCGCGGCAACGACGAGCTCGTGCCGGAGCAGGGCTACACCGCTGATCTCGGCGTGAGCACCCGCGGCCGCACTGGTTGGCTGTTTGGCTACGGCCAGCTCGTGGGCTTCGCTCGTTTCGCCACCGACTTGGTCGCATTTCGACGCTCATCGCTCGGCGTCGTTCGGCCCTACAATGTTGGCTCGGCGCGGGCACTCGGTGTCGAGCTTGCCGCGGGTCTGAGCGCCTGGCGGGTGTTGCGCGCTAGTTTGTCGCTGACCGCGCTCGACTCCCGGGACGTGTCCGACGGGCGGCAAACCAGCAACGACTTCTTGCCCTTTCAGTCTCGACTCGTCGTGGCACCAAAGCTTCAGTTGCGTTCCCCGGCATGGCCGCTCATCGGGCTCGAGCAAGCCAGCGCCGCAGTGCACTACCGCTACCGCTCCTCGCGGGTGGCCGATCCAGCGGGCTTGGTGGTGCTCGAACCCCAGGACCAGCTCGATATCGACGTGGCCATCGTGCTGACGAAGAAACGTCTGGCCCTGCGCGGGAGGTTGGCCAACGTGCTCGATCAGCGGGCATTCGACCTGATCGGCTACCCACTGGCGGGGCGTGCGGGTTACATGAGCGTGGAGGCCCGGTGGCAATGAAACTGGCAGGCAAGCTGCAACTAGCGAGACATCGACCGGTGGCGAGCAAGCTGGCGTTGGGCTCACTGGCGCTGTGCTTGTTGGCCTGCGGCGTCGCCGATCCGAGCGGCAACACCGGCGGGACCACAGTGGCGGCAGGACCTTGCGGTCGAGGCCTGGTCATCGTGCACACCGACTACCAGTCGACCAACGTGGCCTTGCTGAGCAACACGGGCCAGGTGCTGTCGCCCTCGTTCATCTCATCGGCTTCGAGCTCGACCGAGCTGTCTGCTCCTCTCAGCGGTGATGTCGTGGTGCCCAGCAGCGCTGCAAACGGGGCCAGCGCGGTGCTTGTCGACCGCTACCCTGCTTCGATTCTGACGTGGGTTTCGATCGAAACTGGCGCGGTGTTGGCTCAGCTCGACGTCGGCACCGGCTTCGCCGCCAATCCGCAAGACTACTTGCGTGTGGATGAAGCCACCGCCTACGTCTCGCGTTTCGCGACCAACCCAGCACCCGGAACCGAGCCGTTGGACGCTGGGGGCGACTTGCTCATCGTCGATCCTCGCGTACCGCCGGCGATCACTGGACGGGTTGACCTCAGTGAAACCGTAGCCGACGCGCCAGGCCATCAGCCGCGGGCCAACCGCATGGTCCATGACGGAAGCCGTCTGTTGTTCGTGCTGCTAGCTGCCTACAACGGGGACTTCAGCAGCTCGGCACCCTCACGGCTCGCGGTGATCGACACTGAAACCAGCAACTTGATCAGCACCAAGGTGCTCACTGGGCTCCACGGCTGTAGCGCGCTGGCTATCGAGCCACCGTATCGACAAGACACCGCGCTGGACTCGCGGCGGCTGGCGGTTGGTTGTTCGGGCAGCTTTTCGGGTGACTCTACCTCCTCGCTAGCCGAGTCCGGTTTGGTCCTGCTGACTTTCGGAGCCGACGGGTCGCTCGCCGAACAAGCTCGTTTCGAAGCCGCCGCCATGGTCGGCCAGCCGCTGGGCTTCAGCGTCGACTTCGACCAACAGGGGCATGTGCTCACGACCGTGCTGGGTCACTTCGGACAAATGGGGCAAGATGACGAGACGGACGCCGTGGTGGCCTTGGATCCGACCACTGCGGCTGTCGAAATCGTGCTTCGCGGGAACAAGTTGCCTTTCGAGCTCGGGGAGGTCCGCTGCATCACTCCCTACGCTCCCCCGGAGGGCCCGAGCTGCGAAGCCGCTTGTTTTGTCGCAGATGCCGAACGTTCAGTGCTCCATCGCCTTGTTTCCGACGCTGCTGGCTACCGACTGGACGCCAGTATCGAGGTCGAGCAGAGCATCGGTTTGCCTCCTCGCGGAGTCGGCAGGTTCTAGCCCAAGCCCCCCAAATCGTGTATGTTTGGATGGGGCTCACGGGAAACGTGTATCATGAAAACGCGGCTGGCTTTTCTAGTAGCGATGGTGGCGGGGACCATTCTAACGGTCGCCACGGCTGTCTACGGCGGACCAAGCTGCGCTCAGGCGAGAGCTGAGGCGCGAGCGGCACAGACAACGCTCTCTCGGGCGACGCGCGATTGCGATGTAAATGCGGTTGCGTACTCGACTTGCTTGCTGCGGAGTCGAAACAACCGACGCGCTTGCGTGGCGCAAAAGCGCCGCTTGGACGTCTCTTTGCATCGCAAACGCCAAGCAACGGACGCGTTCCGCTTCGCGCGGGGTCGACTGCGCTACGCTTGTCGGGCCCGTTGAGCCGCAATCCTGCACAACGCCCTTTCGTCATCGGCATCGCCGGGGGCAGCGGCTCGGGCAAGACGACCATCGCCCGGACGCGCGCGGATACGC
>CAZRGL010000432.1:0-10096 GCA_964599485.1 uncultured Polyangiaceae bacterium
AGTGAAAAGACGAGCCAGTGAAAAGACGAGCCAGTGAAAAGACGAGCCAGTGAAAAGACGAGCCAGTGAAATGCATGCGAGATCCCCAATGAACACCCGTCGGTCCCACCCGGCAGCTGCAATGCTGGTCGCCTTCGTCGCTTCGATCAGCGCATGCTCGAGCGGGCAGAGCAATCTCGACGCGGATTCAGGCACCGAGGGACAATGCCTCATCGTGCCAGGCGGCGATTTGGGCCATCCCGATCGAGAACAGCGCAACTACGTCGAAGGCGGCGGTTTCGAGTCTCCCGCTGGCGATTGGGTCATCGACGGGCAGGGCGTCACCGTCAGCTCCGAGCAGGCCCAGCAAGGCAGCGCGAGCATGCACTTCAAGCTCAGCACGGGCGCCGCGACGCTCAGACAGAAGCTCTATTTCGTCAAGGGCTTCAACTACACTTTCTCAGCGTGGTTTCGCGGCGCGGCCAAGGCCATCAGCGCGCGCGTCATTCCGGTCACGCACAACCAGCTCGATGACGACGGCGCCATCGTCTTGCCAGTCAAGATCAGCAACCCCAGTCCGCTCTCTGATTGGACCGACTTCTCAATCAGCAAGGACATCTCAAGCAACCCCACCTACTACCAACTAGAGATCGTCGTGAACGCCCCGGCCGACGTCTACCTCGACGAGGTTTCGATGACGGCGCAGGTTTATCAGACGGCCACCGTACCGGCCGCAGCGGTCGAGCCGCTCAGGTTGTATTGGCTCATCCACATCGAGGATCCGGAATCCGTCAAAGAGGACGAGGCGACATTCACCGCCAAGGCCACAGTCTTCGAGGAGTTGGCAAGACTGTTCCACAAGCACGGGGCAACTTTGGTGATACAGCCAGAGCTGGCGATCTTGCAGGGCTCAGAGGAGTTCGACAAAGACTTCGTCAAACGGCTCACCGAGAATTACGGCGTGACTTGGTCGACCCATACCCACGGCCCCAAAGGTCCCGATCCGACGATGGACGACGTCATCGCCTACGTCAAAGAGCGCCAAGATGCCCTCGAGAAACTCGACTCCGGGCCGGTCACCGACCACAACGGCAACTTCGATCAGGCCGAGCTGGGCCGCTTGTCCGAGATCGGTTTCACGACCCTGAGCGCCTACAAGTACCAGTACACCCAGTTTCCAGCGCTGGGCTACTACCTCAACCCCTGGCGGCCAGCTTCCTTGTCGCCTCTCGAGAACGAGGCTGGCTGGGCCGTACATCAGCGCAATGGCTCCTTGGTGTTCATGCCTTCCACCGGAACCTCGGTGCTGCGGGTCAAGTCGCAGACCTACGAGCTGGTCGAACGCTATTTGACCAGTGCGCTGAGCAAGGTGGTAGCCGGGCAGATCAACTCTTACGCCTTCGTCGATCATGTGGATCATTTCCAGTCGCTGACCGGCAAGAACATCGCCGAGTACGTTGCTGGGGCGGAGTTTCAAGCGGATCTGGCAGCCTATGACGAGGTTCTGGGCGAGCTAATCGGCCCGCTGGTCGACTCGGGCCACGTGCGCTGGTCCACCATCGCGAAAATCAACGCGGCCTACGAAAGCTGGGAAGCAGACAGCTGCCCCAAAGAAGAACCTTCCACGTCAGAATGACGAGACGCGCTCAAGCCGTCCGCATCCCGCCCTCTGCCAGCCGGCTCTTTTCGGCGCGGCGGTAGGCGGTGTAGGCGCTGACGATGTGACAGATCCAACCCAGCGTGCCGCCACTGCCAATCCAGAAGCCGGGCGTCACGATGAGCCAGAAGATCCCACGTAGCCAGTCACCGTTGTATATCTGGCCGAAGCCCGGGACGATGAAGCTCAACACTGCGGCGGTATCTGCTCGACTCATGCTCATGCCAACAAGCTAAGCACTGCCGCACAGGTTGGGTGTGACGCAGCTCACAGCAGCGTCCGATTGTCAGCACTGAGCGGTCACTGAGCACAACGCCGCAGCCAAACGCGTCTGATGGCGACGTTGCCGAAAGGCTCCCAACCTTCCTCTATGGCCAGGGCCTGCTCTTTCTGGCTGCTCTTGATCTTCACGGTCTTGACCTGCCACTTCTTGCACGCACTTGCGGGCTCGCAACCACCCGAAAAAAGCGCGAACGCTATGGCTGAAATGGTGACCCAGCGCCACCCTCTTTTGCTCGAGAACATGCTTCGTCTCCGGTTTACTCGGCGCGGACAAGGCGGACGCCATGGATTTCCGATACCATCACATGATGCGCTTGGTAATGACAGTTGTTGGCGCGGCGGCATTGCTGGGCGCCACGGCGTGCGGCAGCGGTTCCACCGACAATCCACCCACCAGCACCACGACGACCAGTAGCGGCAACCAGGGAGGCTCTGGAGGCTCTGCTGGTTCTGGCGGCACTGCTGGAGCAGGCGGCGAAAACACAGGCGGCAGCGGCAACGGCGGCAACGGCGGCGGGGCCTCTACCCAGTCGCCACCAGCCGAGGTGCTCCAAACCGGCACCAAAGGGCTCCTGTTGCGCGGCGTGGTCCTCACCCCCAGTGGTGTTCTCGATCCCGGCGACGTGCTCGTCATCGACAACCTCATCACCTGCGTGAAGGCCGACTGCACCGGGGAGACTGGCGCCGGCGAAGCGACGTGGATCGATACGCATGGCACCATCTCGCCAGGCTTGATCGACTCGCACAACCACCTGGCCTACAACTTCCTGCCCGAGTGGGTACCCAATCCGCCCAAGACCTTCAACAACCGCTACGAATGGGCCGACGATCCCCAATACGAGGCGCACATCGAGCCCTACGCTGCCCACCGCAGCTCCAACTCCCACTACTGTCCTGGCGCCAAATGGGGCGAGCTTCGCTCGGTGGTGCACGGCACCACGACCATGCAGGGCCAGCCCTCGGCGGCGGGCTCATGCATCAATTGGGGCGTGCGCAACGCCAACCGCTATCACGACCTGGGCTACGATCACATGCACGCGAGAATCGCTTCCGTGCGCGACATCAACGACGCAGATGCCGCCAAGCTCATCGCGGAAATGGACCTGCAGCTCGAGCCGACCACGCGCTACCACGTCCACATGGCTGAAGGAGTCAGCGGCAACCACATCGACGAAGAGTTCGACTCCTTTGCCGGCCGTGACCCACGTGAGAACCGACACAACGGCACAACGCTGCTCTACAAGTCCACCGCGGTGCTCATCCATTCCATCCCGTTGACCGAAAAGCAGCTGCAAGAAACCAAAGACACCAACTCGAAGATCGTCTGGTCACCTTCGAGCAACTTCGCGCTCTACGGCCCGGGTGTGACAGCACCGATCGAGCGCATCTTGCAGCTTGGCATCGTCACAGGGCTCGGCCCCGATTGGACGCCGTCGGGCACAGACGAAATGCTCTCGGAGATGCGCTTTGCGCTCGGCTACGGCCAAAGCGCCAACATCGCCGAGATCACGACGAAGCAGCTTTGGAAGATGGCTACGAGCGACGGCGCGATTGTCGTCGGCTTGCAAGACTATCTAGGCAAGCTCGAGGTGGGCTATCGGGCCGACATCGCTGTCTTCGGCCGCCTTGGAGCCGACCCCTATGGCGCCGTCATCGACTCCAAAGCAAGCGACGTCAGGCTGGTGCTCATCGACGGAGAAGGTTTCTTCGGCGACAAGAACCTGCACGACGTGGCGAGCCGCAACGACTACTGCGACTCGCTCGATGCGTGCGGCACTGACAAGTTCATCTGCGTGCAGGACTCACCAAATGCCGACAACCGTCGTGACGAGACGCTCAGCGACATCCATACACAGCTGTACAACATCCTCGAAGGCATAGGCTATCCGCAAGACGAACAGTACGGGCGCGGAGACGAGCTACTCGAGCTCGTCGACTGTAAGTTGTAGACGTCAAGCAGGTCCGCGCCGCAGTTGGTCCCGACCACGGTCACGCCCCGACCACGGTCACGCCCCGACCACGGCCACGCCCCCGATTCCGACCACGCGCACCCTATCGCGCACCCGCTCGCACCCGACCAGGCCGGCCCCAGAAAGGACGAACGTAACCTAGCCTCGCATCATCGCAACAGCCACGCCGACGCGAGGGGTGGGGCCATTTGAGGCACCAACCAGCATCTGACCGAACAGCTCGAAGACTGGGTGTGTCAAGAGGTCTGGAGTCCGGGTCCGTGTCTGAGTCCAGACCTCCTGACATGGGCCGGGCGCAGTGACGCGATGATGGGGACTTAGGTCCCGGGTGGCTGACAGGGGGTGCGGACCCAAAACTGTCCGGTTTTTTCTTCCCACAGCTCATGTTGTGTCCGTGACGGCAAGCGGACAGCAGGGGTTGGGTTTGGCCGAAGTGGTGACGGACGCCGTGTGGGTCAATGGGGTCTGCCAGCATCGGGCTCGGGAGGGCTACCGCGTCGTGACGGCGCGTCGGGTCGTGGTTGCGCACTACCTATCGAGGACCGGTCGGGCGAGGCGCTGGCCATGGCCTCGCTGGTCGATCAGGGCCATGCGACACAGAGGGAGGTGGCCCGAGCGTTTGGATGCTGCGAGCGGACGGTGCGACGCCACCAGCGACGCCTCGAGGAGGGCGGGTTATCCGCTCTCGGGCGGCCGAGAGGCTACCCGCGCGGTCGGCCGAGGCTGCCCGAGACGCGCGTTGAGCTCGTCGGCCGCTTGAAAGCCCAGGGCAAGAGCACCCGCGAGATTGCGCGGACGCTCGGTGTCAACGAGAAGGCGGTTCGCAAGCTCTTGCGGCGGCTTGGCTGGCAGCCCGAAGCGTCCTCCGAGCAGCTCGTGCTAGGCGGCGAAGGTGCGGACCCAAAACTGTCCGGTACGGGTGTCTTGACGGACAATGACGCTCCTATTTCGAGCCTCGAAGCGTCTGCCAGCACCCAAGAAGGCGAGACCACGGGTGCGGACCCAAAACTGTCCGGTTGTGCGAGCGGCGCCAGGGTGATTTCGTGCTCGGCGGCCATTGCGCCCCCGAGTGCAGCGGCCGCGTGTGCAACCGCATCGAGACCGACTTCGATGACAGCCTGCTGGTGGGCAAGCAGTGCAGCTACGCGACCGACTGTGTGAAGCACACGGGCTGCGGACTGTGGGTGCCCCATTGGGACCACTGCTCGGGCCTGCTGTACTTAGCCGGTGGCCAGCCGGAGCTCGACGCGGTCAACGACGAGTGGAACGTCGCCTGCGGCCCCTACCCACCCAATCCCAACTGCCCGGTGTGCAATGGGCTGCCAAACTGCAACCCAACCTGTACGGCCGGCAGCTGCCAAGGCAACTGCGACTGATCGGTCGCCTTTCCTCCGTGCTCACCGTACACGCCTCCTCGACATTGAGGTTCGGGAGGTGACAGCTGGCGAGCCGTTCCCGCACAGACCGGTCGTGCTTCGCGCGCCCTCAGGGTTTGGGCAGCGTCCAGGCGTCCCAGGTGGCGATCTGTTCCGGATTGTGAGCGGTCCCTGACACGGCCGGATCCGGATCGAAGCAATCGGCCTGGTACATGACCATGATGGGCACTTGCTCTTGGCCGATAGCCATGGTGAGCAGCTCGTCGAGCTTGCTGGTGGACAGACCTGGCTGGTAGCTCACACCTTGACCTCCACCGACGTCGAGCTTGCTCATCTGAGCAAAAGCGCCCAGTGGTTTGCCATTGGCGCTCGCGGCCGCCGACCAGGCGTCCCAATGGGGATTGCCAGCGGCCGGCTGCAACAAATACTCCACGACACCATGTGTCACACCGGGGACGGCGAAGACAACGTCGAGCAATCCGCTTTGGGGATCGACCTGGGTGTAGGCTTGGAACCAAATGGCGCCGCGATAGTTGGGGTTGGCGCTCTGGCCGGCCGCGAACCCTTTGGTCAGCACATCCATCTGCACGCCGTAGGTGTGCCGCCGCCAGGCCTCGAGCTGCGCCCAGTCTTCGGCTGATGGCGAGGTGTTGAACAGCTCGGGCTCGGCCAGCGTCACACCGTTTGGAAGATCGTTCAGATCGATCGGCAAGCCTTTGGTCGAGCCGCTGAAGCTCGAGAAATCTGCCAGCGACGCATCGCTGAAGATGTGTGCGTCGTACCACTCGACGTTGGCCTTGAAGCTCGACTCGTTGATGAACAACCAATCGACCGTGGGTCCAATCAGCAAAGACACGTCTGTGAAAGCCCCAAGGGCGTAGGCGCGAGCTGCCTCGTTGTGCCAGTCGAAGCCTTCCGTCTCCACTCGCTTGCCGGTGTCGAGATCGAAACCATATGCATGATAGGCGGCGAGCTTGTCACCAGCTTCGGTCATCTCTTCGTAGCTGACGCCCGGTAGTGAGCCCTGGAAATTGATGCTCACCGCGCCCTGCATCGAGTTGGCGTGCAAGGCGTCGAGCCATTGTCGGACCTCGTCCGCCAGAGCAGCTGACTGCTTGGTAGCCCGCTCCTGCACGGTGCCGCTCGTCGACCACTGCCAGTACTTCCAGTTGCCGCCCACCAAGATTTCGATTGCATCGAGGTGCTCGCGCCAAATGAGCGGCTTTTCGATGAGGTCATCGCCCGCCGGCTTGCTGTCTCCGTAGAACACCCCCACACCTTGACCGAGGCGCAGGACGCCGCCGCTACCGCCCTGAGCCGCGGCGCCTCCTGAGCCGCTGCTGGCGCCTCCTTGAGCTGCTTGTCCGCCTCCCCCAACGGCTTGCGTCGAGTCAGAGCCACCGATCTCGCCCGCCCCGTTGGTCGAGTCGCCACATCCAACACAGAGCGCCATCGCCAGGGCGATCATCGCTGCTCCACCGAAACCGAGCTGTTTTGTCTTGTTCATGTCTCTTAGCCAATACAAAGGGCATGCCGACCAAATATCGAGAGCTTAGCGCCATCGAGACATGTCTCATCCAGCGCCGTCAGTCTCACGAGACATGTCTCGAGGGAAAGGCGCTCGCCTATTGCCCAACCGGCGGTTTTGCCACCATGAGCAAATCGGCCACCGTGCTGCTCGCGCCCTGGTAGGTCGTCAGCCAAAACACCGCCTGCGAGTTGGTGGCTACCGCCGTGGGGTTGTTTTGCGAGCCGACGATTAGCTCGGGCGAGCCGCCATCGTCGCCGACTCGTTGCACCGAGCCGTTGCTGTCGGTGAAGTAGAGATAGTCACCATCCAGCGTGAAGCTACGAATGTCGTCGGAGTCGACCATTTTCGTTGCGCCGTCCGCCTCGCCGTCGTGAGACAAGCGCCACAGCTCGGTACCTTGTGCCTTCCCCGTGGGGCGATTGAAGTACACGTAGTGCTCGTCCAGGGCCGCCGACAGCACCACCATCATGGTCGTCTGCAAGGGCGTCCAGGTGACGATGGGCGTGGCAGGAGCACTCGCCCGGAACAGGCCGTGTTGCTGGCCGACGCGGGCGCCAAAGTAGAAGGTGCTGGTGCTTGCGCCCAGCAAATCAGGTGGCTCTTCGAGCGTGGTCAGCTCGACGACGTCACCGCCGAGCAGCGCGCGCTTGTTGACGGAATGAGCGACGCCTCCGCTACCTCGCTGGGTCCAAAACAGGTAGTCGCCGGCGATGGCGAGCTGTTGCGGTTTGGCGCCCGCCTGCTGGTAAAACACGCCGGTGAGGCTGGTGATTGCGCTACCGGCTGACCAATAGATTGCTTCGTCGCGATGGACCACGCTCAGCACCGAATCGGAGGAAGTGGCAACTTGGTGGTCGCCAGGGTCATCGCTACTCGAAGCGCCCAACTCGAGGCGGTGGATACCGTCGGCCGAGCAGTAGATCACCCGCAGCTCGTCAACGCTGAGCCTGGCGGCCGCGCTCACGTCGATGGAGCTGGCGAGCAACAGCGGCTGACATTGCCCCTGCTCACAGCCTCCGCCTAGACAATCGTGGCTGCAAGCGCCGCAGTGCGTCGGGCTCGATTGCAGATCCGTCTCGCAGCCGTTCGTGAGATCGGCGTCGCAGTCGCCGTAGCCAGCGGCGCAGGTGCAGCTGCCCTGCGCGCATTCGAGATGGGGCGCTGCGGAGCGATCGGGAATGTCGAGCACCTGCTGGCAGCTCATCTGCAGCAGTCCCGCAAACAGCGCAGCGGCCAGAGCAATGGGCGCGGCAGCATGCGGTGAGGGACGAGTCGACGTGGCCATGCTCAACCTCTGCGCTTACCCTTTGCCGCACTACCATGCCCGGAGGCATCTCGCGCTTCGCGCAGCTGCTGCATCGATAGGCCGAGCTCGCCAATCCAGCGGTACAGGGTGGCGCGGCTCACATCGAGGCGTGACGCGAGCGCTCTGGCGTTGCCTTCGACTTCGGAGAAGAGCTGCGTAATCTCGGCGGCGGTGGGCCGGCTTGGCCGCTGTCGCGGACTGGTTGTCGGCTGGCCAGGCACAGAGATCGGCGATGGAGGCGCGACATCCGGATCAGAGCGCAGACGTAGACGAGAGGCAACGCGCTGAGTCAGGGCAATCTGCAGCGAGCCACGTGATTCGACCGCCGCCTGCTCGACCACGGAGTGCAGCTCTCGCACATTCTTGGGCCAGTCGTAGCGGACGAGCGCCAAGGTCAACGCAGCCGATGGGTTGGCTTGCCCGCCGAGCCGGCTCATCAGGAAAGCCCAAGTCAGCGGCATGATGTCTTCGCGACGTTGTCGCAGAGCGGGCACGTGGACGGTCCAGCGGTTGAGCCGGGCGAGCAGATCTTCGCGAAAGTGCCCAGCGGCAGCGAGCTCTTCGAGCGGCACGTGGGTGGCAGCGAGAAAGCGCGCATCGCTGCTTCGTGTCTGGTCTTCGCCGACGCGTCGGTATTCGCGCTTGTCGAGTAGCCGCAGCAGGCTCGCTTGCATGGCAGCGGAGGCGTCGCCGATTTCGTCGAGCAGAAGCGTGCCCCCTGTGGCGGTAGCCACCAAACCAGTGCGCTCCTGTCCTGCGCCGGAAAACGCCCCGCGGGCATGTCCGAACAGCTCACTGCTGAGCACGCCGTCAGCGACGGCGCCGCAGTTGATGGCCACCAGCTCACCGGCCCGTCCGCTGCGGCGGTGGATTTCGCGAGCGATGACTTCCTTGCCAGCACCGGTCTCGCCCTGAATGAGCGCGGTCGCAGTCTCGCCCGCCAAAAGCTCAACTTGCTCGAGCACGTCGGCCATCGCGCTGCTGGTCGCCACCAGATCCGAGCCCTCAATCGCAACGGGCAGCGCACGCCGTCCCCAATGGTGCAGCAACATGACTGGCCCGAATGACACCACGTCTCCGCTGCTGAGCTGCTGCTCTTCGATTGCTTTGCCGTTGACCATCGTGCCGTTATGGCTACCCAAGTCGCGGACCAGGATTGATTCGCCTTTGCGAACGACTGCCAGGTGATGCTGGGACACACGCGTATCGTCGAGCGCCCCAGAGCCAAATGCGCGCGAGCCCCGACCCAGAGTGAGCGAGCCGTCCTTGTTGAGCACATGGCGATTGCCACGGAATTCAGGATCGGAGTGGTGAACGACGCTCAGCATCGGGTGGAGGATCTGCGCAGCCGCGGGCGCCGGCTCCAACCCATCTGCTGTTTTGGTCTTGTCGTCGAACATCGTCGCGATCCTGCTCAGCCGTAGTCTACCAGGGCACGGTCAGACCCACGCTGGCGCCGCTATTGCGTGATGACCAAGAAACCGTGAGCGTCGCCGGCTTGCCATCGGGGTTGGAAGAGCTGTCTCCTTCGCGGGGCGAAGTGAGGAATACAGTCGCGCCAGCCACAACAGTGGCTCCGCCCAGTACGAAGCTCACCGTCGAGACAGTGGCCCGCGTCACGGCGGTATCGCCCAGGGCAGCGCCCGCTTCGTCGCATAGACTCGGCGCCGTGTTGGCACAGCGGGCGGCGGCCTCCTTGTCGGCGTCGGCAGCGAGCACCCCGAAGGCGGCGGCCAAACCCAGGCCGGCCAAGCCCACGCCGGCGATCGCCAACCCGACGATCGGCTGGGCTGATGCAGCCTTTTCGACGATGACGATCTTCGGTTGCCCGCCGCTGGAGTCATCGAGGCGCAGCTCGACCACGAGCTGTTGCCGAGCGCTGAGCGTGACGTTGCGAACCGCGGGCAACTTGCCAAGCTTCTCCGCCACGATGGTGTGCTCGCCAGGAGCTACCCGCACCTCGATGCGGGAGCCGCGCGGTTGCAGCAAGCGTCC
>CAZRGL010000433.1:0-10087 GCA_964599485.1 uncultured Polyangiaceae bacterium
GCTGCTAGCTGCTGGGGGTCGCGCTGCGTCGATCCGAGTGCCAACAGACGCAACTGCTGAACCAATCGCGAGACGATGAAGGTGCATCCCAGCGCCCTGCGCACCTCATGTGCCATGCCGGAGCTACCTCCTTGTCGCAGCCCCGGCGGTCGGTAGCAAGACACAGCGGAAACGATACGCACTTGCCCGTCGTCAGCCGGGGCAGTCGGGATGAATCCCAATCTCGACAGCTCACGGGCGCGTTCGTCGTCTACGACGACCTCGACCGAATAGCCTGCTGCCTGCTTCAGCGCTTCTGCCGTCCTCATCGGCTGGTCATCGAAATAGGAGCAAGTGCGGTGCCCGCCAAAGCTCTGAATCAACTGACAGCCCACCGCAAAAGCTGCCCCAGCGTGGGACGGAGCCAAGCATCCCTCTTGGCCAAAGGCAATGGGCGGGCGCACGACCACGCGCGGCAAACACAGCCCCAGAAATACCGCTTCGGATCGAGAGCGCAATTCGGTGAAGCTCGGCGCCACCTCAAAGCAGAAGGGGTTGGCGGACTGCTCGAGCGCCGACGCCAACGCACCTTCGCCCAGGTCGCGTGTCGCGATCAGCTCTGTCCAGCTCTGCAGGCCGAGCAACTTGGGGCCGGCTTGTACGAAAAACGGAGCCAGCGCCTTGTTTCCCACAAGCGCGCAGGCAGCCAGCATGGCTTGATCTTCTCGTGAGTCCTCGAAGGTGTAATCGGTGATGACCGCCGCGTAGGGCGTTCCGCCCCAGCCGCCGTACTCAGCTGCCAACATCAAACGACCAAGCCCGCTGCGCTCCAAATCGGGCGCGTCTTCAAAGTCGATGAAGAGGTCCTCTTTGCTGCAGTTGACCATCCTGATCAGCACATCGCCAACCTCGGCGCCACGGCCTGCCATCAGCCAGAGTCCACGCCAGATTCGCTCCAATCGAATGAAGCGATCGTCACCAAAAAGAGCCGCCACCGCACGCAGCGCCTCGGGCTTGCGTTGGCCACCATCCTGGCCGAGCTTGGCTGCAATGCTGAGCGGATCGAAGTCGGACAGAGCGCTGAAAACCAGCTCGGTCGGCTCTGCAGCGTCTCCCACCGTTACTTCCACCGAGGGTTTGAGCAGCTGCATCACCCTATCGAAGTTGCTTTGGTCGACGGGATGCACCGTCCGCTGCTCGAGGGGCTCAGGATCCTCGCGGCCGCTGAAGTCTCCAAGCACCAATAGGGCCAAGGGAAGCTCTCGTTCGTCTTCGACGCAGTGCGGGAACACCTGCGGCCTCAGCGACGGCATCGACAGCTTCCAACGCGGGAGCTTCAACGGCTCGGTCGGCTTGCCTACCACCAGCCCCCAGCGCCAGTGCAGTCCCTCCTCTTGGTCGCTTTCGCCAGCGGGAGGTTCACCCGCAACCGTAAGAAGCAATGTCGACTCGAGGGGTCGTTCATCGCGCAAATCCCAACGCCGCACGCTCCCATCGAAACTGCAGGTGTAAACGATCTGACCGGAGGGATCGAAGCAAGCACCAGAGATGATGAAGGCCTCGGTCCAGGATGGCTTTGGCCTGCGCAGCCAAAACGGCTTCCCCAGCTCCACCCCTGTTTGACTCGGTGGCTCACCCCAGTCGAAAACAAGCGCCGCGCCGTCACTACATGCCGCTACGAACCGCTTGCCGTCCGGCGAGAACTGCATCGTGTTGACGCAGATCGGCTTTGGCGGCGTCTGTCGCCAGCTGTGTAGCTTGGGCCACATGCCTTCCAAGTCCGTGGACGTCGCCTGCATCCCACCGCGATCGCCGCCAAACACCGCCGCCTTGCTGTGCGGATTGATAGCCAAAGCCGAAACGCCCCAGCCGAATAGCGAACCGTTGAAGAGTGCTCCGTGCTCACCCGGACCTTTGAATACGACGAATGCTCCGGACGAGCTGCCGATCGCCACGACATCGCCACTGAACCCTACCGCATTGTAGGACCGCTCGGGTTGCCCATTTTCCCACAGCATTTTCATGCTGCTGCCGTCCCACACGCGAACCATTCCATCACTTCCACAGGTGGCGAGACGATCCCCCGATGGGTCGAGAGAAATGTCTCGCAAGTAACCGTGGCCTGTCTCGAGCTCCCATTGAGCGCTGCCACCGTCGCCGTCGTAGAACGCGATCCTGCCACTGGTGTCGGCAACCAACAGCCGGGACGAATCCGCCGCCCAGGCGATACGAATGACATGATCCGAGCGCTGCAGCTTGCCAATCACTGCACCACTGTCGACGTCACCAATCAGCACGCGACCATCCGCCGTACCAATGGCCAGTCGCGCGCCATCAGGCCGCACGGCCACGCATGTTGCCTTCTGCTGCTCAGGAACTCCAATCACCACCTACGAGCCTCCTGCTTAGAGTTCGCGTACCGTACGCCTACCAGACTCGGAACCCCAGGCCACACACTGCACGCGGTGTTCAAAGGAACTTCGATTCCGCGACGTTGTCCGAATCGTGATGGCAAGGAGAAGCTTGTGGATGGCAATCGTGTTCGGCGCGGTCGCCACGGGTTGTAGCCTAAGTCCGAAAGCGGCTGAAATTCCGGTGGTGGTCGTGGACTGGTAGGCTAGGTGCGGCGCCTGTCGCGGTTCGCACAATCAGCCCTTCGTCAGTCGAGCCCCACGCTCCGCAGAGCGTGCACCGTCCATCCACCCAGGGGCCAGACCGCGAGCACAAAACCACACTCGGCCCGAAAGTCGCCACGAGCAAGCCCCCGACCGTGACGACGCCTCCAACGAGGCCGAAGGCCACCAAGGCGCGAAAGCCTGGCTCTTGTCATCCGCAGGATCCACTGTGCAGTGACCTGCCGTGAGCCTGAAAGTGCTTGGCTCTCAGCGGCACTAGTGCGACAAGACGAACGTGAACAACGTTCAAATTCGGACACGCTCAGCCGGTTTCATCATCGCCCTCAGCGCGGTGCTGACAACGTTGCCAGCAGAGGCAGAAAAGCCTCCGCCCCCCCCTACCAGTGAAGCCGAGGCGCCCGCAGGTCTGCCCGTTGCGTACACGCAGCGTCCGCTCACCGGGCCCCAATGGATGCTCAGCCCGCGGCTCGACTTCACTGTGATGCAGTTCAAGCAAGAAGTCAGCGTTCTTAGCTTCGACTTCACCGCTTTTCTTCTCGATGTCGGCGCGAGCATCAGTGTCCTCGACGACATGACGATCGATGTGAACGCGCTATCGCTGATCTTCGGCGATCCCGAGACGGACTATGGCGCTTTTCGCGTAGGGGCGACCTACCGTTTTTTGAACGCTGAGCTCGTCGAGCTCGGTGGCACCTTCATGTTCTACATCGACAATGCCCAAAACATCGTCCTGAACCCGGCCATTCCAGTGCGCATCCACGCGGGTGACATCTTCCGACTCGATAGCGGCCTGAATTTCAGCGTCGTCATCCCCAAACAGGGCGACGCCATCGGCGCAATGGCTGGGGCCAATCCGATGCTATTTTCAAATGGCGCAGGCATCCCAGTAGAGCCGAGCATTCAGATCATCGATCCACTGTGGGCAGGGCTCGCAACCGGTTTCGGGATCGCAAACTTCGACAACGCCGAAGACGCCATCTTCGTCCCGCTGGGCTTCCGCGTCGGGGGCACCGTCCCGATCGACAACGAGCCTATCGCCGACGTGCACGCGACCTTCGCTTTCCCGCACTTCGTCTTCAGCGGTTACAACGACACGATCTTCACCGATCTGTGGACGCTCAACTTCCGAGCCCAGTTCTTCATCGGACTCTAGCCTGTTGTCATCTGCTACTGCTCGAAAGCGTCCTTCACCGTGAAGGGCCCGGGGGCGAAGGGCACCGTGAAGCTGCGGGTAGCGCTCTCTTGCGCGAGCACCTGTCCGTTGTAGGAAATCTCGTAGCTGTAGGTTACGCGGGTGCCAGCCTCGATGTTGGCCTGCACGCTGCCCCCGTCGAGCTCGACGGGGTTGGGGAATGGGCCACCGTTGACACTCTTGATGCGCAGCTTCAGGCCAGGATCGAGCGTCACGTTGCTCACTTCGAAGCTCACCGACTGGGGACCGGTCGTCAGGCCCAACGTGGCTGCTGGCGGCGCCTTGTAGTCCAAGAGCATCTCGGCCAGCTTGCCCTCCGTGCGCGCCGCGAGGTGGGCGTCTTGGATGATGAGGATGTTCTCGTCGTTGTGGAAAGAGCCGAGGTTGGTCCAGTTGTATGAGCCCATCAGCACCGTCTTGTGATCGACGACCAGGAACTTCGAGTGCATCTCGGCATAATTGCTGTTGGTGTTGTCGGCGAGCAGCACAGGCACGTTCTCGACAGCGAGCGCTTCGTCGGCTAGGGCGTCCACCTGGTCCGCTTGGATCTTGTCGAGCACCACCACCACGACCACGCCGCGCTTGTGAGCAGCAATCAATGCGTCGACGATCTTGCTCGCGTTGAGCTGGAACATGGCCACCACTGCCGTGGTTTGAGCCCCGTCGAGAGCGTCGGCGATCTTGTAGTTGAGGCCATCTTCGGGCCCCATCCAAGCTTGGATCTTCTCGCCGTTCATATAGGGCGCGCTGCTGACGTCGCCTGCGGCGATGAGCTCGTCGAACTCGAGCTGGTAGCGCGCCACCAGAGCCGGGTCTTCGAGAATGACGAGGTCCTCGTCGCTCTTGTTCAGCGCAGTGAAAGAGTAGTTCGCCGAGCCAGCCATGAGCGTCTTGCCATCGAGCAGGGCGAACTTATTGTGCATGGTGGCGTCGACCGCGAGTTGGTTTTCTATCAGCGTCACGGTAACGCCCGCGTTCTTGAGCTCTTCGCCCATGGTGTTGTAGGCGAGGTCTTGCTGCTTCTTATCGAGCAAGACATGAACATCGACGCCGTCGTTCACCTTCTGGACGAGCAAGTTTTTGACCGCCGGAAGTCGAATGTTGAAGAAGGCCAACCGAATTGTCTTACTGGCCGCCGTGAGGTGCTCGAGCACCTTGGGCTCGACGTTGTCGTTGGGAGCGAAGTACACCGAAGTCTTCAGCGCGGGCTGGTGCCAGCCTACAACCTTGTCGTCGATGCTGAAGGTGGGAAGCTGCCCACCGTTGGGAGCGCCGGGCGTGCCCAGATCACCATCACCAAATGGCGCAACTGCCAGAGCCCAATTGCTGGGCTCTGCGTTATCAGCTTCCGGTGCGGTCAGCTCGATACTGACGCCGGCTTTCTTCTCGGGCCACGGCGCCGAGCTGCCATAGGAAACACTATCGACCAGGTCGCCGGAGCCGTTCTCCAACACGACGGCGTCGGTGCTGTTTGCCAGAAAGAAATCCTCGCCGTAGACGTAGTCGGCATTGACGCCGCCGTTGTCTTTCACCGTGCCGTTGCGGGCCAACACCGCAAAACCGCCGGCCGGAACCACAACCGAGCCTTTGATGACGTGCACGTTGGCGTCGTTGTCACGCAACGTGTAGCCGTCGATGTCCACTGCGGCACTGCCGGGGTTGAACAGTTCGACCCACTCTCCGTTGCTGTCGGAGCTCTTCTGTGGGTCATACATGATCTCGTTGATCACGAGCGCGCCAGCAGCCGGCCCGCCAGCTCCACCGACTCCCCCCCCCACCCCACCGCCCGAGCCACCTTGGCCGCCGTTGCCGCTGCTGCTGGTGGTGTTGCCGCCGGCAGCCCCGCTGCTCGAGCTGGAAGAAGTGGTGTCGTCGCTGCCGCACGCGAGCAAGGCAGAAAGTGAGCACACCGAAACCAAAACGAGCCCACGAAGACGATGAGCAAGGAAGCGAATAGCCATAGTTGTCACGGAGGTGAGATATCACCCTACATCCACTTACGCAAGTGCTATCCCCTTTGCAGCCGCGCCTCTACTGGGCCAAACCGACTCTATGAGCGGCTACAAGACGGCCTTCTTCGTCACCGCCACCGTGCTGCTTGGCTCGGTTGCTCTCAATGTGCTGCCGTATGTGCGCACCAGCCCCGATCCAGCGCCTCCGCAAGCCAGCGGCGGTGTTGAGACTGACACCACCGAGACCGCAACGCCGACCAAACCAAGCCCCTCGCCGCTGCTGGTGCGCTGTCGTCGGGAGCTCGACAAATGCCAGAGCGCCACCTGGGACGTGGCCCTCAAGACCATTCGTCAGGACGCGCGCACGCGCCGTGAGCAGCGCGAGAAGCAAAAGAGCAAGAAGGGCCCAGCCGTGGTGCGTGCAAGCGGCTGGGAGGAACAGCAGATGGCGCTGTGCGAAATCGCCAAGAAGCACGTTCGCTTCCACTGGAAAGCGAGCCAGAACGCCATCGTCGCCACGTTGCAAGACCTCGGCTCCAAGGAGTGGATCGACAAATGGCTCGACCAGAAGATGCCCGGACTGCGCAATTTGCTCGGCCTGGATCGCACGGACGCGGGCCGCGTCCAGCAAGGCTACGAAGCGCTGTGGGATGTTCACGGACCGAAGCTGCGGGGACTGATCACCTCCGATCCGCCCGACTACAAGGCCCTCGCCGAGGCGGTGCACGGCTTCTGGAAAGCTGAAGATCAGCTGGTTGGCGATCTTCTCGGCAAGAAGGCGCTCGACAGCTATCGCGTCTCGGAGCTGAGCGCTCGTTCGGCCATCAGCGCCATCATGGCAACCTTCGCCGGACTGCCTTTTGACAAGACCTCCCTCGCCTGGTGAGGACGAGGGCGTTTTCTACGGAAGAGTCTGCGATCGCCGAGCGTAGATCCAACCATGAACCGTCGCGCGCGCCACAAGCCTCGAACCTGGCCACGGCTGCTCGGTCTGCTGGTGGTCGCGACCTGCTTGTTTGCTTCTTCTCATTCCGAAGCACAACGACATGTGACGGTGGCCAGCATGACCCCGGGCGGGTGCGAAATCTCAGTACTGACTGACGCCTGGACCAAACGCGATGGCCAGCTCGTGGGCTTCGCCATGGGCGCGCTCGAAACCTGGATGCGCTCGAATCAAAGCGTCGCCGTCACGACCCTGGGCCATTCGCCCTACGCGCTATGGGTGCTCGAGGCTCAGGCTTCCCGCTTCCCCTGCGGAGCGCTGGAATGCCCCCAGATCATTCTGCGCGAGGTGGTGTTCAACGGTCGCAGACACCGCCATGTTCTGTTCGGCAAAGGTGACCAAATCCCCGCCGGCATCGACTGGCGCACGGCAGTGCACACGCAACTGACGCGTCTGGCAGCCAACAAGCTTCGCGGCCTGCGGCCGGTACGACCGGATATCTCTTCGACGGGGTTCAGGCGTCATGGCGGCTGGGTTCTCCGCGTGCGCGACAGCATCCACCGCAAGAACTACACCTGGAGCCTGCGCCCCGACCGCTCAGCGCGGCAGTGTGACCAGCGCTTACGCCTCGCCACCCAGCCGTGGCGCATTTGAGGTAGAGCGACGGGGACGAGGGGGACGAACCCAAGAATCCCGGTGAATTCGGGGCAATCCAGGCTAGGCTCCGCCACGTGCTCAGTACCGAGAGTTTCTATGGGTCACTGGTTGACTGCGGCGTAGCGTTTTTCGCGGGCGTGCCCGACTCGTTGTTGAAGGACTTCTGCGCCTACGTCACGGATCATGCGCCGACAGGGCGCCACATCATCACGGCCAACGAAGGCAGCGCGGTAGCTTTGGCCATGGGCCACCACCTGGCAACGGGCGGGGTGGGGCTCGTGTACATGCAAAACTCCGGTATTGGCAACGCAGTCAATCCGCTCACTTCCCTCACCGATCCTGCAATCTATGGCATCCCCATGATTCTGGTGGTGGGTTGGCGAGGCGAGCCCGGCAAGAAGGACGAGCCGCAGCACGTGCAGATGGGACGGGTCACGCTGGCTACCCTCGAAGCCATTGGGGTCGACCACGCGGTTGTTCCGGACGACGAGGCAGAGGCCCTCGCACTGGTTGCGCAAACCGTGGCTGGTGCGCGTGAGAAGAAGACCGCCCAGGCGCTGGTGGTGCGCAAAGGAACCTTCAGCCCATACAAGCTCAGCAAGTCGGGCGCACAGCAGGCCTATCCGCTCAGCCGTGAGCAAGCCATCGCGGGCCTGGTAGAGCAGCTTCCAGCCAATGCGATTGTCGTGTCGACTACCGGCAAACCGTCTCGAGAGCTCTACGAGATTCGTGAGCAACGCGGACAAGTACATGACTCGGATCTGCTCACCGTTGGCGGGATGGGCCATGCGTCTCAAATCGCTCTCGGCATAGCCCTCGAACGGCCGGACCGCCCCGTGTACTGCCTCGATGGCGACGGCGCGGCGCTCATGCACATGGGCGGGCTGGCCATCATCGGCGCGATGGCTCCACCGAACTACCGTCACGTCGTCGTCAACAACGGCGCACACGACAGCGTCGGCGGACAGCCCACGGTCGCATTCGATGTCGACCTTTGCGGGGTCGCTCGGGCTTGCGGCTATCTGCACGCCCAGCAGCTGAGCCGCCCCGCAGATCTGCCCTCTGCGGTTGAGACGCTCAATCAGCAGCGAGGCCCCGCGCTGTTGGAATTGCGTGTGTCCAAGGGGTCACGCGCCGATCTAGGTCGCCCCAAGATGAGCCCCGCCGATCTCAAAGAGGTGTTCATGCGCTTCGTTCGCGCGGAACGATGACTCGAGAGCGCTAATCAGGTCGCCAAGATCCGGGCGCCGCCATCATCGCCTGACATACCCGATTGCGCCCCTCAGCCTTGGCGCGATAGACCGCCCGATCGGCGGCAGCGATGAGCTGCTCGTGGCTGTCGTATGGCGTGTTGGGCTCGTGGGTGGCTACGCCCACGCTAGCGGTGATGCGAATCGCCTGTCCGCGAAACGGTATCGTGATCGACTCGACGGTGCGCCGGACCCGCTCGGCAAGGATGGCGCCACCTGCCGAGTCGATGCCGCGGGCGACCAACACGAACTCTTCGCCGCCGTACCGCGTGACCATGTCTTCGATCCTCACAGCATTCTGGATGGCTTGGGCCGTGAGCTGTAGCGCGGCGTCACCGGCCTGATGACCGTAGGTGTTGTTGACCTTCGTGAAGTGGTCCAAGTCTACGAAAAGGACGGACAAGGGCACCTTGTGCCGCAGCGCAAAAGCGAATTCGCTCACCAAGCTGGCTTCGAGGTGGCCGCGGTTGAAGACCCCGGTCAGCGGATCCTGAACCGCCGCGTTGTACATGCGGCGAGCGGCTTCCTGCTCGGTGGCATCTTGCAGCGATACGCGAATGAGCGTGTTCTCACCCAACTGGATGCGATCGCCATCCATCAACTGATGGGCGCTCGCCAACCGCATGCCGTTGACGAAGGTGCCATTGGTGCTGCTGAGATCCTCGACCCAAAACGCACCTTGGTGACAGTAGATTCGAGCATGGTGACCGCTGATCCCTCGGTCTTCGATACGCGCCGGGAGCTCTTCGCTCCGCCCCAGCACGACGTCCGCCTCCCCGCTGACAGGCTGGATGGCACCTGGTGTCGGGCCCGTCAGCATGGTCAGCGTGCAGCGGTCCTTGGGAAGCGCCTTGTAGTCCGGATGCTGATCGATCCGGAAAGTCTTGGGCCTTGGCCTTCGCTTGCGCGGTCCTGCCACACGATGAGGGTAGCACGGCTGGCGCGGCTCAAGAGAGCGGCTGAACGTTAAAACGGGAACCCGGCACCGCCGGCGCATGGATCGCCACAGGTGTCGAACACGCAAGTGATGGCTTGGACCGCGAGGTAGGCCATGCCCGTGTCGCCGTTGAAGCAATCGGTCACGCAAAGCAGATCGGGTTGTCCACCGGCCAAGCACTGCGACACTGCACAACCCAAGCCTTCGACGCACGCCGGTTCTTGGATGCACTGAAGCGTATAGGGACAATTCTCCGCCACGCAGCCGATGCAGTCGATCGGGTTGAACGTCGGACCACTTCCGCCGCCGCCGCCAACGCCGCCAACGCCACCGACACCCCCAGCTCCGCCTTCGCCGCCATAGCCGCCAGCCCCGCCAGCAGCGCCTTCGGCGATATCCGCATCATCGGCGTCGAGCGTGCGGCCACCGCAGGACTGGGCAGCGCCGAGCATGAGCGTGGCCGCGCCACAGCTAGCGAGTAGCCAAGACAAGCGGGATAAGGCTGCCATCGGGGGGGGGCGCAGCATACCGCTTCGAGGCC
>CAZRGL010000434.1:0-10087 GCA_964599485.1 uncultured Polyangiaceae bacterium
CTCGGCGGCCGACAGTGCGAGCCGTCCATCGGGGCTGAAGCTCACGCCATGGACTGCTGCCGAATGACCTTCGACCACGCCCGCCAGCTTCCCGGTGCCCACTTCCCACAGCCGCACGGTCTGGTCGTCGCTGGCCGATAAGGCGAGCCGACCATCGGGGCTGAAGCTCACCCCGTCGACCCCGGCACTGTGCCCCTCGAAGACACGTAGCTGCCCGCCGCTGGCAACATCCCAAAGCCGCATCGTCTTATCGTCGCTACCCGACAGTGCGAGCCGTCCGTCAGGGCTGAAGCGCACGCCAGAAATCCCGGCGCTGTGGCCCTTCAGGATGCGCAGCTGTTTGCCGGTCGCAACGTCCCACAAGCGCAGCAGGTTGTCGCTGCCGGCCGACAAGACGCGCCTCCCATCGGGGCGCAAGCTCACACCATGGACCGCAGAAGGGTGACCTACCAAGACGCGCTGCTGTTGGCCGGTGGCGACCTGCCACAGCCGCAACGTCTTGTCGTAGCTGCTCGACAGGGCGAGCCGCCCATTGGGGCCGAAGCGCACGCTGGAAATTCGGTGCGCGTGGCCTGCGAAGACGCGCTCCTGCTTGCCGGTGGCGACCTCCCACAGTCGCACCGTCGTGTCGTTGCCGCTCGACAAGACGCGCCGACCATTCGGACTGAAGCTCACGTCGGTAACCCCGGCGAGGTGAGCTTTGATGACGCGCTGTTGTTTGCCGGTCGCCACCTCCCACAGCCGCAGTGTGTCGTCGTTGCTGCTCGAGACGACGAGGCGCCCATCAGAGCTGAAGCTCGCGCCAGAAACAGCGGCGGAGTGGCCCCGCAGAATGCGCTGTTGCTTGCCTGTCGCCATATCCCACAGCCGCAGCGTGCTGTCGGCGCTTGCCGTAAGGAGGGTCCGCCCGTCGGGACTGACAGTCACGACCTGGACTCTTGCCGTGTGGCCTCTCAAGATGCGCTGCTGTGCTGCAGTTGCCACCTGCCACAGTCGAACGGTTTGGTCGATGCCTCCCGATATCAGCAGCTGTCCATCTGGACTGAAGCTCACGTCCCAAACCCCGCCATCGTGTCCTTTGAGAACGCGTTGTTGCTTGCCGGTCGCTACCTCCCACAGTCGCGTCTTGCCCCCCCAGTCGCCAGATGCCAGCAGGCGCCCGTCGGCCGAAAAAGCAACCGCCAGCACTTGATCGGTATGGCCACGCAGAGCGCGTACGCTGCGGGTGGTCGTGTCGAGCAGATAAACAACCTTGTCTTGACAAGCAGCTGCCACCTGCCGGCCGTCCGGACCGAACGCGGCCTGGTAGATGACCGCACCAAGCTCCTTTTTCCACACCTGCGGCTCGCTGTTCAAACGCCACAAGAGCGCCCGCGCGGCCGCACCGTCCTCGTTCTCGAGCGCCAGACGCAACTTTGCGCGCGCCTCGAGGAAGTCTTCGTGTCGCAGCGCGGCACGTGCTCCTTCGACGAGCGCCACGGCGCGCTGCTGCTCAGCAACTGTGCGCTGCTGTTCGGCCACTGAGCGCGACCGATCCGCCTCGTTCTTCTGTACCGCCAGCACCACCGCCACGAATCCGAGCGCGAGCACCGCGCCAGCAAGCAACAGTCCTCGCCTCCGCATCCGACGTTTCTCTTTGCGCTGTGCCGCGTCGACGAAGCGCCGCACCCCACCAGGCACCTCGCGACCACAGCGCTCGAGCATCCTGAGCGCTTCGGCCAGCGCGGCGCCCTGCCAGAGCTCAGCATCTCTTTGACCACGCTTGCGCCACAGTTTCGCCGCCTCTCCAGCTTCGGCCAGAAAGGCCAGCTCCTCATGTCCCTCGTCGAGCCAGCGCGCCAACGTGTGCCAGCGCTTGATGAGTGACTCGTGCGTTAGCTCCAGCGTCGAGGCTTCCTCGGAAGCGCCCTGCGTCTTGTGCACCGTCAACAGCCGCGCACCGATCAGTCGCTCGAGCACGCTCTGTGCCTCGGACGCCAGCCCCTCGAGGGCCTCTGCGCTGTCGACCACCTTACGCGTGCGCTCAGCCGTCACGAGACGCAGCAGCAGCTCCCGGGCGAGTCGCGTCTCGGCGGCTGAGAAGCCCTCGAGCACGCCATTGGCATGCTGTGCCAGCGCACCTCCAACACCACCGAGCTGTTCGTAGGTCTTGCGCAGGATGAGTCGCTTGCTCTTGTCACGCTGCTCCCACAACTTCTGTGCCGTGAACTGCAGCAGGGGTAAGCAGGCCTGCTCGCCGCTGACTGCGGCAACCATCTCCCTCGGCAGCTCGGGATCGTCGCAACGGTAGCCCACCACTTCGAGGGGCCTCGACACCGTCTGCTCCAGAGCGTCGACCGCAGGCCGCTGCAGGATCATCATGTGCGTTAGGGCCTCGCGCACCCTTGCGCTCGTGGCGACGCGGCCCAAAAAGTCGTCGCGCAGGCTCAGCACGACGCGCACCGGATCGAGCACGTCGTCCGCCGCGGCGCAGACCGCTTCCATGAAACGCCCGCTGGTGTCGGTGTCGCGCGAGAGGGTGAAGAGCTCCTCGAGCTGATCGACGAGCAAGAGGACCGGCGCCCCCTTGTGCTCGGCAACAGCCCGCAGTTGCAGTGCGAGTCGCCCGGGTGCTTGCTGCAGCGAGGCGGCGAGCGCACGGGCGTCGCCTTCGCGAGCCGCGAACGCCTCGGTAGTGGTCGGCTCGGGCGTCTGGGCGCGTAGCAACTCGATGGCGAGCGCCTCGAAGGGCCGGTTGCCCGGCCTCAAACAAAGCGTCACCCAAGGCCCCTGCTCGAACAGCCGCGGGATCGCTCCAGCGCGTATGAAAGAGCTCTTGCCCGCCCCCGAAGGACCAACCACAACCAGCAGCGGCTGGCTGCGGGTTCGCTCGACGAAGGCGGCGATTTCTGCCTCGCGACCGAAGAACAGATCGGCGTGCTGAGCTGTAAAAGTCTCCAGCCCACGAAAAGGACTCTGCTCTCCTTCGAGGCTGAGTCGTTCGGGGATGAGCTGCTGCTCGAGCACTTCAGCCACTTCGCTGGCGAGCGGCCGACTTTGCGGATCCTTGCGCAAGCAACGGTTGACGAGCTGCCTCAACACCAGGGGCACATCGGGCCGATCGAGCTCGGGAGCAGGATCGGGCGAGCACACCTCGATGGCTTGATCGACCAAGCGCTCCTCGTCGTAAGGAAACTCCCCCGACAGCAACTCGAACAGCATGACGCCCAGGGCCCACACATCGGTGTGCTCGCTCGGCTCGACCTGCAGCCAAGTCTCGGGTGCCATGTACTCTGGGGTGCCAGCAAACAGGTCTCGGTTGCGCTCGAGCGAGCTGATGGTGGTGGCCATCGCGTCCTCGTCGCCCTCCGCTTTTCGGGTCGCGATCGGCAGCAGCCTGGCCAGACCAAAGTCGACCACACGAAGGCGGCCGTCACTGGGGATCACCACGTTCTCCGGTTTCAGATCGCGGTGCAGCACGCCGTGACTGTGCGCTTCGGCGACCGCTTCGGACACAGCAAGCATGATGCGCAATGCTTCTTGCATGCTCGGCGGATGCTGATTGATCCGCTCGCCCAGATTGGGACCGTCTAGAAACTCGAGCGCTACGTAGGGCATCCTGTCGTGCTCGCCCACCGCGTAGACGGTCACGATGTGTGGATGGTTGAACTTGGCGGTGGTGCGCGCTTCGTTCAAGAAACGTGCGTAGCCTTCCTCCTCGTCCTCACTGTCGCCTTGTGGCAGATGCAGCACCTTGAGCGCCACTTTGCGACCCAACTTGGTATCGCGCGCCAGGTGCACCTCGCCCATGCCGCCACGCCCCAGCAAGCGCACCACCTTGAAGTGGTCGACCACATCGCCGGCTGCCAGCAGCACCGGCCTGCCAGACGGTTCGACTCCAGAGACAGTGCTGTCATCGTGGCCACCCGGCACGGCTAACTTCCGTGTCACCTGCTCCCGGGGGTTGCCACTCAGTTTGTCGGGTCGTTGCGGCATACCCTGCGATCGTCGTCACGATACCACGCGCGCGATGCCGTCGCTCCCCCGTGCATCTGCCGGCCGGTCGACCAGGCTCCAGTCAGCCGCCCAGTTGGCGCTTGTCATGCCACTGGCTGAGCGACTCGTCGGGGTAGCTGTCGAACTGGGCACTGTTGGGCTGGCCCTCGATGCGCACCCAGCTCGCCTTGGAGCCAACCATCATGTGGACGCCCTCGGTAGGAGCGGGCAGCTCGGTGTCAATTGCGCTGGCGACTGGGTGTAGCAGCTCCGGCCAGGCGTCGTGATGAGCCCAGAGGTGACTGCCGCATTCCCCGCAGAACAGGCGCTTGTGCGGACTCTTCACCAGACCGCCGTCGCGCTCGACCATCGCTTGGTAGGTCTTGAGGTGACCGGCCCCCTCGACCTCGAGCGAACGGCGTCACCGCCGAGGTTGATCATGTAGCCCCCGCCGCCTCCAGTCTTGCGGCAGATGGAGCAGTAGCAACGCTGGTAGGGCACCGGCTCGCGACTTTCCACCGAGAACCGAACAGCGCGGCAGTGACACGATCCTTCGAGCAACATGGGGGCAGGTTACCTCAGCATGCCAGCTGCGGGAGCTGCGACTGTACAATGTGCCATGACCATCTCGAGCTCGACAGGTCGCACGGTGCTGCTCGTCTTGTGTCTGGTGAGCTGCGGTGGCTTGGCCGTGGTGGACGGCGCCGCGGGTGCAGGCGGCAGTGCGACGACTACGCCCACGACGAGCAGCACGATGGCCACGGCCAGCGGCACGGGTGATTGCCCGGCGCCGCCGGTGCAATGCAACATGCCGTCGCCCGCCTGTCCGGCTGGCACTTTCGCGGCTGCTGATCCCTGCCCCAATGGCTACTGTCCAAAGCGCTGCTGGACTGGTGAGTGCCTGCCTTGCGCAGGAGAGTGCAAGGTAGACTCAGATTGCGCGCTCGTTGGCAAACATGGCTGCTGTGGCGCCGCTGGCGACTGCGCCAAGGGCTGTTTCTGGGCGGCGAGCGCAAGTCAGCTTTCCGAGCCGTGCTACTTCGCCGGGGTGTGTCCAGTACCACCCGCACCCCCAGGTTGCGCCCTCGATTGCCAGGATGATCCCGCCTGTTTCGCGTGTCCCCATTGCGGCCCCAACCTGGCGCGTTGCGAGGGTGGCAGCTGCGTCAGCGCCTGGACCAGCTGCGAGCCGAGCTGCGCCTGCGCCTGATACGGACGTGGAGATTGTGTGCAGATTGGGCGCAGCCGGGCATGTTCGGTGCTGCTCGTTCGTAGACGTCTATCATGAGCCGTAGACGAGCTTGGGCACTGGCGCTGCTGTTTGCGGCTGCGACAGTGTGGCAGATCCCTCATCGCTGGTGTGCTTTTCGTGCGCAGCAGGTGTGGGACGACGAAGGTGTCCTCGCCCTCGCCCGGGAAGTAGCGGCGCAGGTCGATTCTACGCTGGGCGAACAGGACTACCTGACCGGCAGCGACCATTTCAACAGCGAGTGGTTGTTCGGCACTCACAGCATGGCCGCGATGGGCTTTGGGCAGATCGCGTTGACCTCGACTGAGGATGCGCCGTGGGCTACCGCCAAGATGGACGCTTGCTTGGAGCGTCTGCTGCGGCCGCAGTTGGCGGCATTCGACACGCGCCGCTGGGGCCGTTCAGCGCTCAGCACGCTCGCGACAGCCGAGGGGCATGTCGCCCACCTCGGCTATCTGAATCTGGCGCTATCGCTGCGCCGGAAGCTCGGTCCGAGCAACTTCGATGAAATGAACGACCGTATCAGTAGCGCCTTGAGTCGCCGCTTCGAGCAGAGCGCGACGGGCCTGCTCGAGACCTTCCCCGGTGCCATCTTCCCTGTCGACAACGCAGCGGCGATTGCGTCCGTCGCGTTGCGCTCGAAGGCGCTCGGTGGTGCTGTCCCGAAGATCGCCCAGGACTGGATCGAGCGCCTCGATGATTTTCGCGATCCCACGACGGGCTTGCTCATCCAGCGCGTGAACCAAGAGGGTCGCGCAGTGGACGCTGCGCGCGGCTCGGGCACGACGCTGGCTGCCTACTTCCTGTCGTTCATGGCTCCCCAGCAATCTCGCCTGTTGTTCGACGCAGTGGAATCGCTCCTGGCTTCTTCGGTCCTAGGGTTCGGAGCCATAGCAGAGTATCCCGCGGGTCAAGCGGGCCATGGAGACATCGACTCTGGGCCGCTGGTGGCCGGATACAGCATCTCGGCGACCGGTTTTGCCATCGCCGGCGCGCGTATCCACCACCGCGAACGTCTCCTGGCCGGGCTGCTCGCCACGACCTACCTGTTTGGTGCGCCGAGCTCCTCGTTTTGGAATCGACCATCGCGCCTGACCCACATTACTGGAGGCCCGCTCGGCAACTCCATTCTGTTGGCGATGCTCACCGCCGGGAGGCGTGCATGACGTCACGCCGCAAGTGTTTGGTGGCGCTAGCAGCGCTATGGGTAGCGCATCAGCTAGCGGCCTATCTGCTGACCGGAGCCAAGCTGAGCGCGGCCTTGTTGTCGCCGGGATCCCACGCGATCAGTGCCGGCGTGACGCTGCTGATCTTCGTTTTGCTGCGGGTCGTCGTGCTCGTGGCATTCCCGCCATTGCTGGTGGTGCTCGCCGTAACATGGCGCGCTCCGCAAGCGGCTGCGAACGAGGCATGCCCAACCGATGATTGACTCAGGTTGGTTGGTTGCGCAGCCAAACGCGGCTCAACAACGACTCTGATCGTGCAATTGGAAAATATAGTTGCCAAATACGCCATATTGGGACATTTTATTTTCCATGCCGAGGAAGACGGCCCAGATCCATCCCGCCGTCCGGCGAGCCCTTGCCGTGATGGGCGAAAACGTGCGCCTTGCGCGACGGCGCCGGGGGCTATCTCAGGCTCTGCTCGCCGAGCGAGCCGGTATGTCGAGGCCGACGCTGCGGTCTGTCGAGCGGGGAGCCCCGACGGTGACTCTCGGCGCGCTCGCAAACGTCCTGCACAGCCTGGGCCTCGAAGATGATCTGCTGGCGGTCGGCAGTGATGACGAGCTAGGCCGCCGGCTTCAAGACGCCAAGCTGCTCGGCGGCAAGCAGTGACGATGTCGGAAACCGACGACATCGAGGTCTGCGCAGACTGGCATGGACTCGGCAGGCCGACTCGCATGGGCGTGCTGTCCTGCCAGGTCGTGCGCAATCGTGAGATCTTCCGCTTTGGCTACGACGACGCATGGTTGGCCAGCCCCGCTGCGCAACGACTCGATCCGCGGCTGAGCCTGGTCTCGGGTCCTCAGTTTCCCCCGCAGCGTCAGGCAACCTTCGGCGTCTTCCTCGACTCCTGCCCGGATCGCTGGGGCCGGGTGCTCCTTCAGCGCCGGGAAGCTGCGCGGGCGCGACGAGAGAGCCGGCGCGCACGGCGGCTTCGTGAGTCCGATTATTTGCTCGGGGTGTTTGATGGTCATCGCTTGGGAGGTTTGAGGTTTCGTCGTGACCCGAGCGCCCCCTTTCTCGACGACGACGCCGAGCAGGCCTCACCGCCGTGGACCAAACTACGCGAGCTCGAAGCACTGAGCCGAAAGCTCGAAGAGGAAGGCGTCGAGGACCAGCCCGAATACCTGAGTTGGTTGACGATGTTGCTCGCACCCGGCCGGTCGCTCGGCGGCGCCCGCCCCAAGGCGAGCGTGGTCGACGATGACGCAAGTCTGTGGATCGCGAAGTTCCCCAGCGCCGAGGACGACGAGGACATCGGGGCGTGGGAGATGGTTGTCCACGAGCTCGCCAGCGCTGCCGGCCTCGTGGTGGCGCCTTCCCGCTGTGAGCGCTTCGCGAGCCCTCATCACACCTTCATCACCCGCCGCTTCGACCGCGCTGCGAATGGCGCGCGTATCCACTTCGCCTCAGCGATGACCCACCTCGAGCTCATCGATGGCGAGACCGAGGGCGCCTCGTACCTTCAGCTCGCAGAGGTCCTCATCCAGCAAGGGGCAGCACCGGCGCGCGATCTCGAGCAGCTGTTCAGGCGCATCGTCTTCTTCGTTTGCATATCCAACGTCGACGACCACCTGCGCAACCACGGCTTCCTGCTCGAGCCCGCTGGATGGCGCCTGGCGCCGGCCTATGACATGAACCCCATCGCCTGGGGAGACGGATTGGCGCTCAACATCTCCGACACAGACAATGCCCAAGATCTCGCCCTGGTCCGCGAGGTCGCACCGTTCTTTCGCGTGAGCGAGCCACGCTCCCGCGCCATCATCGACGAGGTCATCACAGCGGTGCGACGTTGGCGGCAGTGCGCAAGACATCGAGGGCTCAGTCGTGACGCTCAGGAGCGTATGGCGCCGGCCTTCCGTCTCGCCGAATCAGGCGCTTGACGCGAGCCACCCGCGCGCTTTCCCCGAACGTCATTGGTAGAATGCGGCCCAGAGCTCGCGGGAGACTTCCATGGACAGCTCGACGCGGCTGTTTTGGATCTCGAGGTGAATGCTGCCCTGGTGGAAGTCGTTCTTGCCCTGGATGAAGCGCTTGCGCCAGCCGATGCCATGGAAGGCGCAGATGTCGCGGGCGACGGTCTTGAAGACGCGGCGTGCGTCTGATGGGGTCGGCAGGGCGACATGGCGGTAGACCCGACCGGACGACAGCTCCGTCTTGCCGCCGAGGAGGACGAGCTCGAGGAGGCCTATGGTCGGAGACTCGTTCTTCTTCCTCGTCGTTGCGGGTTCTGACTGCGTGGGTCGGACCTCTCGGACCTCGTACTCTGGCTCGATGCCGAGCTCGTGCAGCCAGGCGACAGCGCGTTCGAGCTGGGACTCGCTGATCATGGCGTCCCAGCGAGCCCGCAGATCGGAATGGGGGTGGACGACGTCGCGGAAGCGAGCGAAGGCGCCCTTGCCGTCGAGGGCGATGACAAGCTTCTCGCGGATGTCGTCCTCGTCGATGGATTCGGCAAACTCGACCATCAGATCGTAGTCGTCGCGGCTTTCGAACTGCGGAACGACTGCGTAACGCTGAGGATTGTTCTCGACCTCGTCCTGATCGACCTCTTCGTCTTCGTACTCGGAGCTGACGAGCAAGATGCGACCGGTTTCGACGTCCAGATACTGCGTCATCTCGAACATGAGGTCGCCAGGCGTGTCTATCGCCAAAAGGACCTGATCGATGTCGATGGCTAGATTGCGGCGTTTCGTCATGAAGGTCGGGATTGGTGGGGTTGATGGTCGCTGAGGAGCTTGGCCAAGGGTGGCCAGCTCGTCCTTTACATCAGGGGCGTTGTCGCTTCCAAGGGCCTCGTCGACGTCTTCGTCCTCGGACGGAGCGGGGCGAGGCCCAGCTTGTCGCCCTCGGGCACCGACACGGTCTTTTCGAAACCGAGGCGCTCGTTCCAGAACGACAACCTCGAGAGCCCATCCGGCGATACGATCGCCGCGCTTGGCACGACCAGGCTGAGCTGTTCACCGACACGGTCTTTTCGAAACCGAGGCGCTCGTTCCAGAACGACAACCTCGAGCGCCCATCCGGCGATGCGCGATCGCCGCGCTTGGCGCGACCAGGCTGAGCTGCTACCCGAGCGACCATGGCGAAGCCGACCATCGTATTTGCTCCCGAGAGCTTCAACCTCGCGGAGGTCACCCGCACACTGCAGATCGCCAAGCGCGCGCGCCGCTCTTTCGACTGTGTCTTCACCAGCTACGACGGTGGACGGCGCAATCATCACTTCATCGAGGAGGCCGGATTCGAAATCGTCGAGCTCAGCCCCACGCTGTCCGATCGACGATTGGAGCTGTTCTGGAAGAAGAACCGGGGTGAAGCCCTCGCTGATGACTATTTCAGTCCCGCCGAGCTGACCGATCGGGTGCGCTCTGAGATTGCGTTGTATCGGCGGACGCGGCCCGTCGCCGTCGTTACCGGATTCTGCACCTCGACCGCGATCTCCGCCCGCGCCTTCGGTGTGCCACTGGTGTGGATTGCGCAAAGCACCTGGTTGCTCGAGTACTTTCAGCGCTTCGGTACCTTTCCCGACGCGCTCGACCACCCGGCCACCCGCTGGCTGAGCGAAGGCATTCGCGATCGGCTCAGCCGCCTTGCCTCGCCGCTGATGTTCTGGACGATGAACAAGGGCTTCAACGTCGTG
>CAZRGL010000435.1:0-3702 GCA_964599485.1 uncultured Polyangiaceae bacterium
CAAGTTGCTCGCTGGCGCAACGCGCTCGCCCCGCGATGTCGTCGACGAAGTGAGCGCCGGCATCGACGCGGTGTGCATGAAGGCGCTCAGCGTGGAGCCGACCGAACGCTTCGCTAGCGCAGCCGCTTTTGCCGATGCCCTCGAGTCGGCGGCAAGCGACGACGGCGTCGGGGTTGCAAACAGCAGAGCCGTGGCAGCCTTCGTGAAGGAGATCCGCGCGCACGAGCCCCTCGCCCTCGAACACCTCGGTGACGACCTCGGCGCAGATGCTTTTGCGTCGGCGAGCTCAGCAGCTGCGCAGCTCAAAGCAAGGACGGTTTCGGACGACACCCCGGCAGACGCAAACACGACCGAAACAGCAGTCACCGAGGTGACCGCCTCGGCCGACACCAACCCAGAACCGCCCCGCAGCCGCTTGCCTCTGTTCATTGGCGCAGCGGCGGCACTGCTGAGCGGTGCTATCATCGCGATGACGATGTTCGCAAATGGCGACGCGCCTGGCACCACGCATGCGGCCGACGCCAATTCAAGCCAAAGCGATGGCTCCTCGACAACCTCGACGCCAGTCGGCAAGCCCCTAGTCGTCACGGGCAGCAAGCCGGCTACGACTGCCGCACAAACAGGCTCGATTCCCCCTGATAGCAACAGCTCCGCCGTTACTCGAGCAACCCCCAGCGCAACAGGCACGCAGACCGGCGCGGAAGCCAAGACGACCCCGTCGATACCGCCGCGCACCTCTGCCACGCCGAAACCAACGGTGACCCATCCTGCCACAACCAGCAAACGCAAGACGCAGCCTACCGCGACGCTGGTGCACCCGGAGGCGCTTTGACCGCCAGGCTCAGCTACTGCCTATTGCTCGCCCTCGTCGTATTCGCTGGCTTTAGCGTGACGGCCCAGGGAGCAGCACCAGCCAGCTCTGCCCAAGAGCAATACAGGCAGGCCCAAGCGCTCTTCAAGCAAGGACAGCTGGCTCGAGCGCTACCACTATTCCGCAAGCTGCACGCCAAGACCAACAGTCCCAACGCGCGACTGTATATCGCCCGCTGCTTGGAGCGCTTGGGCGACTTGCCCGAAGCCTACCGGCAGATGCGCAAGACGCTCGACGAAGCGCGAACCAAGGCGGCCGCACAGCCACGCTTTGCCGTGACCCGTGATGCCGCCGCCACCGAGCTAGCGTTACTCGAGCCGCAAGTCGCAACGGTGATCTTGGTGCCCCGATTCCAAACCACCGCGACTGTTCGCTTTGACGGCGCGGCGCTCGAGCCGGCTCAGCTCGGACAGCCCTTCGTCACCATGCCGGGCAAACACGAGGTGGTGGTGGCCGCAGCAGATCGCCATGACAAGCGACTGCAGGTGACGGCCAAGGCAGGAGCCACCACAACCATCGAGCTATCTCTCGGCGAAGCCGAGAAGACAACAGAGCCCATCGAGCAGGACTGGCTCGATGACGTGCGCGGCGCGGGCATTGGCCTGGCCGCGCTCGGCGCTAGCGGCATGGTCGTGTTCGCCATCACCTACGCCATCGCCGACGACAAGCTCGCGACCTTGGACGAAGCCTGCGGAGGCAAGATCTGCAGCGATCCAAGTCACGCACAAACTGTCGACGACGGTAAGCGCGCCGAGCTGGCATCATTCGTAGCCCTCGGCATCGGCTTGGCCGCGCTGTCCGCCGGCACAGTCATGATTGCGGTGGGAGCCGAGAGCACCGTCGAGATGAGCCTCGGCCCGGGGTCACTACAGCTCCGCGGCCGCTTCTAGCCAACCGGCAAGCTGTTGCTGCCTGAGCGAAGGCAGCACCGTTGTTGCCGCACGAACGAAGGTCCTGCCCTCATTCGGGGGCGGACAGCCAGCGCCAGCGGATCACGCGGTCGCGGCTGAGCTCGATGAGGTTGCTCTTGCCCAGCGCCGCTGAACGCACCCGGCGGCCGTCCACTTTGATGCCGGCCAGCGAAGCCGTGTCCAGCAAGGTTACGCCATCATCATCGGCCAGCAGGACGGCGTGTACCCGCGAGACGAAGTTGCCGGACCACATGTCGAGGGCGATTTCGCAGCGAGAATACCGCCCCAGCAGCACGCCGCGACGCAGCACCTCGGCAGACAAGCCGAGCACGATTTCGCTGTCGTCGTCTAGCACCAAGCTGGCGGTCGCCATCACATCGGGCGGTGCCGGCTCGTCACTCAGCACCCTGGAGCTGGGCGACCTGGAGCTGGGCAACCTGGAGCTGGGCAACCTGGAGCTGGGCACCAAACCCGGCACACATGTAACGGTGCTCACCCGGCGCGCCGGCCATTCTCGGCGGCGTCGCCATTTGGCGGCGAGGGGGCTCGCTTCGGCCTTCGAGATCTTGTGAACCGCAGCGCGCGGCCTGCCTTCCCAGATCACCTCGGGCTCTTCCCCCCAGGATGGTTCATCCGGAAGCACCTTCAGCAACATGATCGCATGCTGACCAATTCGCAGCAGCACGTCGCCATCAGCCACCGCCGCCTCACAAGTTCCTTCGCCGTCAATCTCGAGCTTGGCCGAGGTTCGCAAATCGAACAACTTGGCAACGGGTCCATGTGGTGAGGCCCCCACCCTGACGAGCACGTGCCGCAGCGCGGCACTAGGATCGGACTCGAGCACCAGATCCGCTTGCTGGTGACGACCCACCGTCACGTGCGCACCCGCCAGCACGGCGACGCCACCGATGAAGCTGCGATTGGCATTCATCGCTACGACTAAATAACCCTCGTCTGCACTCTGATAGAGCCGCCGGATTTCATCGAAATGGTGAACGAAGAGCCGCCTGCCGCTCCATGGCTCTTGCACCAGCGCGAGCCGCGGTCGCACATGGCGTGTGCACGGGTTCCGCGGCTCGGATGACGACGGGGCGCTCATGGCTGATCATCAACCTCACAGCGCCCGCTGCGACAATGCATGAAGAGCTTCGGGCAGTCCATCTCGGGGCAGTCAGTGCAATTCTGGGGCGCCAGCCGTGAACGCGCCTCGCGCGCGTGGGACTTGTTGACCGCCCGGTAGTCCCCAGAATCGCAACTGCAGCACTTGTACGCCGCCGTATCGCAATCAGTGTCGGCCTCGCACTGCAGCCAGCTTTCCTGCAGCGCTGCGGTCGTCTGCTCGCCGTTGGTTTTGGGCTTCTGGGAGCCGCTGCAGGCAACGATTGCCAGGCTCGCCAACAGCAGTGAGCCCGCCATGCCAACCGAACGTCGCCTCAACTGGTCCATGGGTTACAGGTTGACGGGCGACGAGGTGGCGAGTCAAGCCGAGTTCTGCGCTACTCGTCACAGGTCTGCCTGTGGAAGCTACAGGATGCACCTGTGTCATCGTTGCAGTGGCCGCTGCTGCTGGACGTATGGGTGCACGTTGGCTTTGTGGCCGGCGGCGTAACTGACCACGTAGCTCGAGAGGCCGTCGCTAATCGTAGTCGACCGTAACGACTGGTTTGCCGTTCAGGCGGTAGCCGATGCCGATCGAGATCGCGGGCAAGTGGACGTACTTGGGATACAGCTCGTCGAGCTGATCGGCGACCTCTGTTGCGACGGACGCCGAGTCTGAAAGACCATAGGCGCGTAGGGGCTGTCCGACTTTGGTCGATGAGGCGACCGTTCCGATGTAGCCGAGCGATAGACGCAGCATCACCGAGTCACCAAAGATCCATTGGTAGCCGAGCTCGACCGTCAGCATGTGCAGCGTGGAGT
>CAZRGL010000435.1:3712-10059 GCA_964599485.1 uncultured Polyangiaceae bacterium
CCACTACTTCGGGCCGTGTCCCCGTCCCCTCGAAAAAAAAACGATGCCTCCGAGATGCCGTTTTTTCAACACAGGTCATGCGGGGGAAAATTTCTACACGATCTCAACTGCAAACCCAGGGGCGATCGAGTCAATCTTCACCGCCCCAGCCATACTCATCACCCCATAGCCGGCGTCGAAGTAGAAGCCTCTGAGCGGCGGCGGCTTGTAGCCCACCTGAACCCGCCAAGTCAAAGGCACATCCGACGCTTCCGCCATGTGATCGGCCATCAGCGAGCCGTAGCCAGCGCCCGCCTCCATGATTTGGTTGAGGATGTCGAAGTAGCCAGGCAGCTGAGTTCCCAGCCCCGTGCTCAGCCGCAAGCCTGAAGGCGACTCGAGACTTACCCGCCCGCCGACAAACAAGGGCAGCTCTCCCTTCGCCTCTAGGCTCAGATGCCAACGTGGTGTGTTGGCCGCAGCCTCCTTCTCCACCAACTCCGCGTGATCGTGTTGGGAAAGTGACAGCGGCGGAGCCGCTGCGGCCGGCGCCGCTGGTAGCACAAGCGCCAACATCGCCACCGCGGCGGACACGCTCGACCAGACCCTCAATTCAGCTCCCGCATGAACAAGAGAGACCAAGTGCCCCACTTGTGAAGGGGACTCGGCGATTTTTCTCGAAAAAACGCACTGATCCGTCATCACGACCGCTGGGCCATTCAGACGATAGCCGATGCCGAAGGTGGGTATGTGTACGTAAGTAGGGGACAGCTCGTCACGCTCGCGACCGCAGTCTTGCGAGCTACAATGCCAGATTGATGGTTGAGCACCCTCGCACCAGCTGGAAAAAACTGGCGATCGTCTTAGCGTTCGCCACTGGGTGCGGACAGCTGCTCGGCATCGACGAGCTGACCGACGGAACAACCGGCTCGACGAGCACGAGTAGCTCGGGCATGACCAGCAGCGCCGCTGGCGGGACGGGGGGCAGCGGCGGCACGGCAACGGGCGGTGCTGCCGGCATGGGCGGCTCCGGCGCTTGTGCCACGCTCGACGCAAACACCAAACTGGTATGGGCCAAGCAATTCGGCGACAAGGGAGACCAGTTCGTCTCCGACGCGGCACTGCTCGCCACGGGCTTGCTGTCGGTGTGTGGGCAAATGAACGCCGGCAACCTCACCGTCGGTAGCGACATGCTGACCAACAAGGAGTCATCGCTTCACGGTTTTGTGTTCCAGCTCACCAGCACAGGCGAGCCTGCCTGGGGACGCGTCAGCAACGGAAAGGGGGTGGATTGGTGCTCCGCCGTGGCCGCCAACGGGAGCGAGACATTGCTCACCGGCACCTTCACCGACACCCTCGCGTACGACAAGAACAAGCCCATTGGAGCCAACGACGGCATTCAAGCCTACGTCTACGGCTTGGCGGCGACGGCCAAAGCCACCAACACGCCCCTGGCATTCGCAGGAAACCAACTGCAGCAAATTGGCAAAGCCGTCGCGCCGTTCAGCAGCGGTGTGCTGGTGGCCGGCACCTATCATGGAACGATTGGCTCGAGCGGCGACAAGATCACTACCACTGCGCTCGACGGCGCCTTCGCTGCGCGCGTGCACGCGGCCAGCAGCGACTACCTGGTCGACCTCGGTGACATGGATCCGGCTGGCACGACCAGCCGCAGCGTCAGCGACGGCGTGGTCGACAGCAGCGACAACGCCATCATCGTAGGCGACTTCGGCGGCGATGTGGCCTTCTGGGGTAAGGCCAAAGCGAAGAACCACGGTGACCGCGACGTCTTCATCGTCAAGCTCGACCCCAGCGGCATCGTCTTGTGGGCACGGACCTTCGGCAGCACGGGCAAGGACATACCGCTAGCCGTCGCGCTCGGACCCAGCGAGTCGATCTACGTGGCCGGCATGTTCGGCGGCACAATCACTCTGGATGGTCGCGATTTTCCTGCCGTCGGCGGGGGTGACGCGTTCGTCTTCCGCTTTGCGGCTGCTGATGGCACGTTGATGGACGGCTTCACCCTCACCGGTAGCGGGGAACAACAGTTTCGAAAAATCGCAGTCGCAGAATCTGGCAACCTCTACGCCGCCGGCCGCAACGACGGCGTCATGACCACGCCGAGCGGGAAGATCGAAGGGGTCAACGACAGCTTTGTCGTCTCCTACGACAACAAAGGTGACTGGCGCGGCGTGCTGACTTTCAGCGACGGCCCAAGCGCTAGCTTGCTCATCGGTGGCATAGCCATCGATGGCTGCCGAATGGTGGTCACCACCCATTTCGGCGGGACGATCCAGCTCGGCTCGGAGACGTTCGATAGCATCGAGGGAAGCGACGTGCTGGTTGCTGCCTACGACTTGGCCCTCGACTAGGAGCGTGTCGGAAAAACGAGACATGCGAGAGCAAGCGCCGCGAGCAGCAGGTGCTCGTGCTCGATCGCAGCTCGATGCTCGTACGCGGTGTTACGTCGCTCTAGGGCATCAGAGCGAGCTTCGCGGCGGCAATTCGCTTTCCTCGATTTGGATCCCTTGGGCCTTCAAATGGTCGCGAATGTGGGTGCACACCCATCGCGCCGAAGGCTTGGCGACGGCGCCTCGACCACCGAGCTTGGCGATGGCCTCCACTGCTTTCTGAAGCTCGGTGTCGAGCTCGCGCTGGAATTGGTCCAGGTTGACGGTGGTGGCGCTCGGTAGCTCTTCGACCAGCGGCGCGCCAGCAGGGCCATGCAGCTTGTAGAGCCTCGAGCCCTCGAGGCCGAAGTTGACGGCTACGAAAGCAACGACGCCGCCGGGGGAGCCAGCGCCGGGCTCGACGATACCTGATGCGAGGACGTGTGGGGTGGGCACGGCTTCACCTTGCTGCCTCGCGATGGCCATTGCAAGTCCTGGCGTGTCGCCCCATCGCGAAGTCGACCAAAACCCACCGAACATGCGCTTTTCTACCCCACTGCTCGAGGGTCGCTTGATCAAACGCTACAAGCGTTTCTTGGTCGACGTGCGCCTCGCCAGCGGCGAGTTGGTCACAGCCCACACCGCCAACCCTGGCAGGATGATCGGCCTCACGGAGCCGGGCAGTCGAGTGTGGTTGAGCTTCCACGATAATCCCAAGCGCAAGCTTGCCTACAGCTGGCGGCTAGTGAAAGTCGGTCGCTATCTAGTTGGCGTCGATCCAATCATAGCCAACACCCTGGTCGCCGAAGCGATACGCCGAGGGGTGATCAGCGAGCTGACCGGTTACGATTCAATTCGCCGTGAGGTGGCCCTTGGCGCCTCACGCATCGACCTGCTGCTCGAGCGACCTGGCGAGCGCTGTTACGTCGAGATCAAGAGCGCAACCTTGAAGATGCCCGGCGCGCTCGGCATGTTTCCCGACGCGGTGAGCGCGCGCGGGCGCAAGCACTTGCTCGAGCTCGCCGGTGCGGTCGACGACGGTCATCGCGCGGTGCTCTGCTTCGTCGTGCAGCGCGGGGATGTCGAAGCAGTAGCACCAGCTGATCACATCGATCCCGACTACGGCGCGACCCTGCGGGCCGTGAGCGCCTGTGGCGTCGAGGTCATCGCCTATCGCGGGCGCATTCGTCGGCATGGCATCGTGTTGCGCGAGCGGCTGCCTGTGCGGCTGTAGCGCCACCTTCGCCGCTACTGACAGGTGAAGGTGTAGGCTGTGCTGTAGAGGCCCTCGTAGACGTTCGAGATGAGCTCGAAACGATCAGCATAAACGGTAACTTGGGCGCGGAACCGGTCGTTGCTGCCCCAGTCGGTGACGTCGACGTAAGCGACGTTGGAGGTTGGCTGTCCAGTGTAAGGGTCGGTTCCGAGTAGCTCGCCAGTGAAGGTGTAGTAGGCGCTGGCGCTGCGAATGTCGCCGCTGAGGTAGGCACCGCCCTCGAGAACCAAACGCGCTTGAGCTTGCGCTCCATGCAGATCTCCAACGTAGCTGGCACACAGGGAATTGCCGACGGTACCGGAATCGGGCTCTTGTTCGAGGGCGCATCCGCCTGCAAAAGAGCTGACCGCCTAGTTTCGCGCTGTTAGAGGGCACACGCTCGGGTACGATAGCGGGGATGAGCGGGAAGCTTCCCGACCACGACGAGGATGCGAGCCTGGCGCCTGCTGGCATCGCTAAGGGTGAGCACGAGCACAGCGATCTCGATGCTGAAGGCTCCGACCCATCACAGCAGCGCGCCGGAGTAGCCGACGCGGCACCGATCCAAGACCAGACGACCTTCGTTCCCGACGGGGTCGACCCCTCAGAGCTTGGCGATGTGGCGCTCTTGACGGATGAGCTCGTCGACCATTTTCGTGTACTACGAATGATCGGCAGCGGCGGCATGGGTGAAGTGTACGTCGCTCGCGACACGAAGCTCGGGCGCAAAGTCGCGCTGAAGCTGATCCACCCGCGGCTGGTCTCTTCGCCAGCAGCCATCGAGCGCTTTCGGGTCGAGGCGCAGGCCACCGCCAAATTCAGCCATCCAAACATCGTGGCGATTCATGCGGTTGGAGAGCACCGCGACAGACCCTACGTCGCCCTGGAATACATTGAAGGTCAAACCCTCACCGAGCGCATGAATGAGCGCCGGCCGGGCCGCCGCGAAGCGATTCGGGTCGGTTTGGCTATCGCAGAAGCCCTCTGCGAGGCCCATCGCCACGGCGTCCTGCATTGTGACCTCAAGCCGAGCAATGTCCTGTTGGGCAGCGATGGCCGTGTCCGGGTGCTCGACTTCGGCTTGGCGAAGCTGGTCACCGAGAGCGACACCGCGACGCTCGGCCCGCCATCGACGCGCAGCGGTAGCAGTTTTGCGGGAACACCAAACTACATGGCGCCAGAGCGATGGCGCGGCGACAAGACGACCACCGCCATCGACGTCTGGGCACTCGGGGTCGTGTTGTGCCAGCTATTCACCGGCAAGAAGCCCTATCAGAACCACTCCTATGCAAGGCTCCGCCGTGCGGTGTTGCGTGACAAGCCGACGCCTAGCGTAGAGGGGTTGCCCCCTGGGCTGTCGGAAATGGTGATGAGCTGTCTCGAGAAGGAGCCTTCACGACGGCCCCCTATCGAATCGATCGTCGAGCACCTCTCTCGCGCGCTGCATGGCAAGCGCTCCGCTTCGACAGACAGTCCGTTTCGGGGCCTGCTGCCGTTTCGCGAGCGCGACACGCACATCTTCTTTGGCCGTGAAGCGGAAGTGGAGGCCTTTGTCGAGAGACTGCGTCTCGAGACCGTCGTCGCGATCGTCGGTCCATCCGGAGCGGGCAAGTCTTCCTTTGTCCATGCGGGTGTCGTGCCCCGATTGCGAGAGCAGGAGGAGTGGCTGGTCGTGAAGCTACGCCCGGGGGCGCACCCCTTGCTCGCGTTGGCTCATGCCCTCGCACGTGAGCATGGTGATCCAACGACCGACTCACATCGCAACGCGAGCAAGCCGAAAAACCAAATTGACACCGCTGATGGAGTCGAGCGGGCTGCTGAGCAGCTCGGCGCTTCTCGCCATGAGCTGCTGTTGCGCTTGTGCTCCCTAGCGGACGCGCGGAGCACCAAGGTGCTGCTCCTCGTCGATCAGTTCGAAGAGCTGTACAGCATGTGCGAAGAGCCTGGGCTTCGACAGTGCTTCGCCCGGGCGGTATTTTGCGCTGCCGACGATCCAGCCGATCGTGTGCGGGTGGTCGTCACCATGCGCGACGACTTCTTGGGTCGGCTCAGCGAAACCCCCGAAGCACATCGCGCACTTTCCCACATCGCCGTTTTGCGGCGACCCGATCGCCCTGCCCTCGAGCGCATGCTGCGCGGGCCTATCGAGGCGGTTCATTATCGTTTCGAAGACGACGAACTGACGGAGGAAATGATCTCAGCGGTCCTCGACGAGCCCGCTTGCCTACCATTGCTCGAATTTGCCGCCCAACTGCTTTGGGACGGCCGCGACGACGATGCTCGGCTTCTGACGCGCAAGACCTACGAGGCCATGGGAGGCGTCGAAGGAGCTTTGGCGCAGCACGCGGACGGCGTTTTGCAAGCGATGTCGCCAAGGGAGCTTGCTACCAGCCGCACGCTGATGCTGCGACTCGTGACCCAACAAGCAGCCGCCAGCGGCAGGGCACGTACACGCCTCACTTTGCCCTACAGAGAGGCAACCGACGGTCTTGGTGAACAAGGAAGGCAAGTCGTTTCACAGCTGAGGAAAGCACGGCTTCTGCAGGTGAGCAAAGGCCTCAGGTCGGAGCTCGACGACCCGACTGAGGCCGAAGCCAAGAACCTGCAAGAGACCGATCCCGAGAGCACCGTCGAGTTGGCCCACGAGTCCCTCGTTCACACCTGGGGAACATTGCGTCGCTGGCTGGATGAGTCGGTCGAAGACTTTGCTTTTGTTCAGCAGC
>CAZRGL010000436.1:0-10038 GCA_964599485.1 uncultured Polyangiaceae bacterium
CCGCCTTCGCTGCCTCCGCTGCCAGCGCTACCGCCAGCAGCCGCCGTTGCCGGCGCCACACAACGACCCTCGACACAAGTAAGACCGTCTGAACAGTCGGTTACGCGCAAACAAGCGTCAGAAGGAACGCAGCTGGGTGCGCTCATTGCCGCTCCTGCGAGCAGCGCTACGAGCGGCATGATCCACAGCAGATGCTTAGCGTCAGAAGCGGACACGCACTCCTCCTGCGATCATGCCCTGCCACAACACGGTGGACCCGGCCAAATCGGCGCCCACGAAATACACGTTGGCCGTTGGGTTGACGTTGAGGTGGACGCTTTCCGAAAGCGGATATCGCCAAGCAAACCCGAAGGTTGCACCGATCATATGCTTGGGAGCGATGATCGACGTGGCGCCCACATGAAACTGGAATTGCTCAGCAAAACTGCGCATATAGCGCAGGTCAGCACCCACTGAGGCAACCGGTTCTATCTCCACCAGCACGCCGGCGGCGAAGATGTTCTTGGGCGACTCGTCAATGAAACCTTCGGCAGCGAAGCGCAGGGTCGTTCGCGATCGGCGCACGCCCGCGGCATAACCGCTGCCTCCGCCTTCGATGCCGGCCATGATGTCAGGCCCTGCTGAGATGACGAGCTCTTGTGCTGAGGCGCGAAGCGGCGCCAACCACAGCAACATGGTCAGGATGAGGGCCGTCAGGACACTGGGCACGTGGCCCATGGCTCCCTAGCCAGCTACGCGCTAGAGCGGAAGCTGGCTAGCACTGCTGCTTGCAGTTTTCGTGCCTGCGTCACCTTTGTAGGAGCTCTCGCGGGTGGGCTTCTTCGGTTTCTTCTTCTTCTTCGCGCGCATGCCCACCACGATGTCCACGCGCCGGTTCTTCGAACGCCCCTCAACGGTCTTGTTCGAAGCGATGGGCCGATACTCCCCAAAGCCCGTGGCACCGAGTCGGTCGGGCGGGAAGCCCATCTTCTCGACAAAGAACAGAATCACCGCCGTTGCTCGAGCGGTCGAAAGATGCCAATTGGAGCGAAACCGGGTCGAGTTGATGGGCTTGTCGTCGGTGTGCCCCTCGACCTTCAATTCTACTGGACGTTTCTTCAGCTCTTCACCAATGAGGCGCAACAGTCCGACGGCATCGGGATCCACGATATCCGAGCCGCTCTTGAACAACACGTCGATGTCGAGTCGCAACACGAGCTCGGTTCGGCGCCGCAATATGCGCAGGCCCGCCAGCACAGCTTTGGGGATCTTGTCGGTGCCGCCGCCGCCTGCGTGAGGACGAAACCCTACACCCTTGCCGCCCTTGCCCTTGCCGCCCTTGCCCTTGCCGCCCTTGCCCTTGCCCCCACGGCCTCTGCCCCCGCGCCCCTTGCCCATGCCGAGGCCGAGCATGCTGATGTCAAAGGTAGGTTGCTCCTTCTTCTTCTTCTTCGCGATCCCAGAGAGCGACGCTTCGACAGCGATCAAGCCCTTGGGGTAATCGCCTTTGGGACCTTTGCGGGCGCTCTGCGCCATGAACGTGAACGGGGTGGAGTAGCCGGCGAAGACGCCTGTTGATCCCGCGAGCACATGCACGCCCATGCTCTCAGCAAACGACTCGGAGAACTTACCGACCTTGTTGGAGTCGACCTGCGAGACGGAGAACATGACGACGAAGAACGCGAACAGCAGCGTGATGAAGTCGGCGTAGCTGATCAACCAACGCTCGTGGTTTACGTGCTCTTCGTGTTTCTTCTTGCGGGCCATGACTGCGGCGGGGGCTAGTTACACCCCATCTTCAAAGATAACGGCATCTAGCCAGTTTGCTTGAGAAAAAGGGAGGGCGGCGGCGAGTAGGTACGCAGGCTGCCTACACGTCTGGCCCGCTCGCTCAACCTTCTTCGACGTCCTTGTCGGCATCCTTGATGAAGCTGGTGAGCCGATCGCGGACGAGCTTGGGGTTGGTCCCCTCTTGAATGGCGAGCACGCCTTGCAGCATCATCTCCTTGATGTTCGCTTCGTCTTTCACCCGCAGCTTGATGCGACCCGCTATCGGCAACATGAGCATGTTGGCAAAAGCCACACCGTAAATGGTCGCGATGAAGGCGGTGGCGATACCTGTACCGACCGCATCCATGTCGGACAGGTTCTTCATGACCTGAATGAGCCCCAACACGGCGCCGATGATGCCGACGGTGGGTGCGTAACCACCCGCAGCCTCAAAGGCTTTTGCGGCGTTCTCTCCCTCTTCCTCATCCTGGGCCATGATGATTTCCATGGTGTCGCGGATGGTGTTGGAGTCGGCGCCATCGATGGCCATCATCAATGCGCGCGACAAAAAAGCATCCGAAACGTTGGGGGCGAGCTTTTCCAGCCCGAGAATTCCCTCTCGACGTGCGCGGGTTGCAAGCTCGACGATCTCGTCCACAAGCGCGTGGGCATCCACGGCTTGCTTCTTGAACATCTTGCCGAACCAGGCGATCGAGTCCTTCATCACGCCCATCGGAAACTGCACGCAGACCGCGCCTATCGTGCCCCCGATGACGATGAGGGCAGCAGGTCCGCCGACCACGTCTCGGATCAAGCCGTGCTCGAGCTTGTTGCCAAACAGCACGGCGCCAACGCCGAAGATGAGCCCGAAGAGGAGCCCGAAATCCATCAGTCCTCACCTTCCTCGTCATCAACTGGCGACGGCACGAACGGTGGACCGTTCTCGAACCGCCCTAACGGGCAGACGCCTTCGCCAAGTGAATGAATCTGCCTCCGCACACTTACGTAAGCTTCGATGAGCTCGTCGAGCGACTCCCGAACCAAGAGCTTTTCGCCATTGAACAGCCGGATGGTCGTGTCAGGTGACACGTCCACCCAGGCGATGTGGTCGGGGTTGATCGCCACGACGTTGTTGTTCAGGCGCGTGAGCTTGAGCACGGATCTACTCTCGTCATCTAGGCTACAGGTGCTCGGGGACATCAGGCAATTTCTGGGCCGAGGTTTTCACCCCGATCGCACAATCACGGCTCACGACAACACGGTGCGGCAGTTGGCACGCGTCGTGCTGGCATTCACAGCGGAGAGACCCGATGACGATTCTCGGAATCACGAACCCGCTGCAAGAAGCGCTCAACTATCACCTGTCAAGGCACAACCTGTTGACCTCGAATCTGGCGCATGTCGACACGCCGAATTTCAAGGCGCAGGACCTGTACCGGGGCGACAGCTTTCGCTCGGTCCTCGATGTCCAAATGCAGGTAACCGACACCCAGCATCTGGGTGGCAGCGTCAAGCCGACTGACTGGACTGTGAAAGTCGATCCCAACGCACCCATCAGCCCCGACGGCAACAGTGTGAGTCTCGATCGAGAGGCGGTGAAGATCGCGTCGAACAACCTTCGCTACGACGCAATAACCACAATGATTCGGAAGCGTTTGGAGAATCTGACCTGGGCAGCGCGGGACGGAAGGGGCTAAAGCATGAGCGCGATTGGACAGACTGCCGGAATCTTCACAGCACTCGAGGTCGCCGCCTCAGGACTGAGCGCCGAGCGCGGCCGCATGAACATCATCGCCAGCAATCTGGCCAACGCAAAAACCACCCAGGGCGCGGATGGCCAGCCCTATCGACGCGTCGACCCCGTATTCACCGCCGAGCCGGTCAATTCGACCTCTTTCGATCCGGTCCTGCGACAGGTCCGCGAAGTGAAGCTGGCGCGGGTGCAACGCGACGAGGGACCAGGCCAATTGGTCTACAGCCCCGACCATCCGGACGCGGACGAAGCGGGCTACATCGAGCTACCGAACGTCAATGTAGTGACGGAAATGGTCAACCTCATGACTGCCTCTCGGGCGTATGAGGCAGGCGTCACCTCAATCGAGTCAATCAAGCAGATGGCCCGAGCAGCACTGAGGATCGGACACTGATACGATGAGCGCAGTCTACGCCACTCCAGGGATTCGCTTGCAGGCCGCCAATCGGCCGATGAAGATCGATCTGGAGCGGCCCATGACCGTCGGCGATCTGAGCCGACCAGAGCAAGGCGCCATCGAGACGCCGCAGGCGGTTCAGGGCGCGGCGGAGGCCGGCTTCAGCGAGCTTCTGGGCGCTTCCATCGGCAAAGCCTCCGAGCTCGGCCACATGGCCGACGACAAAGCGAACGCGTTCGCACGCGGCGCTCTAGACGACCTTCATGGAACGATGATCTCTGCGAAACAAGCGGAGATTTCTCTCAAATTGGTGGGCGCCGTGCGCAACAAGCTGCTCGACGCGTTTCACGAGCTTTGGCGGATAAGTGTCTAATACCGGAACAACAGATTCAGAAGCTGCGGGTGGACCTCCACCTGAGCCCATATTGCCCCCCCAAGCCCGCGCATGGGTTGACCGGATTTCGGGAGTTTGGCGGCGTTTCCCGCTGCCCCTCAAGATCTTCATCGGAGCCATCGTGCTGACCGGCATCCTCTTTTTGGGGTACCGAACAGTCGTGCCCATGATGCGCGAGGATGCGGTGTTGTTCACGCATTTGGACAGCGACGACGCGGGGGCCATCGTCGAGAAGCTCAAAGCGCAGAAGGTCAGCTATTCGCTGGCTGGCGACGGCACCAAGATCATGGTGCCAAAAGACAAGGTCCACGAGCTACGGCTCTCGCTGGCGTCAGAAGGACTGCCACGCGGCGGACAGGTGGGCTTCGAAAGCTTCGAGCACTTGCGCCTCGGCGCCACCGAGTTCGAGCAGCACGTGACCTACCGGCGCGCGATGGAAGGCGAGCTCGCACGAACCATCAGCACCGTTCGAGCGGTTCGCGGCGCGCGGGTGCACTTGGTTCTGCCCAAGAAGTCCGTCTTCGCTCAGAAGCGTGAGCCGGCCTCTGCATCAGTTGTCTTGCAGGTCCGCGGGGCCAAGCTCAAGCAACAAGAGGTGCAGGGAATCGTCAACCTCGTCGCCTCGGCTGTGTCCGGGCTCGAACCCGAACGGGTTACCCTCATCACGACCGAGGGAACCATGTTGCACCGTCCCAAGGTTGCCTCCCAAGATGGCAGCGACGGTGGCGGCTTGAGCGCGGCCGAGCAAGATCAAATGGCCCAGACCCGGGCGCTCGAGGCACTGCTCGAGGAGAGAACGCGCACCCTTCTGGAGCGCGTGCTGGGCGCTGGACACGTTGATGTGCGGGTCAAGGCCGCGGTCAACACGGCAAAGGTCGAGCGAACCACCGACGCCTATGACCGGTCCAAGTCTGCACTGCGCAGCGAGCAGAAGCTCGTCGAGCGCAACGGCCCTGGCGCCGGAGCGGCGGAGCCCGACACGGTCGCCGGCGTTCCTGGTGCCGAAGCCAACTTGCCCGGCGGCGAAGCAGTCGTGGGCGAAGCTGGAGAAGCTGCGGCTGCCGGACGCGGCTCAGTGCGGCGTAGCCACACACGCAATTACGAGATCGACCGCGTTCAAGAGCGTCGTATTAGTGTCACCCAGAGTGTCAAACGCTTGGCAGTCGCGGTGGTGATCGACGGCGTGCCCTCGCCAACTGAGAAGGGCAAAGTCATCCCTCGTACGCGCGCCGAGCTCGACAAGCTCGCCAATCTGGTTCGCAGTGCTGTCGGCTTCAATGAAGAGCGCGGTGACGAGGTGACGGTGGAGTCGGTGCCCTTCTTCCTCGAGAAGATCCAGGAGGCCCCGTACGAGCCGCCGATCATTCCGATCCCCGAGAAGATGTACAAAAAGTACCATAAATTCATACCACTAGCGAAGAACGTCGCCGCGTTCTTCCTGGTGGTGATAGCCGCTCTGATCCTCCGGAGAGGTTGGAAGAAGCGGGCAGAGCGCATCGAAGAGCAGCACGCCAAGGAGCTCGCTGCGCAAGAGCGACGCGCTGAGCTCGAGGCTGCCAAGGTCGTCGACGCAGTGGAGCCTGAGCCAGAGCGCTTGGACTACCGTCGTGCGGCGCTACGACCCCCCCCCGACGATTCAGCCACCGCACCACAGGTGATGCGCCCATTGCTGGGCACCGCCACCACACGCCCAGCTGCACAACCCGCTGAGGCGAAACCAGACGCATCAGCTGAAAACAAGGAAGCGGCAGCCGCCTGAGCGAGATCGAGTATCGCCGCACGCTGTTAGGGCCAGCCTCGCAAGAGGGGCTGGCCTCGCCCGTTTGTGTGATGAACCAGTCGCTCACCCCATTGATGCTTATTGAAGCGTTCGTACGGAACGCATTTTGCTAAAATGGTGGGGATGCTCCTGACTGGACCAGAGAAGGCGGTTCTGTTCCTGCTATCACTCGACGAGGACGTGGCGGCGCCCATCGTCAACGAGCTCGAGGTGCCCGACCTCACGAAACTTCGTGAAGTCGCCTCGTCGATGAGGGAGGTCAGCTCAGACGCGCTCGAATCGACCTACCAGGAATTCGTCGAGAAGACTTCGCACGCGGTCGCCGTGCCGCGCGGCGGCCTGCCTTATCTGCGGCGCCTCACAGCAGAGGCCATCGGGACGACGGTCGCTGACGAGGTATTTGACGACGGGGCCAAGAGTCCCATGGAGCGGCTGCACGCTGCTCCTCCCGATGCGGTTGCCGCACTGTTGCAGGACGAGTCGGACCAGCTGGTCGCAGCCATCGTCGCAAAGCTCGATCCACCGGTCGCCGCGGCTGTGCTGGAGGCCTTACCGCCCGAGCGAGAGGCCACCGTGCTGTCACGCATGAGCAAGCTCACCGATCTGCCAGCCGGTGTGCTGGATGACGTCGCTCGAGCCCTGGCCAACGAGCTACCGGACGCTGGCGCTGAAACGTTGGTCGGCTTCGACGGGATTGCCCGCGCCGCCGACATTCTCAACGCTAGCGGTCGTCAGATGTCCACCCAGATTCTGGAGGTCATCGAAGAGGCCGAGCCGGAGCTGGCCCGCGACGTGCGCTTGGCCATGTTCACCTTCCTCGACCTGTCGCGACTCGACGCGCGCGGTATGCGTACGCTGCTTCGCGAGGTGCCCACCGAGCGACTCACGATCGCACTCAAGGGGGCGCCGGAGAATGTGGCCGCTGCCATGTTTGCCGGGCTGTCCGAGCGTGCTGCCACCCTCATCAAGGACGACCTCGAGGTTCTTGGCAAGGTGCGCAAAGCCGAGGTGGAAGCGGCCCGCCAAGAGGTGGTTCAAGTGGCGCTGCGACTCGAAGCCGACGGCGGCTTGGACCTGGGACGAGGAGACGACTGATCGATGTTCGCATCTGATCCGCCGCCTCCTTCGCGAGCCCCTTGGGCGGAGCGGGGCGAAGATGACGACCGCGACCGGCCCAGTTGGATGGTCTCGAGCGCCATACCGGATTCGAGCACGGGGCCGCCGCTTTCGTTTTCTGATGCGGCCGGCGTCTTCTCCACGATGCAACCGCCTCAGGAGCCCTGCGAGCAAGACGTCAGCACGCCACCTCCGTCGGCGCAATCGAGCGCTCCGCCCGCGATGGTGCCGATCGACGCGACGCTGTCACCCATCGAATCGGAGCCACCCGAGCCGGCGCCGCCGCCCGAACCGCAACGCGACTGGGAAGGCGAGCTGCAGGCACTGGAACAGAAGCTCGTCGTGGCCGTGGGCGCCCTTGGAGAAGTTCGACGCGAGCTACTCGAGGCGAGCGAGCGGGATCTGGTGCAACTTGCCGTGGTCATTGCCGAAAAAGTGGTTGGGCGCGAGCTGGCCACCGATCCTGCTTTGGTGGCGCGCTGGGCACGTCGCGGACTGGAAATCCTGCGCGAGCAAGACCAACTCAAGGTGGTGGTCTCCAACGACATCGCGGCGGCGGTGCCGCCCGAAGCGTGGATGGGCGCTGACGGCCAACCCTTTGAGCCAGTCGTCGATCCCAAGCTTCCACCAGGAAGCTGCGAAGTACGCGGCGAGTTCAGTCGAATCGACGCAAGTGCCGCGGCGCGCTTGCGTTCAGTTGCCGAAGCGCTAGGAGCCCAAGACTGACCCATGAGCTTGGACCTGAGCCCCTACATGGAGCGGGCGGCTGGTGCCGACCCCTTGCCCGCTGAAGGACAAGTGCACGAGGTCGTCGGCCTGTTGGTCGAAGTCGTTGGTCTCAACGCCGCCACCGGTGACCGACTCGCGGTGATGCTTCCCGACCGACAACTATCGCTCGAGGTGCTCGGCTTCCGAAAGGGTCGCTTGTTGGCAGCGCCATTGGGCTCGACATCGGGAGTCCAGCATGGGGCCAAAGTCGTGCGCAAGGCGCGGGGCGCCGTGGTGGAAGCAGGCGACGCGCTGCTCGGCCGCGTCATCGACTCCTTCGGTTCGCCACTAGACGGACGCCCGGCCCCGGTGTGCACCCATCGTGTACCGCTCTACCGGGAACCGCCCCCGGCATTTGCACGCCGACCCATCGTCGAGCAAGTCGAGACTCGGGTTCGTGTGCTCGACTCGATGTTGCCGATCGGAAAAGGGCAGCGGCTGGGATTGTTCGCAGGCACGGGTATCGGCAAGAGCACGCTGCTCGCCATGCTTTGCCGTAGGGCCCAAGCCGACGTGGTGGTCGTTGGACTAATTGGCGAGCGTGGTCGCGAGGTGGGCGACTTCGTGCGCAACGCGCTGGGCCCGACCGGGTTGGGGCATGCGGTCATGGTGGTTGCCACCAGTGATGCGCCGCCTTTGGTGCGCGCTCAAGGAGCGCTGCGGGCAACAGCAATTGCCGAGTATTTTCGCGATCAGGGCAAGAACGTCCTGTTGATGATGGACTCGGTGACCCGCTACGCTATGGCACTTCGCGAAGCGACCCTGGCCGCCGGCGAGCCCCCCGTCACCAAGGGCTACACACCTAGTGTTTTCGCGGCCCTGCCATCTCTTTTCGAGCGCGCCGGAAACACCGCCTACGAGGGAAGTATCACGGGGATTTACACCGTTTTGGTCGAGGGCGACGACATGAACGATCCCATTGCCGATGCGGTACGCGGCACCTTGGACGGGCACATCATCCTGTCTCGGGACATGGCCCAACGCGGTCTGTTTCCAGCTGTAGATGTGCTAGCCAGCGTCACTCGTGTGATGAACGAGATTACCACCCCTGAGCACCGCAAAGCGGCGACGCGGGTACGTGATTTGCTCGGGGCTCATCAGGATTCGTCCGATCTTCTCAAGATCGGCGCCTACGTCGCAGGCAGTGACCCGCGGGTGGATGCGGCCGTGGCGGCCATGCCCATCATCGAAGGGCTCATCCGCCAGGACTTGGAAGAAACGAGTAGCCTCGACCAGGCACTTGCTATGATCAATTCGATCGCAACATGACCAAAAAGCAGCGACTCAAGCGCATCAATCGTCTCGTGACGATCCGTGAGCGTGACCGCGATTCGGCCCGCGGAGAGCTGGCCGAAGCGACGCGCGATGCCGAGTCGGCCAAGCACGCACACGAGCAGGCCGCGTCGCGCTGGGAGGTGGAGGCAGACGAGGTCGCCGCGGTCGATTCCGTGGGCTCGATCCACGAGTTCGCCGAGCAACGTCGTCATCTCAACGCCCTGAAGCGTGAGGTTGACCGTGCCAATCGTCAGCGAAAAGAGGCAGAAGCCGTACAAGACGACAAGCGCGTCGCGGCTACCGACGCCCAGCGAGAGCTACGAAAGATGGAGCTTTGGTCGGAGGCACAAGCTGAGCGCATCCGGCTCGACGACAAGCGTCGCGATCAGAAAACCACCGACGAGATCGCTTCTCAGATAGTCCAGGGCGCCCGCAAGAAGAGCGTCTGACGACAACGCCGTAGGCCCGGATTGTGCATACCAAGAGCGCATGACCTTGCGCCCAGCGGCAAGCATGTTGCGACACAGCGCGGCAACCTTCAAAGGCAACTCGGCAAAGCGAGCGCCACAACCTAGCTCGACAGGGGGGTTCGCGGCGGTATTGGAGGCAACTGAGCAGCAGCCGAAGGTGCCCGAGCCGCCCAAACCTGAGGCCGCCCACGGCAGCTCAGTCAGAAGTGAGGCGCAGCCAAAGGCCGAAGCGCAGCCCAAAACCGAAGCGCAGCCAAAGGCCGAAGCGCAGCCAAAGACCGAAGCGCAGCCAAAGACCGAAGCGCAGCCCAAAACCGAAGCGCAGCCCAAAACCGA
>CAZRGL010000437.1:0-2635 GCA_964599485.1 uncultured Polyangiaceae bacterium
ACATGGTTGCAACTTTGTAGTCGGTCAGGGGCGCTACCTTCTTGCCAACCGCCAGCTGGGCAACAGCCAGCGGCAGGTTCATTCCGGCCCCGGCGCTCAGGTAGCTCCAAGCCGGAAAGCGCGGATTGATCTCCACCAGGTGCAAGCCACCGGACTTGTCACGGAGAACCTCGAGCTCGCAAGGGCCGCGCCAGCCGGTGGCCCGCATGAAGTCGACCGCCAGCTGCGACAAGGCTGGATCTTTGATGGCGATCCCTGCCCAGCCCTTGCCCTTGTCGGTGATGGTCTGCTTGCGCATGGGCACCGCACCGATCAGGCCGCCCTGTCCATCGCCCACCGCCAACACGCAGAACTCTTGGCCGGCTACGAAGCGCTGCACGATCACGGGGTAACCCCATTCGGCCACGCTGCGGTGAAAAGCGATGGCGGCCTCGTTGAAGGATCTCGCGACGGTGGCTCCGTAGAACGGGCCTTTGACGACGACGGGATAGCCGAAGGCCTCGGCCTGCTTGGCGAGCCGCTGCAGATCCGTGACTACGACGCCCTCGGCCACCGGCAGCCCGGTGGAGTCGCCCAGGGTGCTGAGGTTGGCTTTGGCGCGTTGGTCGAGCTGCTCGCGGGTCGGCAAGAAGCTCCCGATGCCCATGCTCTTGAGCTCCTTGCTCAGCGCGATGAAGACCGGCAGCTCAGCGTCGAGGGTGGGGATCACCATGGTGATGCCGATGCGGTCGCGGATCTGCGCGAGCCGTTGCCGCAACGCGTCGATCCCCTGTGAGGGATACGGAATGAGGAACACATCGTCGAGCAAATCGGGGGCGTAGATCCCCGGCTCGAGGGCGTCGTATCCGAGACCTACGATGCGACCTCTGAAGTCGGGATGGTGGCGCAGCGAGCGGATCACCGAAACCCCTGGTCCAGGATTGTCGGTGGCGTTCAGTCCAGTAACAGCGATGACTTGTCCAGCCAGCATGATGGTCTCCTCAGGCCTCGATCAGCGAGCAGCTGCGGAGTTGTTGGATGAAGTCGGCCACATCGCGAAGCGCCTCCTCAGGCGCAAGCAAACAGTCACCTGCGAGCTCGTCGGCAAGCTCGTCGGCGCTTCGTCCGGCGCGCAGACCGCGCAGCAAGCGCAAAGCGGTGACGTTGGCGTTGTAGGTAGCGCCGCTGTAGGGATCGAAGACGAACCCCGAGTCACTGATGGCGAGATCCTTGAGCCGCTCGGACATCATGATTTGCTCGGTAGTTTTGGCTTGCTGGGTCATTTGCTCCCGCTCCTCTTGTTGTTTGTCATTGTCGGAATCTCTCTCAAAAAGTCCCGGTCAGCCCGAGCTCGACGACGTGCGCGTCGACGTCGCTGGGGCTACCGTTTTCGTCGCTGGCCTCGCGCCGCTGCCAGGTGTAGCCAGCGCTCAGATCGAGTGGTTTGGCGATGCTGAGCGACAGCCCACCACCAATTGATCCCCGCACATGATCGTCGCTGTTGCTCACCACCTCCTCGGAGAGGTAGACAGCGCGATGCTCATCACCGTACTTGCCACTAACCCAGAGGCGCACGGGAGAGACGGTGAGCTGTGCCGATAGCCCCCCTGCGCCCATGAGCTCGCCATCGACCACTTGCATCGAGCCCATCGGTACGAGCCGAAAGGACCTGCCCAAGGGCATGCTCCAACTGATCGCCGCGCGGTAAGCGTTCAGATCATCGTAAATGCTGGCGCTCGCCTCCAAGAGCAGGTCGCCCCAAGGGCTGTAGCGGGCGCTGAGGCCAAGCACCTGCGCGCCCATGCCATAGGTCTCGTCGCCGGCGATGGTCGCGTAGTGCGCCATCAGCCCAAACTCGGCTTGCGCGTAGCCGAGGCCGAAGAACGCTTCGTGCTGCTCGCCACTGTCGTCGCTGTCGCCGACGTTTTCCAGGCCATAGCGGGTGTATCGATAGCGAGCCGAAACCAGCAAGTGCTCGAACAAGCTCACGCCGAGTCGAGGAGACACGCCGATCACCTCAGTCACATAGGGATGCCCCGACATGATGCTGATGCTGCCGTCGAGCGAAGCACGCAGACGCAAGGCGCGCTTTTTGGTGAGCTTCACGCCTTCTTCGGCGGCAAGCAGCTCTGCTTGGTTTGGCGCGCTGTCGGCCAGCTCGGCGAAGAGCTCGTGAGCTTGGCTGCGGCGTCCTTGCCGCTGCAGCGTCCAGGCCAGGCCGAGCCTGGCGCGGCGGTGGCCCTGCGAAAGGAATATGGCGCGCCGGTAACTTCGCTCGGCAACGTCATACTTGCCGAGCCGGAAGCTCACCCAGGCGAGCTGCAGCTGTACGTCGAAGTCGTCGGGGTAGTCAGACGCCAAGGCCGTCAGCAGCCCCATGGCGCCATCGAGATCGCCGGCGCTTTCTCGCGCAGTAGCCTGGCTGTAACGAGCAGCGTAGTCAGGCTGCCGAGCCTGACTGCCGGCCGACAGCAGCAGCGTCGCGGCGAAGAAACAGCTACAAATGCTGCGCCCCAGGCGCGGCGGGGTTTTGGGCTTGGAAGTGGGATTCATGACTGCCTCGATGGCGTCGTTGGCGCGTATCAGTGGGTGTTGGACTCTTGAAAAAGCAACCGCCGTGCCGCCTCGCTTGGGCAACGACAACGCGCCTGATTTC
>CAZRGL010000437.1:2645-10026 GCA_964599485.1 uncultured Polyangiaceae bacterium
TTGAAGAACACACAGCTCAGCACCATGCAGCTTGTTGCGTAGTTGCTATGCAGCTTTCGGCGCTGCCTGAGCGGTGCTTCTGCTCACCTACAGCGATTGGGACCTGTCGATGACGACTACCGATCAGAACCGACCACGCAGACCGAGCGAGAGCCAACCGACCGTGAAGTCCGTGCCCGACCCATCGCCAGGCTTGGCAGGTTTGGAGCTTGGTCGCACCACCTGCGGGTCGTCGAAGGCGAACAGCGCCACTCCGCTGATGATCCCGACGGCAGCAGCGCCGCCCGTGATCCCGGCGGCCAGTGCGAGATTGCTGCGGTGGCGAACCGCTTCGTTGTACTCGTCGCGCCCGTCTGGCCCCAGCGTTCTGGCATCGAGATGGCGCTTCTCCCGCTCGACCGTATGCGATCCTCAACACAGTGCTCGCCTCATCCGAGTTGAGGGCTTGTTGGTCGAAAAAAGCGACATCCGTGATGCGATCGCCATCGAAGTCGCCCGCGGTCAGGTGCTCGGCCGGACACTGAGTGGTCAAGAAGGTGGTGTGGAAGCTGCCGTCCCCGCCGCCGGTGCGCACCACCAAGTCGGGCATTTCTGCCTCCGCTGCCACGATGTCGAGCTTGCCGTCGTCGTTGATGTCGACGACCAGCGCTTGGCAATCACCGGGCGTCGGCGGGTCGGCGGAGCGAGAGGAGTCATCACTGCACACTGGTGACTGGAATGGACTCGCTGGCGGACAGCTCAGAAGCTCGATCTCCGGCTCGGGCGTGTCCAGATTGAAGTTGCCGGCCACGAAGAGCGTGTCTGGCTTGCTCAGCTCCTCGGCAATCTTCGGATCGAGCGCAAGCGCGCTGGTCTTCTGGTCGGCCGCCACCGCAGGGGGGTCGGGGCTCGAGTGGAACGTCCCGTCGCCTTGCCCATAGGCGATGTGGATCTTGCCATCGTCGGCATTGACGAGGAGGTCGATGTCGCCATCGCTGTTGTAGTCGAGTGTCGCCAGTGTGGAAGCCCGTCCGCGGATCTTGGCGCCGCTGTCGAGCTGTACTGCTGGCAGCTGCTTGAGCTGGTCCTTGCCGTCTTGGCATAGCGCGGCAACCTTCAGCTGCTGGGCTGAGCCCACGGCGTAAATGAGCTCGTCACAGCGCTTGCTCTCTTCTTGCTGGTCGCCGTCGAGATCGGCCAGCGCGTGCAGAAGCAGCTCGTCGGGCGCTATGCCAAGCGGGCCTAGCGGCTTGAACTGCTGGCGCGCATCGGGCAACCACATCAGCTCCGCAGAGCCCCCGTCATCGCCGACGACGATGAGCGCCACCTCACTTCCGAACATGCGCGCCGTCAATGCGCGCTGAGCGCGCTGCATCAGGCGCGCGTTTGGATACAGCATCGACGACAGCGCCGCGGTGGACTGCGAAGCCAGGTACACGAAGAGGCCAGCGCCGAGCAAGCTGTCTCCGGAGACCAGCAGCTCGAGATGCTTGTCAGCAGTCAAATCCGCCAGCAGGGGCGCGATACTGGCTTGACCGGCACGAGGACGTTCAGTGGGTAGGGTCTGCAGATTCGCCTCGCAGAAGTCGTCGGCGCGGCTCTGAAAGGCCATGACCACATGGCCACGCAGCGTGGTGCGCACCAGCTCGTAGCAACCGTCGTTGTTGATGTCGCCGACGCCCAGATCAGTCGTCGTGGCGGTCGTAGCCGATTGCAATGGCGCAAAAGCACCTTTGTGGCGACGGCACACTCCGTCGACACCGCAGCCGAAACCCTTGGGACAGTCCTGTCCTGTTGTTCGCGAGCACACGTAGCGGCAAGGATGATCGCTCATCTCGCCGCCACAACCAGGCTGCCCGTCGCAAGCTTCGAAGGCGGCGGGCTCGGTGACGAAGTTGCCGCATTCGTTGACCTCGATGAGAGGCAGGTTGGTGCAGCCGGATAAAGCCAAGCTCAGCGCCAAGTACGGAGCGAGCTCGCCGACGCGCAGCCAAGAGCTAAGAACTAGGCGATCCAATGGTTGAGCCTCATTGATTACCTTTTCCCCAATCAAGCGCCTTGTTGTAGCTCGTGGGAGACTTGGCCGTTGTGCCGGGCGGAACCGTGCGAGGCGTCGGAGTGGGCCTACGTGTGCGGGTAGTAGGCGCAGGAGTACTTGCCGTCGAGGAGGCGCTGGCAGTTGATGCGGCGTCCTTCAACTTCAGCGTTACTGCTGCCACTTTCTGATCCCGATCAGGCACGATCGACACGACGCGGGAGTGATACCCAGCCTTCTCAAAACGGATGTCCACCGCATCCTTGCTGCGCACGAGACGCAAGGGGTCGCTGGCAGAACCGCGATGGTTCTTGCCGACAAAGACGTCTGCACCGTCAGGGCTGACCGAGAAGGTGAGCGTGACCTGCGCGGACAAGCTCGTGCTCACCGACGCGGTTGAGCCCGTCGCCGCGTCGCCTATCGTTTGCGGGCTCGCCCACGGCTCGAGCCAGACGAGTCCACCCAACAGGAGCACGGCGGCAGCGGCGGTCGCCAGCAGCCACATTTGACGAGGCTTGGCTGGGTCGTCCTCGCCGTCGCCGGTCGCCTGCATCCCCTCCAGCGTAGAGTTGATCTCGGAAGCTGCAGGCGCGGCGCCCGAGGACCGAACAGGCTGGTCAGAATCGGGCGGTTTCGATGGCACCCCAGCGCTGCGAGCAGTGGACGACGCTGGCGCCTCGACCTTCAGCATGGTGCTCGCCGAGCTCGAGGGCGGGACGGCAACTTCGTTGGTGGACACGGCACCAGTAGACAGCGGCGCGGCGCCATCCTTAACGGTAGCCGCAGCGCTGTCCGCCGGTGGGTCGCTGCGCACAACAGCGTCCGGCTGGGTCGTGTGCGCCTCGTCGAGCCCGAGCTCACGAGCGCGTTTCGCGAAGGCATCGATTGCCTCGGTGGCGGTCTTGGGTCGCGCCTTGGGACGCTTGGCCAACATGGCCAGCACCGGCTCATCGAGCTCGGCCGGTAGCCTGACGTACACGCTCGACATGCTCGGCGGCGGCTCGGTGGCATGCATGAAGAGCATGTCCATGGCCGTGTCGGCATCGAAAGGAAGCGCGCCCGTCAACATCTCGTGGATCACGATGCCCAGAGCGTAGATGTCTGCCGGCGGGCCCACCTTCTTGCCCCGCGACTGCTCGGGAGACATGTAGCTCGGCGTGCCGATGGCAATGCCCGTGGCGGTCCTGTGAGTAACGTCGTCAGCGGCCAGCTTCGCGACCCCGAAGTCGAGCAGCTTGGGCGAGTAGCTGCCATCTTTCTCGATCGCCAAATAGACGTTGTCGGGTTTCAGATCCCGGTGGGTGATGTTGGCTTCGTGGGCGGCGTCGAGGGCGGCGGCGATGCCCCGAAGAATCGGGATCGCTTGGCGCACGCTGAGCCGTTTCTCGCGGTCCATCAGGTCCTGCAGCGACAAACCATCGAGCAGCTCCATCACGAAGTAGTGTTGCTGTTCGTTGAGCACACCAAAGGAGAAAATGTCAATGATGTTGCGGTGCTGGATACGGTTAACGGCACGCGCCTCGGCGATAAAACGCGACACCACCTCGGGATCGGCAGCAAATTTCCGATTCAGCACCTTGATGGCAACCCGCTTGCCAATCAGCGGCTGCTCGCCGGCGTAGACATCACCAAAAGTGCCGGCGCCGAGCTTTCGCTCAATCTTGTACTCCCCGACCATCGTGCCTGGCTCGAGCGGAGGATCGGCCGTAGCGAAAGCCTCGTCAGGAAGCAGCCCGCTGCCGTCAGCGGGACATTCGCTGACGTCGTCTTCGTACCGTACGCGGCATTCGGGACAGGTAGCCATGCTCGAAGAATCTAGTGGGAAAACCTACAGTATCCTGCCCGGTATTGCACACCGCTTCGTAGCGAGCCTCAGTTGGTGAGCAAGCTGGATGTTGCCACCCGCTTGTGGAAGGGTCCCCGGCACATGAAGCTCCACAACCAGACGAGCCATGCCGCCGACATCTTGCGCAGCGTGTCGCCGCGCGCCGAAGATCACATGCTCTGCTGCCTAATCGTGCGTCGCACCTTCCGGCTGCAGCAAGGCGAGCTGAAGCCAACCCCAGACGAGCCATGGTCCATCGAGCAAGCCCCCACCGAGACTGAGCTGGGCGTGATGCCAGGCGACAAGGGCGTCTACAGCGGGGGCGTCGACGTGCTGATCGGAGGCACGGTGCGACAGCCCAATGGGCAGGCCGCCCCCAGACTCGACGTGGCCCTCGAGGTAGGCCGCAGCTTCCACCGCCGCATCGCGGTGCTCGGTGAGCGAAGCTGGCAGCGCAACGACGAGGGCGAGCTGGTCATGAGCGAGCCGGCACCCTTCAAGAGCATGGAGCTGAGCTACGCGAATGCTTTCGGCGGCGTAGTGGACACCGACTACGGCGTCCCCATGCCCTACTCGGCCAATCCGCTAGGCAAGGGTTTCTACCTGAGTGCTGAGTCGGCGGTCGGCCAACCACTGCCCAACCTCGAGGATCCGGCTCACCTCATCGAGACGGCCAACGACTTTCCCGACCCAATCGGCTGCGGGTATTACCCGATGACTGGGGGGCTCCGCGCCGCCGCTGCGCTCGACCACCCAGAAGCCGAAGCGATCGCCAAGCGCACCATGAGCCCCCAGCAGCGGCCTGATCCATCACCTGGCTCAGGCGACGCGCTCAACCCCGAGCAGGTCAAGCCGACCCTGTTCAACATGGCGCACCCGAACATGATCATCGAGCCATCAAAGGCCCCGGAAAGCGGCGATCGGGTGCGCTTGTCTCATGGCCTGCGTGACGGCGACCTCGAGTTCCTGCTGCCCGAGATTGCCGCCCACGCCCACGTGCAGCTCGAGAATCGCGACTATGTCTTTCCCCTGCATCTCGATCAGATCGGACTCGTCGCGGGAAAGGGACGCGTCATGCTCTCGCAGCGATGCGTCTTCGAGTATCGGCTGGTCAAACAAGAGCGCCGCTTCGTGACGCTCTACGACGGCCCGGCGCCCGACCCGATTCCAACCAGCTACCGCCACGAGCTGAAGACACACTGGGAGCACAGCTGGGAGGACCCAGCCGCGACTGACTGACTCGAGACTCGACCGGTCAGGCGCGACCTAGAGGACGCTGCCGCCGCTGTCGAGCAGAGCTACTGCGGGGAGCGGCTTGCCTGCGGGAGCAGGGCCAATCCCATAGGCGTCTCCGTGCGCGCATAACCGCTGCGTCAACTCGCGGTCACCGCACTTTGGCCGCCCGATGCACACTTTGCGGTCCTCCTCATTGATCTGCTAACTCGTTCAAATGAATCCCCACGACGATCGCCGCCTCGCCGTCGCCTCACTCGAGTCGAAATGATGGCGTTCGAGGTCGAGGCGCAAATCAGTCGGGGCGTACCCTTGGTGGCGGTACCACTAGCCTACGCTGCCGCCGCCCTCTTCGGAGGCGCTGCCTACGCAGCCCAAATGTCCCCAAGTGCCATCGGCTGTCTGGTCCCGACCGTGGTTGCATTGTGCACAGTTCTTGCTCAACGCTTCCGTCCGTTCCACAAACATACGCTGACCGCATCCCGCGACGGTCTTCGTTTTGGTGACACCGAGATCTCTGGCTCCAAGATCATTGCGGTCCGCAAGGATCCCAAGCGGCCCGGGACGTTGTTCGTTCGAACGGCGACAAAAGCCCGCTCGCTCGAGGTACGCGTCGACGGCGGAGCAACACGAGAGGCCTTGATTGCTGCACTCCGCCTCGACGAATCCGCCGAGCTCGGCGACGAGCACACCTTCGAGCTGTCGCAGCGAGGTGTGCTGGCATTTGTACTCGCAATTCTGACAAGCATCCTCATGGTAGTGCTCATGGCTAGTCAGCGCTGGGTCGGCGCGGGCACAGCGATGGGCATTACGCTTCTGTCGTTGATCTGGTGGGGGTTCGTCCACAACGGCAGGGTCCACGTCGGCAAAGATGGCGTGGCCATCAAAGATGGCCTGACGACACGCTACTTTGCCTACGGCGACATCACTGCTGTGCGCGCCGTAGCCGCCGCAGAGGGGCACGGTAGCTGGTCCTACCTGGTCATTGAGACGCACGATCACACAACCAACCTGCGCGTGCAGCCCAAGAGGGCTCCCATCCGCCGCCCAGGCTTCGCCCAAGCGCTCGCTGAACGCATCGAGCGGGCGCGACACGCGCATCAACGGACCCGAGCCTCCAACCTTTTGCTGCTCCAACAGGGTGAACAGAGCGCAAACGAATGGTTGTCGGCGCTTCGCCGGCTGGCCATGGGGCACGGCTATCGCGAAGAGGCACTCGACGACGAACGGCTGCGGCAGCTCGCCCACAGTGGCAGCGCTCCGCCGAAGGCCCGCATAGCAGCCGCCGTCATGATGCGGCTGCGCCACCCTGAGCAGAAGCTGCACATCGCCCTGGACGAAGTGGCCGACCCCGTCTTGCAAGAGGTTTTGGCGGTAGCCGACGAAGAGGCCGCCACCGAGGAGGCCCTGCAAGCCGCTCTCGAACGCGTCATCGACAACTGAATCGACGAGCCTGAGCGACCGGTCGTTCATGCGGTGCATGGAGGCTGCAACCGAGTCCGCGCCAAGAAGGAGAAGTTGCCCCAACGGGCGTTCACGACCCATGTGGGCAGCCCCATCAATCGAGCTTGCCGGCGTACTTCTCCACCAACGCATGGGCATGCTCGGCGCTGATCGCCGCCCCGCCGAGTGTTGGATAGATCATGTAGTCGCCGGCGAGGAACAAGGGCCCGCGCACGGTCTTGTCGTCGTGAAGCCTGGCCAGGATGCGACCATAGCCCGGTCGAAACACCGGAAATGCGTGCTCGAAGCGATTGACGTGGCGGCCCACGATCTTCTTGTCGATAGCGGGGAAGTAGCGCTTGATGTCCTCGAGCGCGTAGTCGACCAGTTGCTGATCGCTCTTCTTGACCAGCGCCGCCCCTTGCGCTGCCTTCATCGGCGGCAATGCCACCCCGAGCACGCCCTTCTTTTTGTAGCCGGCCGGCACTTGCGTACGAATGGCGTCGTTGAGGGTCGTAAAGGGCGTATCGAGGCAAGCGATGTTCCAAGAGCCGCTCCACACCCGCTCGCTGAGAAAGAGTGCCAAGGTGACGTAGCCGGTGTACTCGACCTTGTGCAGCGCCGCTTTGACCTTCGCTGACAAGCCACTCTTGACGATGCGCGCCGTGACGGGAGCGGGCGTGGCGAGCACCGCAGCATAGGCTCGCAACGTTTTGCTCTTGCCCCCCTGGGTGTAGCCGACGGTGACGATCTTGTCGGCTCCCACCGTGACGCTGGTCACCGTAGCGTCGGTTTGCACTTTGCCGCCGAGGCGCTTGACGATCTTGCCGGACAGCTCGTTCATGCCCTTGGGGAAGACCCACAGA
>CAZRGL010000438.1:0-10011 GCA_964599485.1 uncultured Polyangiaceae bacterium
CGACCACGTAACAGGAGGGACGGTTCCGCCACCCCATTCTTATGCCTCCCCTACTTCGATTTCGGAGGGCGGGAGGGGCTAGCCCATCGCCAAATTCGATTTCGGAGGGCGGGTGGGGGTTAGCCCAGCGCCGAATTCGATTTCGGAGGGCGGGGTTAGCCCAGCGCCGAATTCGATTTCGGAGGGCGCGGTTAGCCCAGCGCCGAATTCGATTCGAAGGGCGGGGTTAGCCTATCGCCTATTTTGGCAGTCGGCTTCGTGTTGCCAACATTCATCCATGCAGCAACGCGCCGCCGCCTCAGGGTGAGGACAATGGCGAGATTCAGGCCGAGCCATCCGAGCCAGATGACGAGTGCCGTCAGGTGTCCGTACGCTCCGTCACCCCACAAGTTGGTTTGCAGCAACACGGGACCTCGTTGGCCGCAGAAGTACCGATAGGTTCCGCCGCCGAACAGATCTAGGCCGAGCTGCAGCTCTACGACGTTGGTGGACAGCCGCGTGAGGTGGATGGACTCGATTTGCCCAGTTGGTGTCACCGCGCCCGCGTCGAAGCTGCATGACGGGTAGCGCTGCTTGGAGACGCTCGCGCGGGTGGCAACGTCCTCGTATTGCTCCTGACCTGGCGGCGCGTACAGCACGACGGGCCGGCCGTCGACCGCAGGGGGACAGTCCTCGCAGTGCGGTGATGCCGCCAGCCAGTAGAAGCCTTGCGTGGGCGCACCCTCCACGAGCGCGGGCAACCAAGGCAAGCGGTGCGGCAATTGGTAGGGGGCGACGAAGAAACCAGCGGCCGAAATGATCAACAGCGCCAACGCCGCGACGGCTCCCGGCCAATTCGGACAACGACAGTAGGTCTCCTGCACCAAGAGCACAGCGGCACCCAAGGACAAGAGCAGACCGACCAGCACAGCAACCATCAGCGCAACAAGCACCATGCTGGTACAACGCCGCCGCTGTCGCCCGTGCACGGTCCGGTCGCGATTTCCACACAACGACCACCAAAACTGCACGCTTCGGCTATCCCGCTTTGCCGCCGGCGGCTGGGAGCATGAAACGGGCAAAGTTGGTCTGCGTCGAGTAGCGAGGCGACCTCGTCTTCACTGGCAGCCGTCCCGACAGCGCTCCCGAAGAGCGGAAGGATGGGCTCAGGGCGGTATGTCCAGAGCCGCCGTTGCCATCGCCCAACCACGCACAGCAACCCCCATGCCACATAGACAACTCCTCGAGTTGCGACGCGCTGCTGGTGCACCAAACACCGCTTGTGCCGCACCGCACACCTTCGCGCTCGGATACGAAGCCAATCACGGTCGCCTTGTCGCCACGTCGGAACTCGGGTTTGAGCGGAATCAGGTAGGATCCACGCGATTCGCCGGAGCGCGACTCGTAGACGAAAACCGTGCTCGGAGCCTCCTGGCCTGCTTCGACGCGCGCCAATACAGCTGCCGACTCCGCGGGTGGATAGGCGAGCGCCAGGTCGGGCGGCTCGATGACATCCTCGAAGCGCTCCGGATTGGGCACAATCGTAGCGGCGTCTTGTTTGCACAACAGCGCGAACAAGAGCGCGACCAAGACGAGCAGCGTTGTCTTTGCTTTCTCGCTGACTTTCAGCAAGGCGTCGGCGTGAGCACGCATCAGTATACGCCCGGTCGTTGCTCAACCATGACCGCCAAGCAAAACGGTTCCATCGTAATCGTCTTCGTAGATCGCATTGAGACGTGCGATGCTCGCCGGCGGCATTGCGCCGTTGACGAGCCCGAGCGGCTCTGGTTCGTGATCGACTCCATAGTCGGCTTGAAAGCACTGTACAGCAAGCTGCAGAGACCAGTCGCGATCGTAGCCGAGATTGTGCAGCTTCGCTTCGAGCTGCTGGGCGCTGCTGCCCCGGCTGTGATCAGTTTGGCCGCCCCTTGACAGACTGCTTCCGTGGCGGCACGACGATTGGCACTAGGCTGCCCGATATGGGAATCGGCCCGGTGCAGTGGATCTTCGGGTTGCTCGCAGGCTCCTTCGCCTTGAACAGCGCGGCAAAGCGCTCACAGATCTCCGCTGTGAAACATTGGGCCACGACGGCGTCACGATTGCGATGGAGGTTGGATCGCGTACGGTACTTGGCACCATAGTAACGCACACGGAACACGCACAGTTGCCGTGGCTGTGTCGGCGAAGACCCATCACATGCTTCGAACTCGGTGTGCTGGGCGAGGAGCGCCTTGGCGACCTTGACTCCGGACTGATCGCCCACCCAGGTTCGCTTCAGGAGAACCCAGGGCGAAGGACAGCTCTTCTGCGTGCTCACCGTTGACGAGTGCGTCGACGAGTGCGTCGCCGGCGTTTCAATCGCCGGCGTGGTCGGCTGAGCGCGCGGGGGGGGCGATACGCTCGCCCGAGGGGCCGAAGGCTGCAAAAGTGTAGTAGGAGGGTCGCTCTCGGTGCACGAGAACAAGAGGGTGCTACTCACCATGACCAACAGGGCGACTACCAATACCACTTAGGAGCCACCTTTTGCAGCACTCCGCCAACGACCGTCCCATTTGGGGCATATGGCGGACCCCAGAATGAAAAGCCCTTGAATGTCGCAGTTACGATGGGCAGCGCTTCCGAGGCAACCGCGGAGCTTCCACCACCAGCATCGACCATTAACAGCGTGCGACCGTCCGAGCCGACAAACAGCCCGTGCCGCGACTGTCCTTGTTGCGCCGGCCGCACAATTAGCACGTGCGCGGGACCGCGCAGAGAGAGGCGCTCGGCGTGGCCGCTCGACCACGCAAAGAGGTGACCGTTGACGCCACCTACTTGATGTGGCTTCGGAGCCCCAAAGATCTTCAACAACGGCGCCTTCGGTTTCTTCGCATCCACCGACGGCAGGTAATGGACTTCGAGCCCGCTGGCGATCCGAAGTACCGCGGCGCCCTGCTCCTTGTCCCGAAACTTCGCCCACCGCTGAGTCGCCCACCCCGGATCTGGCAAGCTCGCTGCTACCTTCAACAGTTCGTTGTAGTTGATGTAGTGGAGTTTGTCCTCGACGAAATAAGCCCCGAACTCGCTACGATACCACTGGTATGGAATGTGATTCTCGTTGTCCCCCACGATGGTGTTGCCTTTGGCATCCTTACCTGTGATCTTTGCTTGGTCATCCATGCGGAAGCTGAGCTCGCCACCCACGCTACGATAGCTGGCGCCGAGACCGGGCGGCGCTCCAAAACAAGGAACCGTTTTTAGAAACTGTGCGGCGGCGCCCGGATAGTTCACCTGCATGCGGAAATCGCCCTTCTCGAGCGACCGAGCGAAACGCTTAGACAGCGCAAACATCGCTACGTGGCGCTTCGTATGATCGAGCGTCGTGCTTTCCCGCCCTCCGTACTCGAGTCTTACGTCGAAGAACTCGTCTCGAGGCCTGCCCTGCTTCAACGCTTGAAAGGCGCCACGAATGCTGTTCACGACGTCAAGCATGTGGACGCAACCCCAGAGTCGAAAGGCCGGGACGTACGCCGCCTCGACGTCATCGGTTTTGGGCGCTCGTGCCGCGGTGCTCGCGAAAGCAGCTCCAATCGAAGGATGCTTCTTCATCGTCGGGCCCGTTGTTACCGAGCCGGTGGGGGTGAAGGAAAGCGCTCCGTCAACGAGCCAGTCCTTCTGTCGACCGTCAAGATCGCCCAACGTGCGTTCGGTAACGGAGTCAGTCCTGTCGGACGTATTCCACAGAATTGGACCTTGCACCCAGCCGTGGCTGAAGACGCCTGCTTCGATGATGGTGCCCGGGTGGTTGCTCCCACGTTCGCTCAGGTGTTGATAGAGGTCCTCGATGCCGAGCTCACGTTCCGCCGTCTCGGCAGCACGTTTCTTTCCTACGTCGTCTGAGGGTGCAAAGAGAACGCGCCTTTCGAGCTCCACCCAGTCGCGGATTCCCGGCTTTGCACTCTTCACTGAAATGACCCGTGCCCTCGTGTCACATTCGAAGCGCGTGAAGATCGTAGCCTGGTTTGTGACGCCAGCTTTGAAGAGCGTATGGCGCCGCCCTTTGCAAAATCTAACATAGTCGGCGTTGTCGAGGTGGTTGTGGGCGGCCATTCCCACCACTTCGAAACGTCGCTGTAATAGAACGTTGACGGTCGAATATTGCGGTGGGGTGTTGGTTCCAATAGCCACCGACGGAACTGGCTGCCCCACATTGATGATTGTCACGGTGGCAGCTTGCTCGCTCAGCCGGCCCCTCCTTTTGCCCCAGCCTGGTTTCACGCGCAGCACACTGCCAGCCAGCTCGATCGTGAGCTTCTGCACGACGGGGGACATGCCGGCTCTTGAGACGGCGAGCAGCCATTGTCCTGGACCGGGCTCTCCTTGAGCGGACGGCATCCAAACGCCATAGAACCCTTGCGAAAGGTGAAGATGCGTTGGGATGAGGAACTCATGGGGCCAAGCCGAGTCGCCGAGGAGATCGCGCCTGCCCAGTGCGACACGCGCGTCGGTGACGGGGATTTTCTTGCCGCCGGCGTCCTGCGTGTAGACTTGAATCTTGATCGAGTCCTTCATATCAAGGCTCGCTCCCGTCTTCGATGAAGTGCGCTGGCCCGGCTAGCTCCTCGAGCCAATCTTCCCACCGGATGGGCTCTTCCGGCCTGTTGATGAACTGTTGGTCGAGCAGCAGTAGCTCCCCCTGGGAAGTCTCCGCCACTAGCGTGCAAGGTTGAGCACCTTTGAGCTTGTGAAAGACGAATCGCCGGAAGCCGTCCACGATCGCGCCTTTGGCCCACGGGATCGACTGCTGTCGTGCAGCCTCGGTAAGCGTCAAGACTAGGTCCGTGGGGAGACATGGGGTGAGCTCGTCGCTCCACTCGAAGATTGGTGCAATACCACTGAGGACATTGAAGTCGTGGGTTTCTTGGGCTCGGCGGACCCACTCGGGGTATTCGACTGAGCCGGGTTGGGAGTTCTTGCTTCGGGTGGGAGGCTGGACGCCCATGTGGCCGTCGAAGAAGTACAGCTCTACGCGGCGGTTGCGGTCTTGGGCGTCCTCGTCGCCGGGCAGCTCTTCGACGTCGGGGAAGTTCTCGCCGCAGCCGTGGATCTCGAGCGAGACGCCGGCCGGCAGGGAGGTCTCGTCGATGGCCATGTAGTCCCGAACCAGCGCGCGGCGGGTTTGTATTCCCGCGGCTCCGTCGACTGTGAGGCCGCGGGTGCGTTGGAACCAGCGCACGGGCGACTCGTCAGCTGGTCGGGTTGCAAAGTTCGGCAGGCCGCTGATCATCAGTTGGTCTTCTTTGGAGCCCCAACGCTTGTCGTTGTCGCTCACGGTGTACCAGGCGAGCCAGGCGTTGACGTTGTCGGTCAAGTAGGCCGCTACCGACTCGGCGCGCTCGACGCTCAGCGGATCGTTGTACCAAGCGCCGCTCAGGGTATCGGTGTGCCCAACGACCAGCAGCTTGGAGCCGGGGTTTTCGTCGTAGAGCTTTTTGATGCCGCGGATCCCGACCATCGCGGTCGGCAGCAAGAAGCACTTGTTCAAATCGAAGTACATGCCGATGAGCCGCGCCCGGATGACCCAGGGTTGGATCACCAGCGTGTGGGGGCGCTCGCTGAGCAGGTTGGCTTTCAGCGGCTCGCTACGTAGGGGGATGAAGCTGGTAGCGGGCTCGCCCGGCTCGAGCCACTCGCCCTCGCGCACCTCGTCCCAGCGTGGCCTGAGGCTCTCGCGCACGCTGTCGAGATCTTCACAACAGACCGAGCCGGAGCTGGCTAGCACGTCGTCGACGCGTGCGCTGCCATCGCCGCCAGTGGTCCGCTCGTGCTTGCCCGCCGCCTCGAACTGCACGCCTAGGCTATCCAGCGGCTCGCCGATTTCGTCGACAATGCGTGCTTCGAACCAAGTCACCTCGGTTGCTGGCGGAGGCTTGGCGGGCGGCGAGCCCGGCGGACCTTGGCCTGGCGGGGGCGGCACAGACTTCGGCACCGACGGCGGCTTGCCGGGTCGAGTCCTGCTGACGACGTCGCTGACCGTTCCGAGCGCGTAGTGGACTACCAGCTCACCCGACCAAAGCAGCGACTGTGCAGCGCCGAGACAACCGCGAGACATCTCGGTCTGCGCTCGCCGAAGCGGCTCCCAGCTCATCAGGGCGCGGGCGAGCTTCCGATCGTCACGGTAAGCGGTGCGCAGCAGCTCGATGGCCCTGCCAACTGGGAGCGCCAGGCTGCGAAACCTGGCAGTGGCCAGCTCATACTCTTGCCCATCGACTTCGAAGTACAACTTGCCGCTGGATAGCCAATCAGCGCTCATGGTTGTCGGCAACGGTAACAGATACGTCCCAAGAATCGTCCCGAATGCGCCAGCTGTCGGGAGTTATGCTGGACCCGCCGAATCGACTTCGTCCAACCTTCAAGATGCGACACGGCAACGTTCGCTTCTCGTTCTAGGACGATGAGAACAATGGTGGTTTCACCGGCGAGTCGTGTGCGCTGCAATGCTCGTGAGTCCCTTCGACTTGGTTGGCAACTAAGTGGCCTTCACACCCTAGCTAGCGATAGCTAGGCACCCGTCAGTCCGCCCACCTTCATAGCGCTCTGACCGCGTCACAGCAGGTAGGTGATGACTTCTTTTCGATCCATGGATTCGCTACGTTGTGGCCATGATGACCTGCAAGAGGCGCCAGGCTGTGCTTGCAAGCGCGCTTCACAAGGAGCTCACCAAACCACGTGGTTTCCGCAAGCGCGGACCGACGGCGCGGCTCGTAATCGTCGGCGAACCTTTTAGGCTCCTCCACCTGCTCAACGTGCAAGGCAGCTCCTGGAACTCGTCGAGGCGCTGCATCGCGTACCTCAACGTCGGCAGCGCACTCGTGTTCGAACGGGACGATGCCGATCGTCTTGCTGCATACGAATGCCCCTTCGGCTTTCGCGTGTCGCATGCGCCCATGGACGGGCTCCCTGGCGACCAGTGGTTGCTCGGCGACGAACCTGATCCCGTGCTGCTCACGGCTGCGCGTAAGCAGGGCGGCGCATGGTTCGACAGGCACACGGAGCCGATATCGTTCTTCAGAGGGCAGGAGGAGCGACTCCTCTCGGAGCCGATCGATACTTGGATCGGTCTCGTCGAGACGATGTGCCGGGGTTGGGTTGCTCTAGGCGAGCACAGCAAAGCGGCCACCGTCCTGCACGAAGAGCTCGGCTTCATCGCGCGCGAGCGCCCGCACGCCGATCCTGAGCTCGTGCGACGCTTCGCACGGTCGTTGTCGATCGATCTGTAGCGCATCACCAGCGACGTCGTTGGGATCCACTTGCAGCGGTTTGGGCGAGGACCCGCCTTGGCGACCTCGACTCCGGACTGCTCGCCCACCCAGGTTCGCTTCAAGAGGACCTACGGTGGGGCTTCGATTATGGTCCAGTAGTGAGTCGTCTTCCAATTGCGGTCGGCATGATCTTGTTTCTTGGCGCAGCAGGATTAGCGTGCCAGCAGCCGGCACCGGATGTTCGTGTTGAAGCACCGAGCGCAACGCTAGTTCCACTCTTGCCTCTTCGACGTGGAGAAGCGGGCACGGCCCTCCTGGTCGCCTAGCACCTCCGATCGTCCAGCGCGTGGTTCGGGCCAAATTCGCGGAATTCCGTAGATGCTATGACCGTGGGTTGGCACGCGACCCGAACCTCACTGGGAGGGTCGAGGCGCGCTTCGTAATAGGGAAAGATGGGAAGGTCACAAATGTGGGGGTGTTCGGCAAGCCATCCGGCGAGGATGCGGCGCTTCAAGAAAGACGGGTCATCGCCTGCTTGGAGCGGAACTTCGCCACGCTCTCATTTCCCCCTCCAAAAGGTGGCATCGTCACCGTGTCCTACCCAATTGTGTTTCACTCCGGAGCCAAACCTAGGTGCCCGTCGGGCAGGACATGGGATGGCATGAATTGTGTGGCCTTGATTACCGCAGAGAACTCATCGACGAAGAGGACCGGGTCGGGTACTCGTAGTCGCCCAGCGACCATCCAGGGCGTAGTTCGGGCCAAATTCGCGGTGTTCCGTAGATGCTATGAACGTGGGTTGGCACGCGACCCGAACCTCACTGGGAGGGTCGAGGTGCGCTTCGTGATAGGGAAAAACGGGAAGGCCACAAATGTGGAGGTGCTTGGCAAGCCAACCAGCTGCTATGCGGCGCTTCAAGAAAGACAGGTCATCGCCTGCTTGGAGCGGAGCTTCGCCACGCTCTCATTTCCCCCGCCAAAAAGCGGCCACACCGTGTCCTACCCAATTGTGTTTCACCCCGGACCCAAGTCTAGCTGCCCGTAGGTCCGCACATGGATCGCTGCCATTCAGCGCTTTCGAATTGCGTCAATGCTGGGCGACGAGTCCAGCCTCAGCGCGACGCGCCAAGGCACTGACCGCACCATCGAGATCCAGCGGCCTGCCGTCCCAATCCGGCAGCGAAGTACGCCGGTCAATCTCGACCCCCGCCCTGCCCTGCTCCTCGATGAGCGTCGCCATTGCGTCGGCTTCGAGCACCGGCGGACAGGCCACCGGCTCAATGCGCCGACCACCTGGCTCGAAGAACGACAGCTGCCCATCATCGCCCCGCTCGACTCGAAAGCCCCCCTCATGAACCTCGTGATGGTGGAACCAACACAAGAGCGCCGTATTCTGCAGTGAAGTCTCGCCACCCTGCGCCCAATGCTCGAGGTGGTGTGCCTCCAAGTACGCCTCGCAAGTGCAACCAGGAAAGGCGCACCGCCGATGCCGCGTTTTGAGCGCGCGCATCAAGGCCGGAGAAGGCACCCGAGTCTTGCGCCCAATATCCAGCACATTGCCTTCGTCATCGGTCTTGACCGCCACAATTCCGCTATCGCAAGCGCAGCGCAGCAAAGTCTCGGCGCACAGCGGGGTGCCATCATGAAGCTCCGCGCGCAGCCCACCCTCGAGCTGCTCTTGCCGCAAGTGCACCATCAACAGCCGCCGCTCGCCTCCCGGCCGCGCCTTGTGTAGCTGCGCCGAAGCAAGACACTGCTCGGCAAGCGCCACCGCAGCATCAGCAAGCGTAGGTGCCGTTGACGAATCGTCCGAGCCGCGAGCCGGCGCACCGCTTTCCGCGGAAAGATCCGCCACGCCGCTTTCCGCGGAAACTTCCGCCACGCCTTCCGCGGAAACTTCCGCCGCACCGCTTTCCGCGGAAAGTTCCGGTGCTTGATCTCCGGCCTCGGTTTCCGAAGCGGTCGAGTCGGAGTCGTTGGCGGCTCGCAGCCGCCGTTTGGTCTCGTGAAGAGCCTGCCAAACGAGCTCGGCCTCGTCGGGATGCAGCAGCAGCTCGATGCGCACCATGCCTGCTTGGGTATGCCGTTTGCGCACATATCGGTCCGGCGGCGTGTGGGGCAGAGCGCCCTGCTCTACGATGCGTTGTGCTCGTCGCAACCCGCTGCACACCTTTTCGAGCTGTGCGCCGGTCGCCGTGCGTGCCTGCTCGAGCAGCAGCTCTTCGTTGTCTGGTGTGGCGACGCGCGTCATCGCCCTCACCTTACAATATGACAGCTGCCCGGCTTCGAGCGCGGCGTCGATGCGTGGCAGCTCGCCGAGCGCTCGGGCCGCCCGAACCTTCTCAGCGGCTGCGGCGAGCCCGCAGCCAATTCGCCAACTGAGCCAATGGGCGCAGCTCTTTGCTCCCTGCGCCGCCCAGCCGCGAGCCAAATCGAACTCGCGAATGTATGTGAGCAATTGGTGCGTGGCGGCATCAATGCGAGCCGCGCATACCGCAATGGCGTCGGCGAGCTCGTCAATCTGCTCCCGCGTCTTGGTTTCTATTGGCTGTTGTGTCAATTGGGCAGGCGCGTCCATAGCTACATTATAATCACTGTTGTGAGCGCCCATTTTGCCTCGGCCCGCTGCTCGGTGCTGGGGCCCGCCGCATTGACCATGAGGCGGCGAAGGCGCCATTTCGAGAAAGAAAATGACTTGAAGCTCGACCTTGCCCTGGAAAGCGCCGCCAGACGCGGCTCACGAGGACGAAAAACCTGTCAATGCGCAAAACGACGTAATTTGCCCATAAGT
>CAZRGL010000439.1:0-9995 GCA_964599485.1 uncultured Polyangiaceae bacterium
CCGACGAGCCTAGGGCTCTCCGGAACCTTCTAGGGACAGGACTTCGACGACAGCGCTCCTACCAGACCTTGATGGACTCGTACCAGTGCTTGAAGGCGGCCTTGTTCTTCTTGTAGTGCGCCACCGAGCTGTGCATCAGCAGTAGATAGCTGCCCTTGGGACCCGTACCGTAGACAGCCACGAGGGCCTTCTTGCCGTTGCTCGCGTAGGCCGTCTTGTACCAGTGAAACCCGTTGTGCTTACCTTGGTCGATGACCCGCCAGTGCTTGCGCGCGATGCCGGTATAGCGGATGCCGAAGTTCTCGATCTGGCCGACTCTGGCCGGCTTGCCCAGCTTGGACACCCCATGGAGCACCAGCTGCCCTTGCTTGGCCCACAACACGCCCCAACCGTCCTTGCGGCTCTTGGCGACGAGCTTGGTCCCCTTCGGGACCAACATCGAAAAGCCGTACTTGTCAGCCTTGTACTCGACCCACTGCTGTCGCGCCGTGGCAACCTGCCCAACCAAGAGCAGCGCCAACGCCACCAAGACCATCCGCATCGCTTTCATGACCGTTCTCCCCGGGTTGTAGCGCCTCGCGAGACGCCGAGACGATAGCTGAAAAAACTACCACGGAGGAACCCGGCTGTCAGACGGGCGCGGGTCGCGAGCACAATTCTGGCAGCTGGCATGGGAGCCGCTCGCCGAGCGCTATTTCACAGACGTAACCGCCTCCACCAAACCGTCGGTCAGCAAGTAGAAGAGCGTGCCGGCCTTCTTGTCGCCTTTGGTGGCGGTGAGCATCTTGCCCACGAGCGGCTTACCGTTGGCGCGCTTACCCTTGTGGTCTTTGACTTCGACCTTCCACTGCTTGGCTTCGAGCTTGCTCTTGTAGCTTTTGGCGATGTCGCCGGGAGACTTGGACTCGTGGGTCGCTATCAGCTGGCCACTGGAGACCATGCAGCTGTGTGCCCCCTTGGTTATCTCTGCAATCGCTCCGTACTTTGCTTTGTCGGCGTCGCTGTCGAGACCGCAATCGTGTTTTGAGCAGCCCATGGTCAGAGCCGAAATGACAAGTGTGCTTGCTGCAAGAAGGTTCGTCTTTTTCATTTGCTGCATGATACGTCCTCCAGAGGAGCTTCTCCCTCGATTGACGCCGGAAACTCCCGTGCTCCTCAACGGCTCCGACTGAACCAGGGGTAAGGCCCCTATTTCGCAGGGCAAGGTACATGTAATGCGACGCATGAGCCGACAACCGCTAGCCTAGATCTGTTTGTGGAGGAATGCGAGCACTTCAACGACAGGTGTCTCGAGTGTCTTGTTGCCTGGCGGCGGCGTTGTTGCTCGTTGGCTGTGGAGATGGCGTCGATGCGGTCTCGTCTGACGGCGGGGGAACCACATCCGCCACCGCGTCCGGGGGCGGCGGCGCGACCGCGTCCGGGGGCGGCGGCGGCAGCGGCGGAGCAGGCGTCGGGCCGATCTGCCCGGCGCCGGAGCCCAAGCACGAGAACAACGAAACCTACATGGATTGGGTCGAAGCAGTTTACATCGACCAGCTCGGCAAGCCGGCCGCCGATGTGATGACGACCATTTGCGCTCTCAACGGATGCGGCCAACCAGTCGTCAGCGATGCGGATGGCAAGATGAAGGTCTTTGGGACGGGCAAAGCCCAATACGACTACCGTTTCAACGTGGGCTATCGGTCGTGGCTGTTCGCCAAGCTCGTTGCAGTGATCCCCACAAGCCCGTCCCATGATTTCGGTGTCGTTCGCGTCATCCGCCTCGCCCCGTTCGAGGAGGGCGCGGTCATCCTTGCTGGCCAGCAGGCGATGCATGGGGGGGTGAGTCTCGAGCTCGAGGCCGGGGCGAGCGTGATTCACGATGGGCTCGTTTACGACGAGGACCAGCGCGGTTTGCGTGGCGCGGTCGTCAACCTTGCCGATTTCGAAGTTGCACAGTTCCCTGTGCTCGATCCTTCGCTCGACCTGCAAGTGCTGATCAGTGTGATGCCGAACGGCACCCATATTTGCCCAGCCGCGAAGCTGGGCTTCGACAACGTTGCGGGGTGGCCAGCAGGGATGGAGGTTGACCTATACATCAACGGTAACAAGACCTTCGAGCACCACGCCCCGTACGGTTTGTGGGCCCAAGTCTCCGACGCCGTGGTCAGTGAAGACGCCGCCGAAGTGGTTACCAAAGACGGCCAAGGTGTCGAGCTGCTCGGCACCTTTGCGGCGACGCCCAAGAAGTAGCGACCGCTTTGCGGCGCCTGCGAGGGCGCTGGCGTCAGCTGAGGGTTGTGGCAGGTTTGCTGGGGTCGGCTTCTTGGACCAGCAGCTTGCCGTCGTGAAGGCGCCAGCGTGCACTGCTCGTTCGAGCCGCAAAGGCCTCGTCGTGACTGATCATCACCACGGCACCCGGGTAGGCCTCGAGCGCCGCTTCGAGCCGCTCCACGGACGGAAGATCCATATGGTTGTCCGGCTCGTCGAGCAATAGCAGCCAAGCTTCTTGGGCCAGCCCCCGCGCCAACACGAGCTTGCGTGCTTCACCAGGTGACAAGCGAGCCGAGCGCAGCACCCGTTCGGGATCGAGGCCCAGCGCCGTCTGTAGCAGCCGGCCGCGCTCCTCACAGCTGAGCGCTCGCAGCTCGTCGGCTAGGCTGGCCCGCCGTGCTTCGTCGATCTCTTGCGGGAGATGGAGCAAGCGTTCTTCGGGCCCCTGAAACGCTTCAGCGAGCGCGCTGAGCAAGGTCGATTTGCCAGCACCATTGTCGCCCTCGAGGCGAATGCGGCTCGACCGCGTGATCGTGCAGGAGACAGTCTCGGCGAGCTGCTTGTCGCCGGCGCATAGCGCCGGGACTTTGAAGTGTACGAGGAGCTCTTTGGGCGCAGTGGAGGCCTTGAGCTTCAGCGCGCCGCCGCGCTCTTTTCGCATGTGCATCTGCTGTCGGTCCGACTTCGTCCGCTCGAGTTTGCTTCGGAGTCGGCTGACGTGTTGCGCCAGCGAAGCTTCGGCGTTCGCGGCGCGCGCTTTGGCACCGGCCGAGCGGGCGTCGTGATCGGCGCGTCCTTTCATCCGGGAGCGCGCGCTCAACCCACGTTCGGCGCTCCCCAGCTCGCCTCTCTTGCGGGCGAGCTGTTTGCTGACCCGCCGCACCAGACGGGTCTTCTGTCGGGCGAGGCGCTCGAGGTTCTGGCGCTCTTGTTCCAGCTTGCTTCGCACCTCGTCATAGCTCCCGCTGTGAAGGAGCGCGTTGCCGTTCTTCGCCACAACGGTTTGCTTGGTCAGCGTTGCAAGCAGACTTCGGTCGTGAGCGACGAGCACGCCAACGCCGCGATAACGACGCAATGCCTCGGTCAGCAGCCCTCGAGAGGCAGCGTCGAGATGGTTGGTGGGCTCATCGAGAAGCAGTACGTCGGGATCGCGTGCCAAGGCGGCGCCCACTTGCCAACGCTTGCGTTCGCCCGGCGAGAGGGTCGCCCAGCGATCGAGGTCCTGTGGATCGAGCTCGAGCCGTCTTTGCCAGCGCAGGCTAGCCTTGTCCCAGCTGTTGGCCAGCTGCTGGACGGCAGCATCGACGTGGTCCACCGCCTGGGCGCAACGCAGGACCAATGCGCCATCGTCGAGCCGGACACGTCCTGTCGTCGGCGTCAGCTCGCCGGCCATGATGCGTAGCAAGGTCGTCTTGCCGGATCCGTTGGGACCGACCACGCCGGTCCATCCCGGACCGAGATCGAGACTGACATCTTGGAGCAAGGGGTCAGCTGCGGTGTGCCCAAAGCTGACGCGTTCGAGCACCAGCCGAATGATGTGGCGTGCGGGTTTCATGAAGCCTCCTGACGAGTCGTTGGAGCGGCGCAGTAAGCGCGCTCGGGCCCAGCGAGGGCCGTGAAAGAACAACGAGGATCAGTTGGCTTTGGTCATAGAATAGCTCGCGAGAGCCCAGGCACAACATGCGCACTTCGCGCTATCTTGTCAACTGCAGCGAACACGTCGAGCGACGTTCGAGCTTCACCGACCATCTGGTTGACTGAGCGACGACGAAGGTCTGAACGACGGAACACATAGCTTCAAGTTGCGCTCCGACGAACGCCTCGCAAGCGAGGGTCGCTGCCATTGAAACCGTGTTCGGTGAACGTTGGGTGGCCGTCGATGCGGCGCGCATTGGCGTGCAGCAATCTGCCAATTCGGGTCACGAAGGTGCTTGCGCCCGAAAACACATTGTCGAAGAAAGGTACGGGTATGGGGAATTGGGTGAGCACTGCGGTGATGTTGCTGACGAGACCCGCCGCTTCGCGCAGATACGCCTCGTAGTTTTCACTCGTTGGGTTGCGCTGGTAACGCTCGAGGGCGGTCTTCCACACGTCTGACTGGGAGGCGACGTGATGGCAGCCGCTGATGGTGTTCACGATCGTCAGGCTGCGGGTGAGCCCGTAAGCGAACCGCGACACGCTCTGCAAGTGCGGTCCTGCGAAACCTTGTTGCGGAGGAGTGAAGTTCCCGGCAGCGAAGCTAACACCACTGCGAACGTGCCCGACATAGTTGGAGCCGGTTTCAGCAGCTTGGTAATACAGAGCGCCATTGCCGCGTGAAAAAAGGCATCGGCCGAGTCGCCGCTCGAAGTTGCGTAGCGTTGCTCTGACCTGGCCATCGTTGATTGGCAGGCTGCCGGATCCCTCGGCCACGTGGTAGTACATCTCGACGATGTCGTCGTCGTCGTTTTCCCCCCAGCCCTCCGTCGCCAAATCGCGCAGGGCGTGGCGCGCGTCCTGACCCAAGTCGAAACGACGGTGCTCTGCCGCCATGCGCGTGCGCATGCCAGGCCGGGGGATCAGCTCCTCACACAGTTGGAAAATGCGGTTCGCGTCCTGCACCAAACCTCTGCGAACGTTGGTGCCCGCGTAAAACTGGGCCCGCACTGGTTGATGATGCTCCACGTCGCCTGTGAACCATTCGCGCGGGTCCTCGGGGATATTGGGCACAGATTCAGTCCTCAACGAGATGTTGAACGCTCTGCCAGGGGTAGTTCTGGAAGAGGTGATAGATCTGAGATTTCTGACCCGTACCCGAGTCGATCCACGTCAGGTTAGCGCCGAACGTCGCCCCTTGGGGACACTGCTCGTAGCGCAGAATCGCCATCCTGTCTTCGCGTGGCTGATCGGCTACACGAAGGGTCCTGTGGTAGCGCCCACACTGGGTGTAGAGCGTCGCCTCCAGCCCTTCGTCGAGACTGCTGCCTTCATCGTAGGCTACGCGCAATACCACCGTCACCGCATGGCAACGCTCGGATGTCGCGCCAACTTCACTTCCACCGAGCATCGAGCTAGCTGATGGTACCCGGTTGCGGGCGTGGTGACCATCAGGGGTTGAGTCTGTCATCAGGCGAACAGAGACGACCGTGTCGCCGTGCACGATTCGGGGTACGATGGCGCCTGATGGAGCTGACCGCGGGTGTATCGATTGCGGACAAGCTCCGCCTCGTCAGGGAGCTCGGCAGAGGCGGTATGGGCTGCGTGTGGGTTGCCGACCATCTCACCCTCCAGCGTCAAGTTGCGGTCAAGTTCATTTCTGCAGGCGCGTCCAACGAGGAAGTCGTGGCGCGTGAACGTTTCGAGCGGGAAGCCAGGGCCGCAGCCAAGATCGACAGCCCGCACGTGGTGCACATCTACGACCATGGATTTGCTGCGGATGACATGCCTTACATCGTCATGGAGTTGCTGCGTGGCGAGAGCTTGGGTGCGCGACTGAAACGGGGGCCGCTCGATCCGCAACAGACTGCCAAGGTGATCGAGCAAACAGCCAAAGCCTTGAGCGCGGCTCATCGGCTCGGAATCGTTCACCGTGACATCAAGCCGGACAACATCTTCTTGCAAGAGCTCGAGGACGAGTGGTTCGCAAAGGTGCTCGATTTTGGCGTGGCCAAGCAGATGAACGCTCCCGAAGCAAGACCCGTCACTGCAACTGGAGTGGTCGTAGGAACACCCCATTTCATGAGCCCTGAGCAACTCCTGGAGATGGAGGTCGATTTTCGAACGGATCTTTGGGCGCTATCCGTCGTTGCATACCGTTGCTTGATCGGCGCACTGCCTTTCAATGGTGAGTCGCTGATGGGCTTGTGCTTGGCCATCACCAAAGGCAACCCTCCACCGCCGAGCGCAGCGGCTCATACGCTCGGAACGACCTTCGACCCGTGGTTTCAGCGCGCTCTGGCTAGTGACATCACGGAGCGTTTCTCCTCAGCCAAAGAACTGGCGAGCTCGTTTGCCGAGCTTTGCCGAGCCGGCCCCATTCGAAGTGAGGCTTTGACTTCGGTACAAGGTGCTCCTGCTCGAACCCCAGATGCTCTCACGCGGAGGGACTCGGCCCAGGCGATGATGAACGCTGCACCTCAATCCGGAGCTCACGACGCAACCGGTGGTTCATCTGGTGTCGTTACGGCTATGACACCACCCCAATCGCCGCCTCCTTTGCAACAGGTTCCAGTGCACCCCCGACACGCTGGCGCCTGGCCAACGGATCCGTACGCGGGCGCTAGCGGTACAGCTGACGTGATGGGCCCGGCTCAACAACAGGTCGCCTACGGGCCGTCGATGGTACAACCAACACCGATTGACCCACGGCGCGAAAGCCGCCCTCTTCGAGCTGTCGGGTTGGTGTTAGTAGCCGTTGGGGTTCTGGCCGGCCTATTCGTTGCGGGCTGGCTATGGTTCAAAGGCGATACTGAAAGCGCGAGCACGACCACCGCGAGCTCCGCAGCCCGAACCGCGCCTTCGCGCTCAGCCGTGGATGTTTCGGACCACCGAGCCTCGGTAGCTGAGGCCAAGACTTCTTCGGGAGCGCCGCCCAGTACTGCAAAAGGAAAGGGGCGTGCGAAGCCGGTCGCCAAGCCGACGGCCTCCAAACGAACAGGGAGCTCCGTTGGCGCTCTTCGCGGAGTCATGTTGGGGTGTTGGCAGAGCAATGAGGGTGGCCAGCCGGGACAGGGCTCGGTGCAGGTCAGCATTTGGGTAAAGGCCAATGCGCGAGGAGCTCCTGCCAATTTGGGGCAGGCGGCACCACCCGCCAAGTACCGCAGCTGCGTGAAGGGCGCGGCGGGCTCGATGACCTATCTGCCAAACGAGTCGATCCAGTTTTCCCTCACGCTGCCTGCAAACACGAAGCGTTGACCTTGCCGATGTCGCGATACCAACGCATGATGTGCTGCCACGGCCCGCAGGGGCTGCGGCGCAGGGGTAGTGAACGATGATCCCGATTCGCGCTGGTTGGCAACCAAGCAAGTGCTCAGACGCTCCGACGAAACGTGCCGTGGTGCCGCGTGGGGCAGTGGCCGAACGGTTGCTTCAGCTTTGCCAACAGGACGATGGTTGCTTGTACGCATTGTTCGATGCGGCCCGTGACGAAGCAATCTTGCGCAGCTTGTCCGACGTCGAGCATTGCGAGTCTCTCTACCGCGGATCACGCTACGAAAAGCACTTTGCCATGGCTCCGTTTCTGGTCCAGCTCGTGCCAGACAGTGAGCTGTTCGAGAAGTTCACCACGCACGGATGGGGCGAGAGCTGGGGGGTGCTGTTGGCTTGTGGGCAACCGTTCGACGCCCTGTTGGAGCACTTCAGGAAGTTCATACTCGTGCGCCGCCAAACGGAGGAAGACGAGGACCAGCACTTCTTCCGCTTCTATGATCCGCGGATTCTGCGAACCTATTTGCCCACTTGCACCGACTCCGAGATCCGTTTGCTGTTTGGGCCCGTCCGCCGCTTCTACGCAGAGTCCGCGTGCGCCGATGCACTGTTGGTATTTGACGAGGGGAAGCGAGAGACTCGTGCCAGCGACGGCGGCGGAGCCATCAGCAAGCCACTGAGCCAAGCCGACGCGACCGCGGGCGAGCAGAATCACGGGCTGCCGGCGGCAGAGCCAGTCCTCACGATCCGCAAAGAGCAAGTGCTCGTGTTTCGGCATCATTTGGTTCGCGAGTTTGAAGACCGCGCCATGGCCGACTTGCGCGACGCTTTTCCTTCCAAGACGAGCTCGATGGGCGACTCCGAGCTGCGGGCCTATGTGCGTGATGGGCTCGAACGCGCCGAGCGTCATCGCGTGCGCATCGAGCGCCATGTTGTGGCCTACCTTCGCTACATGACCAAGTACGGCGTCGATTTCGACGACACCTACCCCGAGGCCGGGGAGATCCTGAGAAACGAGAGGATCCCCGGCAGCGTGAAGATCCAGCGGCTCGCCGCCTGGCATCGCGCCCGCGCTGCTCAGTAGAGCTGTCCGTAAGGAAGTACTCAGCCTCGACCAGGCCGACACGTTCGCTATTCGTGAACGTCGTCCTCGTCAGGTTGGGCCTGCTGCCCACCTCGGCCCGTGTCGTCGCTCTGCTGCCCAGCCTGGTCAGCTTCGTCGGGTTCTCACAATTCGCAAAACGGTCTGCCTGCCTGCGCTGCCGCTGCCAAGGCGTCGTCCTGCGGCGACGCGCTGTCTTCGCCGACGAGAACCGTATTCAGCCCCATGGCGATCGCCCCCCCGTGGGCAGTCGTGTCGCCAATTCGAGCGGCGAATTTGTCTTCCACCAGGACCGATGAGTTGCCGGTGACGATGGCGTCGACGGGTCCGCCGGCGGGCGGACACACGGCAAGCGAGCCCACGGTAGCCACGGCCAAATTGCCGGCCTTCACTGAGCTGGCCACGTTTTCGAGCACGGGTCCTCCGCCGTGGGCGGCGCAAGTGTGGTTGTCGGTCTTTCTAGCGATGGGTCTCATCAGCTGCCGTCCCCATCCGGTTCATCGTTGCCACCCGGCGCTCCGCCCTGGCTCCTAGCGTTCTGCTCATTGGCTTGCTGAACAATGTCGGGGTAATTCCCGTCGTGCTCTTCACGCCCAACGCCCACACCCAGGTTGTCGGATTGCAATTGGGCAGCCTCTCCCTCTGTGCCCGGAGAGCCGTATTCCAGTCGTTGAGGTTGCCCCGTCCTACCCGTTTGCTGCCGCCAAACACCGCCTCCCCATTCGCTCCTGATCACATCGCGGCCATCCTCGCCGGTGGTGACCTCCCTGTGTGGCGCCCGCGTGTCCTCGCCCCCTGTTTCAGGAGCGTCGGCGTCGTCGTCGCCTCCGTCGTCCTGTTCGGGTTGCTCGTCGTCGCGTTCCTCTTCCTCTTCCTCTTCTTCGCGCGGCCCCTGGTCGTCTTGGCCGCTTTCGCCTTCGCCGCCGCCGCCACCCCCACCGCCGCCACCGCCGCCTCCACCGCCGGCGCAGTTGAGCTTGATCGGTTGGCCCTTGATGTCGTTGGCCCCGGAAGCATGCACGAACACCTCCGCCCCGGAGATGATGATCTTGTTGCCCATCAGCGCGATCCGCGCACCGGCACCCGAGTCGAGGGTGATGTTGGTGTCGGTCATGGTGATGGTGCTCGAGCCAACGCGGATCTGTTGCTGTTCGTTGACGGTGAGCGTGTTGTTGCCCACTACGTCGATGGTTCGATCGCCGCGGACATTGGTCGTGGCGTTTTCGCCCACAGTGATGGCGCGATTGTCGGCAACCTCGATGGTGTCGTTCTGCCCTACCGTGGTCGAACGGTCCTTGGCGACCTCGGTGGTTTGGTTGTTGCTGACTTGGATGCGTCGGTCGTGCTGAACGGTCGTCGATTGATCGTTGTCTACGTGAGTGGATTGATCGTGGTGAACGGTCAGCGACCGGTCGTTGCCGACGTCGATCGTTTGATCGTGGCCCACCGTGTTGGTCTGATCGTTGCCGACGTTGGTGCTGTGGTCGTGGTTGACCTGCTCGTCGTAGTTGTGTTGCGCGTGGGTGTAGATTTGCTCGGTGCCAGTCGAGTCGTCGAAGCGGAGCTCGTTGAAGCCGCGGGTTCCGCCAAAGCTGTTCGAGCGCAGGGTGGTGATCGGCTGGTGTCGACCTTGGTCGTATGGTGGCGGCGTTTGCACGTTGTAGCAGCGGCCCCCCACCACGGGCCGATCGGGATCGCCTTGGAGGTAGGCGACCAGCACTTCGTGTCCGACCCG
>CAZRGL010000440.1:0-9953 GCA_964599485.1 uncultured Polyangiaceae bacterium
CTACAACGGCTCCCAAGTTGTGGATGACGAACGCCGCGGCGAAGCATATCCTGGTTGGCGAGACTGAGTTTCTTTTGAGGGGTGGATCATGAATCAGCTGATCGTGTGCGAGAAGTGCTGTCGGCACATGCAACGTGACGAGCGGGTTTGTCCGTTCTGCACCACGCCGGTGCTGCGCCGAAACGTCACGGCAGGATTGGCAGCCGTGGTCATCGGGCTCGGCATGTCGGTAGCGTCTTGTGGCGGAGGCGGCGAAGACACCGGAGCAGGCGCCAGCTCCGGCACGAGCACGAGCAAGACCACGAGCAGCGGCGTTGGTGGTGCAGTTCCGGCTTATGGCCCCGTGCCACAGGACGGCGGCACCGCAGGTAGCGGCGGTAGTACCAGTAGCAGCGGCGCTGGCGGCGGCATTGCGCCTGCTTACGGGCCACCCCCTCAGGATGCCGGCTGACTCAGCAGCCGGCTCAGCCAAGTAGATCGCTTACTGGCTTGGCACTTGGGGTAGCGACGCGACCCAATCGGCTGGAGCGTCTTCGAGCTGGATCTCGAACAAGGCCTTGTCGCGAATGTTGCCGGCCGCAGCACGGATGCGCACGAGCCGCTCGCGCTTGCCCTTGGCCAGTAGCTCGAGGGCGCGGTGATGGCAGTAGGGATTGTTGCCGCGCCGACCCAGCAAAGTCGCTGCCGTCCACACGCAGCCGCCCTTGCAGATCTCGGCGTAGTAGCAACTGCGGCAGTAACCCCACAAATCGTCCAGCACGAAGTCGCGCGTGAAGCGGAGCTCGGGAGTCTGCCAGATTGAGCGAAGCGGGGTTTGCGTCACGTTGCCGCCGACAAAGCCTTCGGAGGCCATCGCCGAGCAGCCCTTGATGTCACCGTTGGCCTCGATGCCCACGGTGCTGACGCCGCCGCCGCATCCTCCCGAGTGGTTGAGCCGGGCGCGCTCGAACCGCAGGGTGTGCTCGTAGGGGCCAAAGTAACCGACGTTGTTGCCAGGCCAGAGCTTGATGCCGAGCTCATCGCAGCGGATTCGCGCTGCGGCGATCAGCGGGATGACCTCGAGCAGATCATAGGGCTGCAGCCACAGCTCGGCAGCGTCGGCGGCTCGTCCCATGGGCACCATCAGCTGCACCTGCCAGCCGTACACCGAGCATTCGGCGATCTGGTCCAGGATGAGCGGCAGCTCGCGGAAGTTCTGGCGGTTGAGCTGGGTGTTGCAGCCAACCGCAACGCCCGCTCGACGAAGGTTGGTCAGGGCTTGCATGGCGCTGGCGTGGCTGCCAGACAGGCCGCGAAGATCATCGTGTGTAGCCGCGGTACCGTCGACCGACACGCTCACTGCGTTGACGCCAGCCTGCTTGGCGTCCTCAGCCTCTTGCTGGCTCATGCCCCGCCCGCCGGTGACCATGGTGCAATCCATTCCGTGACCACGGATGGCCTGGACGATGGTGAGCCAATCGTCACGCAAGTAGGCTTCGCCGCCGTGCAGCGCAACCTCGACCGTGCCCATTTCGGCAAGCTGGCGCACCATGTCGAGAGCCCCTTCGGTCGACAGCTCATCGTCGCGGGCCTTGCCAGCGCGGGTGCCACAAAAGCGACAGTGCTGATCGCAGCGCAGGGTGATCTCCCAGACAGCGAACAGCGGGCGCGCTTCGTCGGTCGGTACGAGGGGTAATCGCTTGGTGATGTGCTGAGCCACGTTCGCTCCAGGTTGCGAGCATAGCAGGAGCAGCAGGCGGCAAGTGCCATCGCCACTTGCCGACCAGGCGCGAAAAGCCGGATTTCTCGCCTCGTCAACAGGCGGATCGCTCGATGACGGGCGCGATCGACTAGCTGGTCGTGGGCGGTTACACGCTGGCGATGGCCTTTGCGGGCGGGGATAAACCGCCCGAATTGCCCCTACTACAATTGTAGGGCCGGCCACATTTCGGAAGGTTGCTCGGACGCAAGCTCGGACCCGGACGCCGACACGGACCCGGACTCGGACGCGGGCTCGGACCCGGACGCCGACGCGGGCCCGGACGCGGACGCGGACCCGGACGCGGGCGCGGACGCGGACACGGATTCAGGCCACGATTCGGACGCTTGCCCTCGGCGAGCTTACGAGGCAAGGTCCGCCCCTTATGTTGGCTAGCTACCAGTGGCTTTGTTCGTTGCTCCCCGGGCTCGAGGCCTCTGCCGACGAGGTTGGCGAGCAGCTCACCCGAGCTGGACTCGAGATCGAGGAGATCATCAGCTACGGCGCGGCGTGTCCTTCGGTCTGTGTGGCCGAGGTTCGCAAAGTCGAAAAACACCCGAAACGCGACCGGCTCACGCTGGTCACGGTCGAACGCGGCGGCGCTGAGCAAACCGTGGTTTGCGGGGCGCCGAACGTCCCTGAGCCAGGCCGCAAGGTCGTGCTGGCGCCGCTGGGCACCGAGCTGCCCGCTGTAGGGATCACTGTGGCGGGACGCGCCATTGGCGGAATCGTCAGCGAGGGAATGCTCTGCTCGGAGCTCGAGCTCGGATTGATCGAGGGCAGCGGCAAAGGTGACGGCATCATGGTGCTGCCCAGCGATTTTGCTGCCACCAACGGCACTTTGCTGAGCGAAGCGCTGGTCGGCTGTCACGACACCATCTTCGATATCGGCGTCACACCCAATCGCCCTGACGCGCTCGGGCACGTGGGCTTGGCGCGCGAGCTTGCCACCCTTTTCGACTTGCCCTTCGAGCTGCCCGCGGCCGGCAGCCCGCCGCTCGCCGAAGGAGTCGACATCAACGCCTTGGCCTCGGTCGTAATCGAGGACACCGAACGCTGTCCCCGCTACGGCGCGGGCCTGATTGTCGACGTCACCGTGGGCCCCTCACCGCCGTGGCTTCGATACCGGCTCGAGAGCTTGGGTATTCGCGCCATATCCAACATCGTCGACGTGACCAACTTGGTTTTGCTCGAGCACTGTCAGCCCTTGCACGCTTTCGATCTCGACAAGCTGCCCGAAGGTCGCGTGGTGGTGCGTCGCGCCAAAGCTGGCGAGCGCATGACCACCCTCGACGAGGTCGAGCGAACGCTCGACGAGGACGACCTCCTCATCACCGATGGGCGGCAACCGATCGCCCTTGCGGGGGTGATGGGCGGCGCCGACAGCGAGGTCAGCGAGAGCACCCGCCGGATCTTGCTCGAATGCGCCTATTTCTCTCCTCGCGGTGTGCGGCGCTCTTCACGTCGTCACGGTCTTCACACCGAGGCGAGCCACCGCTTCGAGCGCGGCTGTGACCCCGAAGCCGTGCCCACCGTCTTGGCCCGGGCCACCGCCCTGCTCAGCGAGCTGTCCGGCGGCAAAGCAGCACCTGGCGCCATCATCGCCGGCATCGAGCCCCCGAAGCGCCAGCCCATCACGCTGCGCCAATCGCGCATGAATGCCCTGCTCGGCATGGACGTCGAGCTCGAGCGCGCAGCCACGATTCTGCAACGGCTCGGCTGCCCACCCGCAGACGATGGACCAGAGGACGGTACGCTACGGGTCGTTCCGCCCAGCTTCCGACCAGACATCCAGCGCGAGGTCGATCTGATCGAGGAGGTCATGCGCATCCACGGCATCGACGAGGTGCCCACGACGATGCAACCGGTGCGACCCATGCCGGGACGGTCGACCATGAGCATCGAAAACAAGGTGCGCCGCGTCGCGGCAACGCTCGGCCTGAGTGAAGCGCTGACCTTTGGATTCGTCGCACGCTCGCAGCTGGCCGCCCTCGGCGCCCCCGAGCCCTGTGTCCTGCTCAAAAATCCCCTGACCGAAGACCGCTGCGTGATGCGCAGCTCGCTGCTGCCGGGACTGCTCGATGCGCTCAAGCGTTCTCGCCGCCATGGCGTGCGCGATCTGGCCTTGTTCACAGCGGGCCGCATCTTTCTGACCTCCGCCGACGACGACCCCTTGCCGCGCGAGCCCCTGGCCTTTGCAGCAGTGCTGGCCGGCCAGCGCGTCGCAGGAGGCGGACTCGGAAAAGCCCAACCCGTCGACGTCTACGACGCCAAGGGCGTGGCCCTCGATTTGATCGCCCAGGTGCTGCAACGAGATGCAAGCTTGACGCCCACCCCAGGCGCTGCCGCCCCCAAACACCTGCATCCACGCGGTGCTGCGGCGATTTGCGTGAACGACGAAACGGTGGGCCGGCTGGGCCCTTTGCACCCCGATGTCGTCGACGAGCTCGATTTGGATGGTTCCTGCGTGGTGATCGAAATCGATCTGGCCGCGCTCGAGGCGCTCGGACCGGTCTTGCCCCAATACCAGCCCATCCCCACTTTGCCTTCGGTCACCCGCGACTTGGCGCTGTGTGTTCGCGAGACGGTTCCCGCTGGTCAGCTGCAGGCACTGATTCGACAGACCGCCGGTGAGCTGTGCGAGTCGGTGAGCTTGTTCGATCTCTATCGCGGCAAAGGACTTCCCGACGATCATCGCTCCCTGGCCTACCGACTCGTGTTTCGCGATCCGCGCTCAGCCACCGATCCTGACAACGCTCGCACGCTGACCGACCAGGAGGTCGACCGTTGCACGGCAGCCGTCGTGGCAACGGTCGGCGAACAGTTGGGCGCGACCGTCCGCGGATGACGCTACCATCCTGAAGCGCCGCGGGCCCTCGAGCGCAAGCGGAGATGAACGCTGACGACAGCTCGGGCACCTCGCTGTGCGTGAGCCATTTGCTGCAACTCTCGACGCTCGCCTTGCTGGTCGCCCTCTGCGTGAGCTCCTGCAAAATGTCGCTGAAGCCGCTGGGCCTTCCGCCCCCTACTGAGGTGACGACCATCGGACCGGGCGATGTGTTCGAAATGGAGATCGTGCGGGAAGACGACCGGCCGCGAACCTACACCGTGGCGCCCGACGGAACGGTCGATGTGCCCTATGTCGAGGGGCTCGAGGTGGCCGGCCTGCAGCAGCACGAGATCGCAGCACTTGTCCGTAAGGAGCTGAAAAACCGCCGGATCCTGCTCCGCCCCAAGGTCTTGGTGCGGATCGTCGAGTTCAGATCGAAGCTGGTAGTGGTCTCTGGTGAGGTAGAGAAGGACGCAGCGCTGCCTTTCCGCGTCGGAATGACGCTCGTCAGTGCCATCTCACAGGCGGGAGGTCTGACCGCGCTCGCCAAGAAGAAGATTCTGGTCACGCGAAAAACCACCAACGGCGAGATGACCGACTGGGTCAACTACGACTCCATCGTCAACGGCTTGGTGCCCGATCCTCTGCTGCAGGCGGGCGACAAGATACACATTGGTCAAATCCCCTACTGACTCGGTCGTGGTCGATCGACAATGCGGCCATGAGCTCTACTGTCCTGTACGAGGCGCGCGGGCCAATTGCCGTCGTCACCATCAACCGTCCGGCGCACAAGAACGCCGTCGACCGAGACACAGCGACCGCGCTGGCCGACGCGTTTGTCCGTTTTGACCAGGACGAGGGTGCCAATGTGGCGGTGCTCAGCGGCGCAGGGGGCTGCTTCTGTGCTGGTGCCGATCTCAAAGCCATCAGCCAAGGCCGCCCCAACCGTATCGCCGCTGACGGCGATGGGCCCATGGGCCCCACGCGCATGCTCTTGAGCAAGCCGGTCATCGCAGCGATAGAAGGCCATGCGGTCGCTGGCGGGCTGGAGCTAGCCATGTGGTGTGACCTGCGCGTGGCGGCCCAGGATGCGGTCTTCGGCGTGTTTTGCCGCCGCTGGGGCGTGCCGCTGGTCGATGGCGGCACCATTCGGCTGTCGCGCATGATCGGGCATTCTCGCGCGCTCGATTTGATTCTGACCGGCCGAGGCGTGTTCGGCCAAGAAGCACTGGACATGGGGCTGGCCAACCGGCTCTGTGAGCCAGGAGACTCACTGGACAACGCCTGTGCTCTAGCAGAGGAGATTGCAAGCTTTCCTCAACAGTGCATGCGCACCGACCGACTGTCGAGCTACGAGCAGTGGGGATGCGGGCTCGAGCACGCGTTGCGAAACGAGCTCGCCCACGGGATGCGCACACTCAGCGCTCCTAGCTTCATCGAAGGCGTGGCGGCCTTCGACAAGCGCCCCCGTTGATTGCACCGAAATGCTGCTGCGTCAGGGGGCCTGGGGGCCATGGTGGGGCCGCGTCGGATCGGCGCTGCGCTCGTCGGCGTGCTGCGGTTTGCCGACGCTGTTTGCCAGGAGGGCCTGAAAACATGGCGCGACCACGTCGTGTAGGCAGCTCGCGGCGACGGCTCGCTGACGCTCGGGGCTCAGCCTGCCGTGTGCCGCAGCCCAGCTCGGGCTCGTCGGGTTCACGCCGACAGGATGAGGTCGCAGCTGCGCCAACAGCCTGGCGACGGCTCGAGCCAAAGCATGTCTGGGCACGAGCTGTCGGTCGTCACTGATGAGCCAGCGCATGGCGCGCCAGCACAGGCCCGCGTGACGTGAAGACTGTATGACGGCACGACGCAGGACAGAGCGGGCGGCCGCGTCAGCGCAACCTTCTGCCGCGGTCTGTGCCAAGCTCGCTCGCAAAGGCTCGCCCACACAACCATCGAACAGAATGCGCACGGGCACGGTCGAACGCCTACGCTCCTGCGCGGGGCGCGGAGCCTTTGATGGCGCTGTCAGCGGATTGGGGGCTGGACTCGGCTGGACCTCGACTTCAGGACCATAGCTGGCGGCAAGCTCGCGATAAGCCTTGGCCCGACCAAGCTCTTCCCGATGGGCGCCAGCAGCCGCACGCACGAGGGCAGCGGGCGCGCTGACACCTTCGAGCTGTCGCCCCAGCTGGGAATATGCGCGGGCGGAGCGGCTGGCATCGCGAGCGTCGGCCCACCAACCTGCAGCGAGCTCTTCGCGTTGCTCGGCCGTCAAATCAACGAAGCCTGGACGCACGTCATCGAGCATGCATTCTCCTCAAGCAAGTAAGCGCCGGGCGCGGGTACCCAACGCACAGAGGGTAGCAGACTGAAGACGAGGTGCCACTCGCCGCTGCAGTCACGCTGCCGCGACCAGGGCGACGGGGTCGCCAGGAGCGAGCCGTAGCCATTCGGAGTATGCTCCCAACAAGCACCCGGCTCACCTTCGAAGCCTCGACCCACTTTGCTAGATGCTCAAGCGCAAACCATCTGAACGTCCGAGCGCCGACACGGTCGAACGGTTGCGCATCCGCCTCGACCGAGAGGTGGGCGGCTCCAAGTTGATCACCTCGACCGACGCGATGATCGATTACGGCCGCGACGAGTCCGAGCAAGAACCCGTCTTGCCCGACGCCGTGGTGCGCGCCGAGAGCGCCGCAGATGTGATGGCAACGCTTGCGATAGCCGGCGAGCTGGGCGTCGCGGTGACACCCCGCGGTGGTGGCTCAGGCAAGTCGGGCGGCTGCGTGCCGGTAAACGGCGGGGTCGTGCTGTGCACCTTGGGGATGCGCGACATCAAGGAGATCGACCCCCACGAGTTGCTCGCCGTGGTGGAGCCAGGGCTCATCCTGGCCGACTTCTGCGAGGCGGTCGAGCAGGAGGGGCTGTTCTATCCGCCGGACCCAAACTCGCTCGATGTGTGCGCGCTAGGCGGCAACATCGCCGAAAACGCGGGTGGACCGCGCGCTTTCAAATATGGCGTCACCCGTGACTACGTGTTGGGCCTGGAAGTGATCACCGCCCAAGGAACACCGCTGAGCGTCGGCCGTCGCACGGTCAAGGGCGTGACCGGTTATGACTTGACGGCATTGTTGGTCGGCTCCGAAGGCACCCTCGCCATAACGCAATCGGCCACCCTTCGCTTGCTCCGAAAGCCCGACAAGATCGTCACTTTGATGGCCCTGTTCGACAGCGTCCGAGCAGCGGCCGAAGCCGTGCAGCTCATCGTGGCGGCCGGACTGGTACCACGCTGCCTCGAGCTCATCGACGAGGTCTGCTTGCAAGCGCTACGTGATGGCGGCGTCGGCGTCGATGCGCGAGCCGGCGCCATGCTGATCATCGAGGTCGACGGCGACGAACAAGGCTGCGAGCGTGACATGCTCGCTGTTGGCGAGCGGGCCATGGACGCCAGCGCCATCGAGGTGCTGGTCGCCCAAGACGAAGCACAACGCACCCGCTTGTGGTCAGCGAGGCGCGAGCTGAGCCACACCACCCGCCGCATGGCACGCTTCAAGATCTCGGAGGACGTGGTCGTGCCGCGCAGTCAGATGGCCGAGCTGATGGGCCAGGTCCAACACATCAGTGAGCGCAACAGTGTGCGAATGCTCTGCTTCGGCCACGCCGGCGACGGCAACGTACATGTCAACCTGCTCTGGGACGATCCGGCCGAAGCGCCAAGAATCGAGCAAGCGCTCGACGATCTATTCCGCGCCGTGCTCGGCTTGCGCGGCACGCTGACTGGTGAGCACGGCGTAGGGCTGTCAAAAGCACCGTTTCTGGAGCTCGAGCAAAGCCGCGAGCTCATCGAGCTGCAGCGAGACATCAAGTCCTTGTTCGATCCCAAACAGATCCTCAACCCTGGCAAAATCTTCCCACCACGCGGTCACGGGCCATGTTGAGGCAACCATGAGAGTCATCGGAGTCGATCCCGGAACACGTTTTCTCGGCTGGGGCGTGGTCGAAGGGCGCGGCACCAAGCTTCGTCATGTCGGCAGCGGCGTGCTGAAGCTGGGAGACGGTCCGTTGCCCGACCGGTTGGTGGCGATCGACCAGCAGCTGATGACAATCATCGCCGAGCACCAACCCACGGCTGGCGCCGTCGAGTCGATCTTCTTCGCCAAGAACGCCCAGACTGCGGCCAAGCTCGGCCATGCCCGCGGCGTCGTTTTGCTGGCGCTACGCCGCGCCGACTTGAGCGGCATGGACCTGCATGGCGTCGACCTTCGGGGCGCGGACCTGACGGCTGCCGACATGCGTGGCGCGGACCTGCGCGGCGCCAATCTGACCGCGTGCCGGCTCACGAAGGCGACGTTGCGAGGAGCGCTGTACGATGACGCGACGGCGTTCCCCAAGGGATCTCGCGTCGGGCTGCAACGGATGCGCCACATCGCTGCCGCCGCGAAGATGCGTGGGGCGGATCTTCGCTGGGCGCGGCTGCGCGGAGTGGACATGCGGGGAGTCGATCTGCGCGAGGCGGACCTAAGAGGGGCGAGCTTCAGCGATGCGAACCTGGCGGGAGCACACCTCGGGGCTGCGAATCTCACGGGCGCCGCACTCCGATCCGTCAGGCTTGATGGAGCGGACGTGGGGCTCGCCGCTCTACGGGGCGCCGTGCTGCACGGCGCAACGCTACGGTACGCCACGCTACGCGGCGCGGACCTGTTCCGCGCCGATCTAACCTCGGCGGATCTGCGTGACGCAGACATGTCGGGAGCTTGCCTGGACGAGGCCCGCGCCCGACGCGCGGTGCACAACGAGCGAACCGTATTCCCTGGCGGGTTCAGTCCGGCCGCGGCCGGCATGACGCTAGATGGCGGCGTCGCGTGACCGCGGGCGCGCTCGTGGGAGTCGGCGTAGTCGGCCTTGGGCGACCACAGCGCGCCGAGTCCTTCGGTCAGTCGATACCGGCGCGCAGATTGCGCAGGAAGTCGGCGTTGCCTCGAGCCACCTTCCGGGCGAGGCGGTCGAGTCGCGCCTGCTCGACGAGATGTGGAGCCTTGTCCGCCTCTTCCTCGGACATCTTCGTCAGCTGCCCAGCGAGGTGCGTCGCCAACGAATCACGGTCGACGCGCCACCGGCTACCGTGGCGTTCCGCGCTGACGAGTCCACTGATGGCCCATCTGCTGATGGTCTTCCGTGAGATGGTCTTGCCTTCGCGCGCGTAGGCCACCTGAACGTGGCGGGCGGCCTCGGAAAGCGTGAGCCAGGTCGTAGACACGCTCTGATCCCTTCGTGATGATCCCTGTGTAGATACTACGCGCGGCGTCGGACCCCGTTTCGCGCCGATCGGCTGTGACCGTCCTCTATGGCGCCACGCCGGCCGGCAGACGGTAGGGCGCCCCAACGCGTGCGACGGTCCCG
>CAZRGL010000441.1:0-5264 GCA_964599485.1 uncultured Polyangiaceae bacterium
GATCGGCCTGGTTGTTCGTCGAGGTCGCTTTCTGACCTGCCACGGTCATGGACATGTGCGCCGCCTCGAGCAGCACACGGGCACGATGGGTGCGCGTGGGCAGCATGTTGGCGCGCGGTACCAGAATGCGATAGGTCTCCAGCGCCTTCTTCGGCTTGCCTGCCTGGAAGCGTGCTTGCGCGAGATCGTGCATCGTCAGGGGTTGCTCCAAGGCGAAGCGTTCGAGGGCCAAGGCCTTGTCAAAAGCCGTCACGGCGGCTTCTGGGAAGCCCAGCGCCAGCTCCGCGCGTCCCACCACGACATGAGGGGCCGCCCGATCGGGCAGCAACAGCTCTGCTTTGCGGGCGAGCTTACGCGCTTCTCGAGGCTTTCCCTTCAATCGCGCATGGGCCCGACCGATCAGGTGGCAGTAGCGCGCCCGTTTTGGTGCGCGCGCCAGAGCCCACACCGATGCCGGTCGCGTCTGTTTGTCGCTACGGGGGGGCAAACATTCGGGTGGCCGACCCGACGCCGCCGCGGCGGCCATCAAATTGGCGCTTGCAGTGGACGCCGAAGCGCTCGCAGCAATGATCAGCAGAATCGGCAGCACGAGCAGAGCATAGCACCGCTGCGCATCGGTGCGGGAGCTGCGGTTCAGCTCTTGGGCAGCGCTTCGCGCACCACGATGGTCTCGTCGCGGCGGGGACCCACGCTCACGATGTCGATCGGCAGCCCACTGTGCTTCTCGATGAGGGCCAAGTAGCTCTTGACCACTTCCGGGAGCTCTTCGAGCTTGCGGCAGCCGGTGATGTCTTCGGTCCAGCCCGGGTGGTCGAGGTAGATCGGCTCGGCGTGCTCGATATCCGCGATCGGCAAGCTGTCGACTCGACCCTTTGGCGTCTGGTAGCCAACACAAACCTTGACCTGCTTCAGCCCCGTCAGAACGTCGAGCTTGGTCACGGTCAAGGCGTCGAGCCCGTTGACGATGCGCGCGTAGCGCAGCGCCGCGATATCGAGCCAACCCGTACGTCGCGGCCGTCCGGTGACCGAGCCATACTCCCCGCCGACATCGCGCAGGTGCTGACCGTCCGCGTCGTCGAGCTCAGTGGGAAATGGTCCGCCGCCAACCCGCGTGGTGTAGGCCTTGCTAATCCCGAGGACGCGATCGATGCGCGAGGGTCCAAGGCCGGATCCAGTGCAAGCACCGCCGGCCGTCGAAGACGAGGATGTGACAAAGGGATAGGTGCCATGGTCGATGTCCAGCATCGTGCCTTGGGCGCCTTCCAACATGATTCGTTTGCCCGCTTGCAAGGCTTCGTCAATGCGCTCTGCAACGCTGCCCATCAGCGGCAGGAGCTTGTCGGCAGCGGCGGCGAGCGGCGCGCACATCGCGTCCAAGCTCGGCGGCTCGCTTCCCAGGGCTTGGAAGGTCGGTGCCCAGTTCTGTAGCGCTTCCTGCACGCGCGCCCGCGCACTGGTCAGATCGTGCAGGTCGTGCATTCGAATCCCGCGCCGGCCAACCTTGTCCTCGTAACAGGGTCCGATTCCCCGCTTGGTGGTGCCGATCTTGGTGCCTTGTGCTGCCGTCTCCCTCAGCTCGTCGATGAGCACGTGATACGGCATGATCAAGTGGGCAAGTTGCGAAACCCGCAGGCGACCAGCCACGTCGAGCCCGCGCCCAGTCAGGGTTTCGAGCTCTTCGATCAGAACACCAGGGTTGATCACCATGCCTTGGCCGAGCAGACATTCGGTGTGGGGATGGAGCACCCCGCTCGGCACCAGCCGAAACACCAGCTTCTCGTCGCCGATGACCAGCGTGTGGCCTGCGTTGGGGCCGCCGGCATAGCGCACGACGACGTCGATTGATTCAGCGAGCAGGTCAACGACCTTGCCCTTTCCTTCGTCGCCCCACTGGGCGCCGATGATCACTAGAGCTGGCATCGCTCAAACTTCCATGATTTGTGAGTCGCGCTCGGCAACGATCTTGTCGACGCGTTTGACTTGTCCAGTGACGACCTCTTCGACCTTCTTCTTGGCGCGGTCGGCGTCGTCTTCGCTGATTTCGCCCTCTTTCTTGGCCTCGCTCAGCATCTCCAAGGCATCACGGCGGTGCTGGCGAATGGCGATCTTGGCTTGCTCGCCGTTCTTCTTGCAGAGCTTGACCATTTCCTTGCGGCGCTCCTCGGTCAGCTGCGGGATCGGGATGCGCAAGATGTCGCCAGCGATTTGGGGGTTGAGGCCGAGATCGCTGTCGCGGATGGCACGGTCGACGGCTTGCAGCTGGGTCCGCTCCCAGGGTTTGACCGTCAGCATGCTCGCGTCGGGCACTCCGATGTTGGCCATCTGCGCGATCGGCGTCGGCACGCCGTAGTAGTCGACGCGTATGCGGCCGAGAATGCTCGGGTGGGCTCGCCCGGTACGGACCTTCGCCAGCTCTCGACGAAGGCTCTCGAGGGACTTGTCGATCTCGGAATTCAGCTCTTCCATACCGTCATCGATCATGGGCCTTCTCCGTTTGGCGGGCGGAGCTTAGTACAGCTCCCTACAAGAAAGTACCCAGATCGGCGAGGGCCGGGCGGCGAGGGCAAAGCGCGATGCCGGCGGCGCAGTGCTGTTACGTCGAGGTATCGCAACGAAGCCCTCGTCGTTCGGAGCTGCCGAGGTGGGTCCGTTCTTACGGGAGCTGTACATAGCACGACAGCACCCATCAGGTGGCGCTGGATCGGTCGGCGTAGTAGGTTCCGAAATCAAGCGGCATGCGAGATCTGGATTGGACCAACTTCGACGTGATCGTCGTTGATGACGAGTCGGACAATCTCGACGCATTTCGGTTCGCATTTCGCAAGTCCTTCAAGCTGTCCTACGCCTTGGGAGGCGAGGAGGCGCTGCGCGTGCTCGGTGGCTGCGATCCGGCGGTGATCGTGGCCGATCAACGCATGCCAGCAATGAGCGGGATCGAGCTGTTACGCGAGGCAAAGAAGCGATTTCCGGACGCATACGCCATCTTGTTGACCGCCTACGCGGATCTCGAGGTGCTCATCGACGCGGTCAACAGCGGTCTGGTGGACCGTTACGTACAGAAGCCTTGGGATTCAAAAGAGTTTGCCGTGATCCTCAAGCAAGGCATCTCATCTTGGGTCACGTTGCGCGAGAACCGCCGCATGCGCGAGCAGCTGGCCCAATATGCTGGCTATCTCGAGCGGCAGCAGCGAGATCCGATGGACTTCGGCCAGATCGTGGGTGGGGGCGAAGCTTCTGAGCGCGTTTTGGAGCAGGTGGCCGAAGTGGCCCCCACCATGACGCCAGCGCTGATCGAGGGGGAGCACGGGCTCGAAAAGGATGTGGTGGCCAGGGCGATTCACGTCGGCTCCCCACGCGAGGACAAGCCGTTCGTCGGCGTGACTTGTGCCGCGTTCCCGGGGCCCGCCCTGGAACGGGAGCTGGCGGGTTGGTCTGGGGGGGCGTTCGAGGGTGCGCTGCAGGATCGCGCCGGACGAATCGAGCTCGCCGATGGCGGCACCCTCTGGCTTCACGAGCCCTCCGAGCTGTCGCCCTCGCTGCAAGCTCGCCTCTTGCGCATGCTCAACGAGGGTGAGGTCGAGCGGATGGGTGACACGGCGACCCGGCGCGTTGACGTGCGCCTCGTGCTCAGTGTGAGCCCGAGCCTGGCAGAGGGGCTGGCCGGCAGCGAGCTACTCGCCGACTTGGCGTCGCGGCTCAGTGTTTTTTCGATTGGTCTTCTGCCTCTACGGCAGCGGCGTGAGGACATACGGCCGCTCGCCGAGCACTTCTTGCGCAAATATGCGCAGCGCAACGCCCGTGCAGCGACCGCCATGTCAGCAGACAGCGTCCAACGTCTCGAGCAATACGATTGGCCTGGCAACGTGCGGGAGCTCGAGAACGTGGTGGAGCGGGCAGCGATTCTTGCTCGCGGGGATCTCATCAAGCCAAAGCATCTATCCTTCGAACGGCCGCCCATGCCATCGAGCCCAGGGCTGGTCGGAGACAGCTCGCAGCCAGCTGTGCATTCGCCAGTGGTTGCGGCTCCAGAGGGCGAGGGGCTCAGCCTCAGCGGCCGACTCGATGCAATCGAGCGCCGAGAGCTGATCGCCGCGCTCAAGAAGTACGGTGGCAACAAGGCAGAGGTGGCGCGCGCTCTGGGCATTCACCGAACCACGCTCTACTACCGGCTCAAGAAGCTCAACATCGATGTCTGAAGCGCTCGGTGTTGCCGCCTCGTTGCCGCTGGCCGCGGCGATTGGCGGGGCGCTGCCACGTAGCTTCTATGAGCGCAGCGTGCTGGTGGTGGCCCGAGAGCTGATTGGCAAGACGCTCGTGCATTGCGGCCCCGATGGCGTCGCCGCAGGCCGTATCGTCGAGACCGAAGCCTATCGCGGCCCCGAGGATCTCGCAGCCCATTCCGCGGCAGGCCGTCGCACCAAACGCAATGAAGCGATGTGGGGTAGCGCTGGGCGCGTATACATGTTCTTGCTCTACGGAGTGCACTGGGCGTTCAACGTCGTGACCGGCACAGTGGGCCAACCCCACGCCGTGTTGATCCGCGCGCTGGAGCCGTGCTCATCTTCCCTTTCCTTGATGTGCCGTCGCCGAGCCATGGGGCCGCAAAAACGTGAGCTGACCAATGGCCCCGGCAAGCTGTGCGCGGCGCTTGGGCTCGATGGCTCCCGCTACGGTCACGACTTGTGTGAAAACGCGAAGAGTAATGCTGCTGACGCGCTGTACATCGCACCGCCCCAAGACGCTGAGGAGACCTCTGTGACCGTGGGTCGTTCACCGCGCATCAACATCGACTACTCCGGAGTGTGGGCTGCGAAGCCATGGCGGTTCTACGAGCGTGGCAACCGCTACGTGTCGGTCAAGCCGCGCGACTGACACTGCTCTGTCACGCTTCAGCCCCGTTCGCGCACACAGAGCCACAGCGTCGCCCCAATAGGTACATTGTCCCACTGCTTTTCTCTCAAACCGAGATCGCACGTGCGTTGGGTGGGGTTGCTCAGGCACCATGTTGATATGGCTTGGGGCGCACACAGGCGCCGCGCCGCCCCCGTCTTGGTGCTCGGCAGCGCGGTGGGGTTGCTGCATGCTGGCTGTGGTGGCGACACCATCGTGTTCAAGAAGAACCAAGGTGCCGGCGGCGCCTCGACAACCGCTACGAGCACGATACCGACGGGCGGGCAGGGCGGTTCGAGCGCTAGCAGCTCCAGCTCGACCAGCTCGACCAGCTCGACCAGCTCGACCAGCTCGACCAGCTCGACCAGCTCGAC
>CAZRGL010000441.1:5364-9855 GCA_964599485.1 uncultured Polyangiaceae bacterium
CTCTTCGGCGTCGGGCGCTGACATTTGGGCCGGAGAGCTCAAGTCGCTTCAGGTTGCTGATCTCGGCTCAGTTTCGGTGGGCAAGTACATTTCCTTCACAACGCCCGATCGTTTGCTGGGCATCACGATCGACATAACCGCGCCAAAGACGACCGACGGCATCGGTGTGTATCGTCTCAAGCCTGCCCCCGGCTCGAGTGTCATTTTCGAGTACGCCTTGGCAGGCAAGAGCACCCAGGTCTTCGGCGATTTCGGCTTCGTGCAGGCCTCCGTACCGCAGTCCGACGTCAACTACGCTTGGCCCGTCTACGAAGGCAAGTGGACCGTCGTCATCGGCAACGACGGCTCGGCCCAGACTGCCAAGGTCAAGCTCTATGCTCGCCGCAGCAACGACGGCAAATTCCACAAGGGGATCTTCGACGTAAACGTCTTCTTTGCGCCGAACACCGTCGATGCGTCCTACATGGAAAAGACGCTCAACTACTTGGCCACTCATCTCGGCTCCTATGCCGGGATTATTCGAGGGCCAACGACCTATCAGAACATCGCGGCCCAATATACGACCATCGACAACAAGGACGAATATCGGCAGATGTTGCAGCTGTCGACCGGCGTCGGCACCGCCCCGGCGCTCAATATATTTGTCGTCGGAGACTTCGCCAACGGCACCTATGGCAACGCCATCGGTGTGGCTGGGGGGGTGCCCGCATCGCCTATGGTTCACGGCACGCCGCGCAGCGGGATCGCTTTTCAGCCCTCCGGCGACCCGGCCTATGACGCCCACGTGCTTTCGCACGAAACGGGCCATTTGGCGGGGCTGTTTCATACGTCCGAGTTTGCGGTCGCCGAGACCGATGGCATCAGCGACACACCGGAGTGCGCTCAATCCACCATCTTGAACAACCCGACCAACTGCCCCGACTTCTCGAACATCATGTTCCCCACCGCCGGCAACGGAGGGAACTATTCGCAGTTCCAGCGCAAAGTCCTTCAGGGCAGCGCATTCTACCGTGGTGCGCTGAGCGCCGGCGGACCCTACGCACCTCCGCTGATCCCGCTTGGGCCTGGCTCGAAGAAGAAGAACGTGTACATCGACGCGCCGGTGTACAGCGCATGGCCGGTCGCCAAGGCGAGAAAGCCGCAAGACGCCATCGAGCAGGTGCTAGGCGGTATTTGGTGCGCCCGCGGAGGCGACTACGAGGCCTTGGTGCTCGGGATGTTGCCGTCGGGCAACACCGACCGGCTCGAGGAGCTCGCCCTCGATGAGGACGCGTTCGATCTGGTGCGTGCCCGAGCGTTGCGGGTGCTCGCGCGCGCGGCCGACACACCGGCAAAAGAGGACGTAGTCGTCGCGCTCAGCAAGAAGTTGCTGCCGCTGCAGAGCACGGGCCGGGCGCTGCAAGTCGCGGCCGTAGTTCAGCTCGGCAACCTAGCGCCAGTGGCGCTCGGCAAGCTGGTCGAGCCGGCTGCGTTGCGCCAGGACGCAGTCGTTGCTCATCACCTGGACCGTTTCGGTTTGCCGTAGCGATCCGGCCCTTGAGGCGCTACGGGCGCGCGCGCCCCGAGCTTGCTCTCGCGCCCTTCGCTAGCGCCCGCTACTGGCCAGACCTAGCCCGAATGAGTTGATAGTCGCCACCCTGCGGGACAGGTTTCGGCGCGGTCTTCTTGGCAGAGCTTAATCAAATGGGACTCGAGGCTGAGGCTCGCGATCGGCCAAAGGGCTTGGTTGGTGTCGTCGTAAGCGTGTGGCAGCAAGGCTTGCAAGTCGCCACCCGACGATCCGAGGGCGCGCAGGGCGGCGAGCACTTTTTCTTCGCGCATGAGCCGATGGGACAGATAGTGATGAAACAGCGCGCGGGGCTGATCGACCGGGGCGCCATGGGCTGGTAGCAGCAGCTGAGCGTCGAGCTGATCGAGGCGCTCGAGCTGGGCCAGATAGCAGCCGAGGTCGCCTTCATCGGGGGTGACGAGGATGGTGCCTTCACTGGCGACCATGTCGCCAACAATCAGGATGCCTCGCTCTTCTTCGTGAAAACACAGGTGCCCTGGCGCGTGTCCAGGTGTGTGCAAGCAACGCCAAGCCTGGGGTTGTTGGCCGTCGAGCGTGAGCAGCTCGCCATCGCCCAGACTGCGCCCCAGCTCGACGCCGATGCGTTCGGCGCAGCGGGCGTGTGCCCACAGCGGAAGGGCTAGCTCGCGACAGAACAAGCGCGCCCCACCCACGTGATCGGGGTGGCTGTGTGTGGCAACGATCGCCACCAGCTCACGTCCGGTCGAGGCGAGCTGCCGCGCCCATTGTAGCCAGGCGCGCTGCTCATCGTCGTAGGGACTGGCTGGCTCGATCAGGAGGACTTGGCGCTGTCCAACAGCGAAACTGTTGGTGTGAGTCGCGGGCGGGAGCGTTGGGGTCCTGGTGGCCAGCAGCGCCACGCCCTCTGTGAGGGTGCGGGGGCCGTGGGGTGAGGGCTCTTTTTCAGTAGGTTTCAATGGGTTTTTGGCATGGAAGACGCGGCGAAACGCGGTTGCCGGAGCCTGCGTCGCCCCAGCTGGGTTTTTCATAACGCGCTCAAGTCCACATGGCGAGGCAGCGCGTCGGTTTTTCGTCTACACTAGCTCGCCACCGGCCCTCCTACCTGGCAACCTTTGGGATCTGATGAGCGCGATTCGGCCACAAAAACCGTACATCGTCCTGCTCGGCGAGAGCTCCGACGAAGTTCTGAATGTTCTAAGAGAAGCGGCCAACATGGCGGGCGAGGAGCTCAACCAGGAGCTGGACGCCAACGCTGCTGTCGGTCTGATCGAGCAAGCCACGCGCAAACCCACTGCGATTGTGGTCAACATGGGCAACGATGATGCTGCAAACCAGGCCATCGCGGTTCGCTCCCATTTCTCGTTGGCTGCGGTGCCCATCATCGGCGTGGTCTCGCGGGTTGGCGATCTGGTTTTCGAAGAGGCGTTTTCGAGCGGCATGGATGATGTGTCGAGCCTCAGCTCGATGTTGCTCGGTCGGCGCTTGCGTCAGCTCGAGGACATCGGTCAGCGTGAGATCGAGCGTAAGGATCAAGTTGTCGTCATCGCCGACCGCGATCGCAACACGCGCTTGCTCATCGGCCGCGTCTTTCGCGATGCCGGCCTGCAAGTGCAATTCGCTCTCGATCCCGATGACGCCCTCAAGCAAGCGCTCGATCCCAAAGTCTTGGTCGTGGTGGTGAGCGCCGAGATCGAAACGCGCGGTTCGGACGGCGAGCCGCTCAGCACCCGCGCTCCCAGAGCCGGTAGTCAAGCGGCTTGGATCATCAATACGCCGCCTAAAGAGATGGCAGCCACCCGGGCGCGGATTGGGATCCCCATCGATGCCAAGGTCGCTGTGCACGACGCCTTCGCCTCGCCAGCGACGCTGCTGTTCGTGGCCAACGAGCTGGTCAACAAGCCAGCCGAAGATGGGCGCAAGAGCGAGCGCTTGCTCTACGGAACCTCGGTGCGTTTTCGTCAGGCTGGCCGTGAGAGCGAGGACATTGGCTACTTGTACAACATCAGCAAAGGCGGCCTCTACGTGCGCACCATGGCGCCGCCCGATCGTTGGGACGAGCTGTGGCTCGAGTTCGTGCCGCCGCGCAGCGACCGGCGCGTTCACATCGAGGGAACTGTGGTCTGGGCACGCCGCTTCGGCCCGGCCGGCTCGGCGACGGTTCCGACCGGTTTCGGCGTGCAGATCACCGGCGGCTCCAAAGCGGATCTCGAGCGCTACGAGCGCAGCTACAGCACCTTCTTGGCCGAGCGCGTAGCGATTCGCGAGAGTATGCGACCGGCGATGAGCGAAGCGCCCCACGACCTCTGATCGGGCGGCGTTGGCGGCCTCATGCGTCGGCCGGATCCTGCGGTCGCGATCCGACGACCAGCACGTTCGAAAACGGGGTGGATCCCCACGCTGGCACGACCTTGCAGCTCATGCCGGCTTGTTCCAGACGTTCGGAAATTTCACGAGCCGGCCGGAAGCGAACCCGTGCCCCGCGGTTGAAGCGCAGCAAGGTGAAAAACAGCTCTTCGGCCAAAGTGGCCCAGGAGCGCCAGCCGCGTTTGGTGTCGGCTTCGCGCACGATGATGCGCCCTCCGGGTCGGACTGCCGCGGCTGCGCGGTCGAGCAAATCGTCCTGCTCTTCGAGCTCGAGGTAGTGAATCACGTCGATGAGCAACACGGTGTCGGCGCTACTGAGCTCAGCATCGGTTGCGTCGGCGACTGAAAAACGCGCAGCCAAGGGCTCGGCGCGGCTGGCGGCTAGCGTCGCGGCCTGAATCTTCGCTTCGTCCCAATCGAGTCCGTGGGCGCTGCTGGCGCGACCGAGCTCGAGCAGCACGACGGGTAGCTGGCCCCGTCCCGTGCCGATGTCGAGCACCTCACCGAGCACCTGCGGCGCGCTGCCGGCCCGATCGGCGATCAAGCGGGTGACCGGGTCCATCAACAGCTTGACCCGCACATAGTGAAAGCGGCTG
>CAZRGL010000442.1:0-9846 GCA_964599485.1 uncultured Polyangiaceae bacterium
CTTGCTTCGGCACAGTGGCTTGCTTCGGCACAGTGGCTTGCTTCGGCACAGTGGCCAGCTTCGGCGCAGTGGATTGCTTCGGTTCAGTGGCCAGCTGCGGCTCGTCCCCTAACAGCGGCTCAGCGGCCAGCTTCGGTTCAGTGGCCAGCTGCGGCTCGTCCCCTAACAGCGGCTCAGCGGCTAGCTCAGGTTCAAGCTTCGGCGCAGCGTCAAGCAACAACTGCTCTGCATCCAGCATTGGGTCTGTAGCCAGCAGCGGCTCAGTGGCCAGCTGTGGCTCGTCCTCGATCAGCGACTCCGTTGCCAGCTGCGGCTCGTCCTCGATCAGCGGTGCAACAGCTAGCTGCGGCTCTGGCTCACTGGCGCGCTGCTGCATTGCCGAACCGTTTGGAGATGACGCTTCGGTTGGGATTTTTTGCTCAGCGGTTTCCTCTTCGAAGGCGGGAGCGTGTCGCTGCGATTCAGTGGGCGAGGCACCGTCTAACGAGGCGTCGCCTGGCGAGGCATTGTCTGGAAGCGATTCGCTTTCTGGCAGCAGCGGTTCGCGTGGCGCTTTTTGTTCAGCGGTTACCTCGTCGAAGGACGGGGTCTCCGGCTCTGCCTCGTATTCATCCATCAGGGCAGACAGGTCGACCTCGACGGACGCGTCACTGATGGCCTGTAACACGAGCGCGGCGGCTTCGGCGTTGACCGCGTGGAGCACGTTGGTCTCCGCGGCCTCGTCGACCGACTCTTCTCCGTAGACGAACTTCGCCCGGACGGGCTTGACCAACGGGATCGCTAGTGAATCGTCGGCGGAGGAGTGGGCCGACGCAGCCAGCTCGCCGAGCCCGAGGATGGTGATGCGGGGACTCTCGTCTCCGCCCACTTCTTCTTTCTCTTGCCCACGCTCGCGCGTGAGGATCTCATCCTCGTCCCAATCGAGCGCGTTCATCGCTCCCCCGGTCTAAGCGGCGCTGCAAGCAGCGAGGCCTCTCGCCAGAACGGTACCCCAGGCTCAAGAGTCTCTAGTTGCACCGCGATTGGCAAGGGGTAGTTGGGTCGATGGCTGCTGTTCGGCCTTTTTTGTTCGCCCACCAGTGGATTGATCCGCCAGCAGCGTGAAACGTCCCAGGCCGACAATCAGAAATCCTCGAGGTTCTCTTGGAGGAAGTCCAGGATGAGGCTGTTGTTGTGATGATATCGCTCGGGCAGATCTTCCCAGTGCCAGTCGTAGGCGCCGTCGACCCAGTCTCCAATCTCACTGATTTTTCGCGTGAAGGGTGGGAACCGCGCGTTCTGTGTGCCGGCCACATCAACCCAATACCCGCTGAAGCTCAAATAGGCGTTGTTGCCCTCGAGATGCTCTACCCCGAGCTGCAGGTGGCTGGTGAGTCGGTCTAGCCCCAGAGACAACAGCTCATAGCTGGGCAGCTGGGGCATGTGCACGGCGGGAGGCGTCAGGACCTGCTCGTCGCGCATGCACTTCGTCGCGCCCTCCTTCGTTTCCGCGCCAGACATGATTGCCGGGTCCAAATAGCCGGCGATCTCGCGCAACAAAGAGAGGTGGTAGACGCCGCTGGTGGGATACAGCGCGTGTGAGCCTTCGGCGACGGCGATGACCGGGTGGCTGCCGAGCTTGAGTGTGTGCGGGTCGTCGTAGCTCACCCGGATGCGGCCTTGCGTCCAAATCTTCAGCTTCTCCAGCAGGAAGATGGTCTGGTTTTCGAGATGGCCGGAGATGATCATCGAGCTCGGCTCATCACCCTCGTCGAACACCAGCACCATGCTCTCACGGTCGAACACGTGCGGACCGATGCCGGTCAGTCTGGCCAAGCCCGCCTTGGTGTCAAAAGCGTAGATCAGGTGATAGTTGATGTAGAAACGGTCGCTGTCCGGGTCTTCGAAGTACGAGTAGTAGATGGTCGCGTTGCGCGGGTCGCCGCCGATGGAGGCGAAGACCGAACGGCGCATGCTCAAGAAGTTGAAATCGAGCAGGTATTCGCAATGTCCATTGAAGCGCATGAAGTCGCCCAGCTGTGGCAGCGGAATGGACTCCTTGCCGAAAATGGTGCGCAGTTTCATCGCGTCCGGGCTGTCCCTGATGGCGTCGCTGGTCAACAGAGTGCCTAGCGATACCGGAAAGTACTTCTCCTCGCCGCTGAAGATGAAGATGGGCGCGTAGCGTTCGGCGAGCTCGCGCAGACGCTCGTCGCTGATGCGCCGCTCTTTCTGCACGAAGATGAACTGACGCCAGAGCTCCCGTTCCCAACTGCCGTTTGGGTCGGCGGCGTCGATTTGGATCTGCCAGACGCCGTCTGGATCCACACCCTTTTCGAATGTCACGCGCAAGCGTGGATCCTCCGGATCGATCATGCCCGTCTTGGCATGCTGATCGCGTGTTGCCCAATAGCGCAGCTCGAACGGTCCTTTGGCGCGAAGGATCCTGCGAATGTCCTCTGGATGGGTCCGCAGTGCGGGCATTTCGATCTCGAACACCCGGTTGCCCTGCTCATCAAGCTCGTTGCTGCGAATGTCGAACATTCTTCGCGCAAGGGCTGGATCGCTGGAGCTCATCTGCTTTTACGCTGAAGGTTGGGGCAGCTTGTTGCGCATGGTGACGAGCTCTTCGGCGGCCGTGGGGTGAACGCCGATGGTCGCGTCGAACTGCGTTTTGGTGGTGCCGCACTTGAGTGTGATGGCAACGGCCTGGATGATCTCGGCTGATTGGGGCCCCACAAGATGGCAGCCGAGCACCCGATCGCTCTGGCCGTCCACCACGAGCTTCATCATTGTTCGCTCCTCGCGACCGCTCACCGTGTTCTTGAGTGGCCGAAAGCGCGAACGGTAGACGTCGACTGCATCGTACTGCTGCCTCGCCTGTGCTTCGGTGAGCCCAACGGAGGCGGCCTCGGGCTGACTGAACACGGCTGAAGCCACGTTGCTGTGATCTGCCTTGCAAGGGCCCGCCCCGAACAACGTCGTTGCCACCGCTGAACCTTCTGCGAGCGCAACGGGTGTGAGGTTGATGCGGTCGGTGACGTCGCCGACCGCGTAAATGTTCTCGACGCTGGTTTGAGAAAACGCGTCCACTTCGATTTCACCGCGCTCGCCGAGGCGGACACCGACCTGCTCCAGGCCTAGGCCTGCGACGTTGGGGACTCTGCCAGTGGCAAACAGCAAGGCATCACAGGCCACCTCAGTGCCGTCGTTGAGCTGTGCGCGCAAGCCGGTGTCGTCTTGTCTCACGTTGCTGACGTTGCGATCGAATCTCAGATCGATGCCCTTGTTGCGCATCGCTTGGGCCAGGGTTTGGCGCAAGTCGTCGTCAAAGCCACGTAGGAACAGCGGGCCGCGATACAGTTGGGTCACCTCGACCCCAAGGCCGTGGAAGATCCCGGCGAACTCGACGGCGATGTAGCCGCCCCCGCAAATGAGCAAGCGCTTCGGGAGTGATTCGAGGTGGAAACACTCGTCGGACGTGATGCCGAGGTTGGCCCCTTCGATCGGGGGCCGCCAGGCGACGGAGCCGGTGGCGATCAGAATGTGGTCCGCGCTGATCTGCTCGTCGCCTACACGAACAGTGTGCCGGTCGATCAACGTTGCCCGGCCAGCGAATCGGGTCACGCCGGAATCGTCGAGCAGCTTGGCATACACGCGATTGAGCCGTTCGATCTCCGCGTTCTTGGCTGCAATGAGCGTGGGCCAGTCGAAGGTTGGTGTCGGGATGCTCCAGCCGAATCCCGCGGCGTCATGCAACTGCTCTCGAACTTGGGAGGCGTAGACGAACAGCTTCTTCGGAACACAACCGAGGTTGACGCAGGTGCCGCCGAGTTGGCGCTCTTCCGCCACTGCTACGCGCGCGCCGAGGGCGGCGGCGTTGCGGCTCGCACGAACTCCGCCCGAGCCCGCGCCAAGAACAATTAAGTCAAAGTCGCGCACCGCCATGAGCGGAGCCTACTACAGCACGCTGCGCTGGTGTTGGCCGCGGCGCGACGCCCTCAATCGATGAGCCATCTTCGACAGCTTGCGATTGAGGGCGCTCGCCCCTGCCAAGCTCGGTTCGGTTGGCTTTCGAAGCCAACCGGACTCGAGCTCTTCGTTATCGCTCTGCAAGTGCCGACCCGCCGTTGTTCACGACGGTGTCGCGATTATGCTTGCATCGCGTGCACCAAGCGCTCGACGAGAAGCTCGAAGTCCATTCCGAACCTCCCATCTTGCATTGCGGCTCGCAAACGAGCCACCTTGGCCATGTCCATCTCATCATCCACGCCACGTGGCGACGCACGCGATGGATCAGCGCGCGGCGACGCTCTAGCGCTAGTGCGCTTCCGCCTCGATTTTCGCATCTTATTGACGCCTGGTTAAGTGGGGTTCATCCCCACCGGAACCGCCGCTACGACGGCTCCTGGTCCGAGGTTAACGAGGTCCGATTCCAACCCGCCAAGACTGGATCGGGGCCTCACAACGTATCAACGGCCATCCTCGGGAATCCTTGAGCGGTCAATGGATCACTTGTTCAGTTAGCCGTTTTCATTCGGGTTTCCCCGGGGCACTGGTTGGGCTGCTGCTTGCCTTGGTGGTGGGCGTCGGCGGCGCGCTCTCGCTCGCCAGTGTGCTAGCGGCTGCTGTGGCGCTACCACTCGTAGCCATCGTGGGCTTGGGTATTGGGATCAGGTTGCCCATGGGATCCGGCTTGTCACAGCCGAGAAAACCGCTCAACAGCAGAGCAGCACAAGGAAGAGCTCGTCTCATGTTGGCACTTCGGCTTCGTCGCGTCTGAAACAGTTGCGGCCCGATTCCTTGGCACCATACAAAGCGCGATCGGCCCGGTCTAGCCAGTGCGCTGTCGATTCTCCGGAGGTCAAGGTTGCCACGCCGATTGAAACAGTTGCTTTGAGCTGGCGCTCGCCAATCGGGATGCTGAGCTTGCGGGTTGCCTCGAGAACTCGCTCGGCGACGCGCGCTGCTCCGCTTGCGTCGGTGTCGCCGAGCACGATTGCGAACTCCTCGCCGCCGTAGCGCGCCACGAAGTCGGTCTTTCGAGAAGCAATCCGCACGAAACAGTTGGACATGACGCGCAACGCCTCGTCGCCGGCCAGGTGACCGTGCTCGTCGTTGAGCTTCTTGAAATGGTCGATGTCGACCATCAGCAGGCTGACCGGCTCAGCCGTGATGTCGGAGAGTTGAGCGGTCGCGTCGAGATGCGTGTCGAAAGAGGCGCGGTTGTAGAGCTTGGTCAACGAGTCGATTTCTGCCTCCCGTCGCGCCGCTGCCAATTGGCTCTTCATGCCGTGAAGTCGCTGGCCAAGCGACTTGAGCTCGGTCTGGTGGCGTTCCTCGCGTGCTTCGATGGTCTCCTCGATCGCGCCCACGGTGGCCATGACTTGCTCACGCAGCGCGCTCAGAGAGTTGCTTTGTGCAGCCACGCGCAAGCGCTCGATGTGCTGACGCAGCTCGCCATCTGCTTCTGAATCTTGCGCGAAGGCCTCGCGGATGCCGCTGAGCATCTCGAGGATGAGCAAACGCATCCGCTCGACATGCTCGTACTCGGCTTTGCGATGGTCGCTGAAATCGTGACGCATGCGACGCCACTGGCGGGTTCCGCCGCGCTGCTCTTCATCTTCAGCGTCGGGGTAGGGCCCACCTGTGATGGCATGCCGGGCCCAGACTTTGTAGCGGCTCTCGGTCGAAGCGGCTGAGGCGCTCTCGAGATCGAAAGCCAATTTGCCGTATGTGCGCAATAGGTAACCAAGCACATCGACCACCTGATCGTAGCTCTCGCTCAAGAGTGGCGCGGTGCTTTCGGGCGGCGCAGATGTGCTGGTAGCGCGCTTGCTCGTCCCCCGCCCCTTGCTCTTGCTGAACCAACCCATGCGGTTGACTGCCTACCATAGCAGTGTGTAGCGAAAAAAAACCCCTCGTCGAGGCTTGGGGAGCCGCCTAGAGCTCGCAGCGCAGGCCGTCCTCGGCGAAGCTCAGCTCGATGTCATCGGGCGTTTCGGCCAGCAACTCGGGGATTCGCTGCCGGACCTCAGTGTTGAGGTGGGTGAACAGCACCCGCTTGGCGCTGAGTCCAGGCAGGACCTGTTGCCACTGCTCCCAGGTGCAGTGGCGACCGCAGGGTGGCCTCAACAAGGAGCATTCCGCAACCAACAGGTCGACCCCATCAGCAGCCGCCATCAGGCCGTCGCACATCGCCGTGTCGCCACTGAATGCGACCTTCTTGCCGTCAGGTGTCGTGGCCTGCAGACAAAGCGGTTGGTCAGGTGGGTCCATGTGATCGGCGGCAAAACCCTCGATGTGGACTCCGCCCAAGGTGGCGGTCTGCCTTGGGGCGAGCTCGCGTATGACCAGCTCGAAAGGACGCTCTCGGTCGGTGAGATCTCCGTAACAGGCGCGCATGAGGGCATCGATTCGTTGCGCTGTGCCGATGGGACCGAGAATCTCGAGCGGTTCATGGCGCACGGCATGGAACATCCCATCGATGATCAAGAAGGGCAGTCCACCGATGTGGTCGCCATGCAGGTGGGTCAGGACGATGCCCTTCAGCTCGGTGGGCTCGCGTCCGAGTCGTCGCAGGCAGGCTAAAGCTGTCGCCCCGAAATCGATCATCAGCGGTCCCAGCGATTGTCCTTCGAGTATATAGCAGGAGTGGCCTCGTCCCATCGAGTTGAACGCGTCCGCTGAGCCCACCACCGTCAGATGCACGATCGACATTGTCACACGTTCGTCCTCAGACGTTGAAGCGAACGTTGATAATGTCGCCGTCCATGACGGTATATTCCTTGCCTTCGAGCCGGAATTTTCCCGCCGCGCGCACCTTGGCCAATGTTCCGAGGGCTATGAAGTCGGTGTAGCTGACCGTCTCTGCTCGAATGAAGCCGCGCTCCAGATCGGAGTGGATTTTTCCGGCGGCGCGGACCGCGGACAGGCCGTCACGAATTGTCCAAGCGCGAACCTCGTCCTCGCCCACCGTGAAGAAGCTTATCAGTTGCAACATGTCGTAACAGCTGCGGATGAAGCGCGTGCGCGCCGTCTCCTGCAGGCCGAGATCAGCCAAGAAGCTCAGTTGGTCCTCTTTGGAGAGCTGACCGATCTCGGCTTCGATGTGGGCGCGCATGGCCATGAGCTCGATGCCCCGCTGGTGTGCCGCTGCGCGCAGGATCTGATCTTGTTTCGCAGCCGCTTGGGGGCAGGCGTCATCGGCGAGGTTCAATAGCGCTAGCTGCGGCTTGAGGCTGAGCAACCGGAATCCGCTGATGACAGCGAGGGTCTCGTCATCGAGCCGCATCCTGCGGGCGGGCTGGTCACCTTGTTCGAGCCGCGCGTGCAGTTTCTCGAGCAGCTCTAGCTCGCGCCCGCGTTTGCACTCGCGATGCAAGCGCTCGATGCGATTGCTGAGCACCATCACATCGAGCAGCAGCAACTCACTGTCGAAGTCGATCAAGTCCCGTAGCGGATCGACTTCGTCGCCGCGTGGCGGTGCTCCGTGATCCTCTCCAAACCCACGCAACACGACCACCAACGCGTCCATCTCGCGCAGCTCGGCTACAGATTGCTTGTGCAGCCCGCTGTCGCCGCCGTCTGGGGGGGCGGGGACGTCTACAAAGGTAATGTCCGCGTAGGTGGTCTTCTTGGGCGAGAATATCGCGCTCAGCTCGTCGATGCGCTCGTCTGGCACCTTGATGACGCCACGGTTGGTGTCGCGCCCAGCGCCGTAGCCAGTGTTCGCTTGCGCTCCTGTGAGGCAGTTGAAGACGCTGGTCTTGCCGCAGCCACGATAGCCACCGATACCGACTTGCATGGGGCGGGCAGATAGCGCACGAGCGTCACGTTGTCGATTTCTTGCTCCAGTCCGCTGTGCAAGTAGTCGATTTTATTGCACTGTGCAGTCTGTTGTTCAGGGGGCGTAGAACCTGAAGTCACAAACCCGCGTCTGAGGGCCACATGAGAAATAACGACGAGGAGCAGGAGTCTATGGGAGCAGCACAGGTGACAGAGCTCCAGACGCCGGTGGCGGCGCCAGCAGGAGAACAACCCATTCGAGAAGCCATTGCGCAGGGCGACCATCGCGAGGCGATGTTGTTGTGCGCGCGACGCTATGGCCAAGCCATAGGTCGGCTGTGCATGGCCATGATGGGCGTACAAGCAGACGCCGAGGATCTCGCCCAAGAGACCTTGCTCGATGCCTACGCTGGCTTTGGTGGCTGGCGGGCGGAAGGCACCGTCCGTGCGTGGCTCATGTCGATTGCCAGGCGCAAGTGCGCTCGACAGCTCGAGAAGCGCGCACGCCGCACTGCGAAGTTGCGCTTGGTGCACGACGCCGACAAGGCGCCGGAGCCCTGCGGAGCCGAGGAGGATGTGCTCTTGCGTCAACGGGCAAACCGCGCGCGAGAGCTGCTCGCGAGTGTGCGCCCAAGTGAACGAGAGGCCCTGCTGCTGCGCTTCGGAGCGGGCCTGTCATTTCGTGAAGTAGCCGCTGCGTGCGGCATCGAGGAGCCGGCTGCGCGCAAACGTGTCTCGCGCGCCATCGCCACTCTGCGTGAGTCTTTGAAAGAGGAAGGATCGAAGTCATGAGCGACGCCAAGCAAGCAAGCATCTGCCAACAGGTAGACGAGGCCATGGCTGACGTGCTGGATGGGTCGGCTCCCGACGAGCTGTTCGATCATCTCGCCGACTGCGATCGCTGCCGCGACGCGCGGCACGACGCTGATCGCAGCGCTTTGCTGCTCGCTGATGCCAGCGCCGACTACCAGCATCCCGAGGACTTCGAGGAACGCTTGGTTGGCAAGCTCGACGCCGGCCAGGAGCCGCGCGCCGGGAAAACGCAACCGATGGCCGCCGCAGACGAGCCCAGCGCAGATGACCCAGACGCCGATTTGGAAGCCGACTTGGACGTCGACACCGACACCTCGAAGGTTGGCAAGAAGGCAGATGATTCAGACGCTGATTTGGATGACGACCTGGACGTAGACACTGCCGCGGAGGCTGACGCCTCGGAGGTTGGCAAGTCGGATGCTGCTCCCAAGTTGGATGCAGCTCCGAAGTCGGATGCTGCCCCCAAGTCGGATGTTGGCTCCAAGTCGGATGCTGGCTCCAAGTTGGATGCTGGCAAGTCAGCTGAGAGCGGCAACGTGGTGTCGATTCTGGGCCGGCTGCGCAAGCCTCGCAACAGCATCATCGCGGGCCTGCTCGCAGTCGGCGCGGTGGCTGCAGCTGTGTCGGTTTGGATGGGTCCCGCGGACACCGCCGAAACTGAAACCGACACCCCAATGGCGTCTCAACCATGGCAAGGCAAGGTGGTTCGCATTTCCCGAGCTGCCGGTGGACAGGGCGGTTTGCAGCAATGTCAGCGTGATGCTGACGACAAACCATGGTCTTGCGCGCCCGCTTCAGAGGGCGCCGCGATCACGGCCGGCAGCATGCTGCGTACTGACGACCGCACCCGTGCCTATTTTCGCCTCGGCGACGGAACCCGTCTGGCGCTCGACCGTTCGACCGAGCTGAAGCTCGACGCCCAACTCGACCGCAGCGGCAGCTTGTCCAAAGGTGGTCTGGTGGCGGATGTGGTCAAGCAGCCCGGTAGCCGTGTCACCATCAAATTGCCCCGTGGACGCATCGAGGTGCTCGGGACCAAGTTTGCGTTGCGGACCATGGGCCAAGCAGCTGCCCTCGACGTGAGCCGTGGCGCTGTGATGATGTACGACGAGCAGGACCGCTCGGTGAAGGTGCGCGCAGGGGAAGAAGGGCGGGCCTACCCCGGCCAAGCTCCCTACGCGAGCTCGGCGCCCTCGCTGGGCGATGCCCTCAGCTGGAGCGAGACGGGACAGGACGACGCCAAACTGCGCGTGCGCGGTTTGGGTG
>CAZRGL010000443.1:0-8370 GCA_964599485.1 uncultured Polyangiaceae bacterium
ACGGACCGCAGGACTACTACAGTCCGCCGATCAAGGTCGAGCGCTTCGACGCTGGCCCCGGCGTGGAGCTCATCGCCGACAACTTCCCCGAGATAGTCGCCGATCTGGCTGTGATTTCCGGAGACACCCTCACCGATCCGCGCAAGGGCTTCTGGCAGGGCGCGCGTTTTGTCGGAACCAAGAAGATCGCCATCATTCGCCAAGGGCAAGTAGTCGGCTTGCGCCGCCGCTCGGGGCGCTCGGAAAAAGAGGTCGTTCCGCCCGAGGTCATCCGCCGCGATCCCCATGTCGACGTGCGGGATGCTTGGGTGGCCATCGACATCGGTGCGTCGACGACGGTTGTCGCCATCGGGAATGGCGAGCGGCACGAGCTGCTCAGCATCGGCACCAACAACCCGCCGAAGATCAGTGCTGACTTCGAGACGCCGAGCGCGATCGCGTTCAACAACTTGCCCCGGGTGATGAAAGCCTGGTCGGACCGGGTCATCTTGCCCTTGACCGAGTGGGGCGATCTCTATGTGGGTCACGCCGCGCAGTCACGTTTGCGCATCCATGGCAAAGAGCGGGCCCAGCGAATGAAGTCGACGGTGATGGAGCTCGGGCGACTGCCTGGTCGTCTGGAAGCCGGCGACGATGTGCACATCTGTGGCCGCTCAGATGTCGACGCCACGATCAGGCTCGAGCGTCCGGCGCCCCCCATCATCGACGAAGAGGGCATCAGTCCCGATGATCCCTTCGATCCGATCGAGCTGTTTGCGTACTACCTGGGTTTGTTCATCAACACACGAAAGCGCGGTCTGCATCTGCGCTACGCGGTGGGGATGCCCACCGGCTGGAAAGATGCGCGCCGCGCGCAGGTGGTGGCCCAAATTCGCCGCGGCATTTTGCGGAGCTTGCCCGCCGGCATGGTGGCCTTCGACGATCTCGACCTCTTGCAGGTAATCGACGCCGGCCCCAACGTTCTGTCGTTCGCGGCCTACGCCTTCCGTGTTTTCGGGATCAGTCCACGGCCGAGCGACCCGGTTCCATTCGTCTCCATCGACGCGGGCGCGAGCGAGACGAGCATCCTGTGCGGACAATTCCGTGATGGGACCGTGGAGGAGGTAGCGGGCGGTTATGAGCGCGTGGTGGAGCATGTCTCCCCGACGGTGCTTTCGGGCTTTGGCGCCGAGACCCTGCTGCACCGCATGGCCTACAAGGTGTACGCAGCCAGCGGCACTTCGATGAAGAACAACAACATTCCCTTCATGCCGCCCCCTGGCGAAGAGCCAATAGCCGGCGCCGAAGACCGAATGGTCAAGACACTCGACGCCGAAGTGAACGTTCGGATGCTCAAAGACACCGTGCGTCCTGTTCTCGAGAAGCCTGGGCCGTCCCCGCTTCCTGACCTCGTGCAGCTGTTCGGCACCGATGGTCGCGTGCGCGACGTGCGCATCATGGTCGACCGCGCTTCACTGAGCGAGTGGTTGCGAGGCCAGCTCTCAGAGGCAGCGGTCGAGATCAAAGAGGCGATCGTCAAAGGCTTCGAGCAGGTCACCCGGGCCGAGGCGCCCTATGCAGATCTGCGCGTGCTGCTCGGCGGCCGGCTCGGAATGCATCAGTTGTTGCAGGAACGGCTCGAGGCCGTCCTTCCGCGTGGTGTTCGCGTACACAAGTTCCGCGAGCCTGACAGCACCAATGTGGCAGCGCCGACCGTGAAGCTGGCGACCGCCTTGGGGATCCTGTTGCTGCGCTTCCAGCCCATGGGCCCGTCGGAAGTGTCCGATGACCGGGCCAACTTCAATTATCGGGTCGGCAGAGCCAAGCGTGGCAAGCTGCTGACGGTGCTCGATTCGGGCACGGGCTACGACGTGTGGCGCGAGATGGGTGCTTGCAATCGACCAGAGGTTGCCGTGTTGTTCGCCCACACCGAAAGTGCCAAGCCGGACATGTCGTCCGATGATCCTTCAATACAGCGGGTGATCTGCGATCTCGGCTACGATGCTGTGGGCTATCGGGTGTACCTGAGGGCGGTCAGCGGCAGCAAGGTAGAGGTGTCGGTTGGACCGCCAGGAGGGCGCCCCGACGAGGATGCGCCCAGCTGGACGATCGATCTTCTTAGCGGTGGCGCGGAACCAACTCCGAAGTAGCGGCGTTCTATCTTCCAATGGCGAAGAAGAGGAAAGCTGGCGAGGGGGCTGAGGAGCAGCCTGAGAAAGGCAAGCCGCGTCGCCGTCGTTGGCTGAGACGTCTTGGAATAACGTCGCTCGTTGGGATCGCCGCCGTACTAGGGCTCTGGATTGCAGCCAACCGCATCCCCTGGGTCGGAGCGACGCTCGCCGATGGCCTACGGGCGGTCGTGGGGCCAGGTCCTGTCGCTTGGCTCCAGGACGTAGCCTACGGTGTCCAAGATCGCATCAACAGGTGGCGCTACAAGAACACCAAGCCCAAGACCTTCTGGGATGCGCCAGCAAAGCCTCCGGTGCTCGAAGCGACCGCGACCAAGGTCGTCACCGTGCCGCCTTTTCAGCCCAAGGCGTTCAAGCCTCCGTTCGACAAGGTCTCCACGCCGGCCGACGGAGTCTGGGTACCGATTGTCGATGTGAAGGCCCCGAAGGCACCGCCGGTCATGCACAAGACGATGGTGCATCCCGACAAGACGCGGGGCTTCGCCGCTTTGGCGGTAATCGCGATGGACCCACGCGCGCTCGATCTGCACCTCGTAGCCGGTACCAGTGAGCCGCAGAGCATGCGTGTGCGCCGCGCCGATCGGCCCGGCATGGTTCCGGCGAGCCATCGAGACAAGCTCTTTGCGGCGTTCAATGGCGGCTTCAAGACCACTCATGGCCAGTACGGCATGATGCTCAAAGGGGTCGAGTACCTGCCTCCGCGCGGCTACGCATGCACCTTCGTTCGTTTCAAGGATGGCAGCTTTGCGATTGGTACGTGGGACAAGCTGAAGAAGACCAACGCTGTCAGCTCGATGCGGTTCTATCGCCAGACGCCGCCCTGTTTGGTCGAGGACGGTGCCTTGCACAAGGCGTTGCACTATCACGAGTACGCCAAAGGATGGGGCGCGACGATCAGTGGAGATACGGTAATCCGCCGCTCCGCCATTGGACTCGACAAAGAGCGCAAAGTGCTCTTCTACGGGCTTGGCGAGGGGATGACCGCAAGATCGATTGCCGTTGGAATGCGCGCAGCTGGCGCCCACTGGGTGGCCGAGCTGGACGTGAACTATTCGTACCCACGCTTTCTGTTTTACGAGCGCAAGGACCCAGCCCGACCTCCGGTGGCCACCTCAGCCATCATCCCAGGCCTCAAGTACCCCAAGGATCAGTACGTGTCGCGGCCGTCAGTGCGTGACTTCTTCTACTTGACGCGGATCGGCAAGAAGACCTCGCGCCTGACCCCCCCGCCGCCTCCAGCCGCTAGCTCGGTCCCAGCCGCTAGCTCGGCCGCCAGCACCTCCAACGGCAGCGCGATGGACCGCCTGGCGACCAACGAAGAGTAGCGAGCTCCGAACCACGAGATTGGCCAAAATGACGCGCTAGCGAAGGCCTCGCGCGCCTTCGCCCTTTAGGGGCGCGCGAGTCCGTAGCGCCCTTTGGGCCAGACAATCAGCGGCCGTAAACGAGTAGTTTCTCGCCGTCCTCGAACAAGACCCGGGCTTTGCCACCCTCGACGATCTCGCGCACTGCGCCATCTCCGAACTTCTTGTGGCGAAGCAACAGACCGGCCTCGAGGGCGATGCTGATGTTGTAGGCGACGAAATCGTCGGGGCCCCTACCCATGATGGCCTCCTCCCATTCTTTTCGTCGCTGCTCCGCCTCACTCACGCGAGACGGTGCCTTGCGCGGGGCGCGGGGCTTGCGTTTCGAGGCTTTCAGCAACGGCTCGGCGCTCTTGGGGCGCCGGTAGTTGTGATGGCCGCGGCACGTGAGGCATTCGACGCGTTTTATCTTGTCGCCGTCCATGGCGATGATGCGATGATTCAAGTCGAGCTTGCACTTGGTGCACCAGGCGTCGACTTCGCTTCCAGCGGTTGTTGTCTTGATCATGAATGGCTCAATCTTTGGTGAACGCATCACGTGCGCGCATCACCACCTTCGACACGACATTGGGCTTCGGAATGCGGCTACTGCGCTTGCGCCCTTCTTGCTTCTCTTCGCCTTCGTCGTCCTCGTCCTCGTTGCGGTCTTCGTCCTCGTCCTGGCTGGCGGTGTTGGGCACAAAGCGAATTTGGGTGCTGATTTCGAAGCTCAGCTTGGTGAGCACATCCGCTATCTCGTCTGAGAAGTTGGTGTGCTCGAGCACGTCACGGATCTCTTTTGCCACGACGCGGTAGACGCCCTTCTTGGTGTCGTCGATCTGCTGATAGATGTACTGCATCGCCTCTTTGGGTAGCTTGAGATCGCCCAAATAGTTGCGCAGGTTCTCTGGTCCCTCGGTCAGCGTCTCGACACCCTTTTCGACGGCCCCTTCGACCAAACGCTTGATGACCTCGGGAAGCGCTCGCTCGAAGAGACGCTGGCGCTCGCCGTCGCGGGCGCGCTCGTCCTCGTCGTCCTCGTCGTCGAAGTCGTAGCGGCGATCATCGCTCATGGCGACGAAGTAACGCCACGGCTGCTCCAAGTCAAACACCGCCTAGCCGGAATTGTTCCTGCGTCGCTCCCACCATCACCTAAACGCCCGTCTTCACGGCTGTATTCGCACATGCCGCGGTCGAGCAGGCCATATGGCCAATCTGGGTCAGCGTTTCGGTGGCAGCCGCCATACTTGGAGCGCGTAGCGTGCGCTTCCAGTTGGCACACTCAGCTCGATGCGGAAAGTGTCGTTGTCGAAGCTGCAGAAGGGGCGGTCCGGGTCGACAATCGGCCAGCGATTCTTCGTCTGATCGTGGGCCAAACGGCTACCCCGGCTGGACAGCACTTTGACATCGAGGTCCTCGACGCCTTCAGCTACCGCGAAGAGGCGGTAGCATTCGCCGGAGCGCGCCTTCATCTCGTGCGCGCCCACAGCGACTGGACCGGACTGACCGGGCGGCGGAGCGGCAATCTTGCCTTCGAAGGTGGCACCATGGCGTTGCATGCCGTTGGGCGGGCCACACATCAGGCCGAGCTTCTCGACATCACGGCGTGGCGTGGTCGTGGGCTTGAAGTTGGCGTAGCAGCGGACCCACAGGCCGCCCACGCGACTCGTCTGGCCAACCAGTGGTGTGCTGGGCGTCTGCTGGCCTGCATCGGTTGTGGCGATGGCTGCATCGCCGAGCCATGAAGAGGCGTCTCGACGGGGCGGCAAGAACGGCTTGGATTCGTCGACCACAGCGCCATCGGGGCGGCCTTGCCAGGGGCGCGGCTGAGGTTCGCATGAGCACAGCGCCCCGCACATCAGCAAGCAGGCGGCAGCAGGTGGTGGCGGGCCTAGTGGCCAGCGCAAGAGGTGGTTGTGGCCGTGGCGGTGCATCTCGGCTCGGATTTGCCGGCTCGCTCGTTGCTGTCGGCCGGAGCAGCAAAACTCCTACGATGGTAGCTGGTAGCGAAATGTACCGCTAATGTAACGGGACGATGGAACTTTTCGCTGAGCGCCGAGGTCGATTGCTGGATGCATTGAGCGGGGCTGCGATCTTCGCCGCTGCGCCCGTGACCATTCGCAACAACGATGTCGAGCACGCCTATCGGCAAGCGTCGGACTTGTACTATCTGACTGGTTTCGAAGAGCCCGAAGCCGTCTTGGTGCTGTCCAAGACCCATCCTGAGCATCGGGCGGCGCTGTTCGTACGGCCGCGGGATCCCGAGCGGGAGGTGTGGGACGGCCCCCGCGCCGGCGTCGAAGGTGCAACAAAGCGCTGCGGGGTCGACATCAGCTATCCCATCGAGGAGCTGGCCAAGCGTCTGCCCGATTACCTCACCGACGCGAGCGAGTTGGTTTACGAGCTGGCCAAGTCCTCGACGCTCGACGAGCACGTGCACGCTGCGATCAACAAGGCTAGGGCGCGCGGGCGCTCCCCCAAGTGCTGGCCGAAGAAGATCATCCATCCCGAGGACGTCTTGCACGAGCTTCGTCTGGTCAAGACCCCAAGTGAGCTGAGCGCAATGCGCAAAGCCGCAGCGCTGACCAAAGAGGGTCATCTGCTGGCCATGTCCATGGCCAAACCCGGTCTGTATGAATACGAGATCGAGGCGGCCATGAGCGCTTGTTGGCGGAGCCGAGGCTCGGCTCGGGTTGCCTACGGGAGCATCGTTGGGGCTGGGCCCAACGCGACCGTGTTGCACTACCTGGCGAACAACCGGCGCCTCGAAGATGGCGAGCTGTTGTTGATCGATGCCGGCTGCGAGTGGAATTACTACGCGTGCGACGTCACGCGCACCTTTCCGGTCAACGGCGTATTCAGCGAAGCGCAGCGCCGACTGTACGAGGTGGTGCTCGATGCGCAGTTGGCCGCGATCGCCGAAAGCAAGCCCGGCAGCACAGTCGAGTCCATCCACAAGGTATGCGTGCGCCATCTGGTCGACGGCATGCTGCGGCTCGGCCTATTGACCGGCGATGCTGGCGAGATCATCGAGAAGGAGCGCTTCAAGCGGTACTACATGCACCGAACGAGCCACTGGCTGGGGATGGATGTGCATGATGTGGGCGCCTATTTCGTCAATCGAGAGGCCCGCCCACTCGCCCCTGGGATGGTGCTGACGATAGAGCCCGGCTTGTACGTCGCAGCTGACGACGAACAAGCGCCCCCGGAGCTGCGCGGAATCGGTATACGGATCGAGGACGACATCTTGATCACCGAAGACGGACACGAAGATCTCACCGCCGCCATCCCCAAGCAAATCGACGATGTAGAGCGCGCTTGCCGCGGTTGAGGCGTGCGAGTCGCAGGGAGCAGTACAATGGCGAAGGGCTCCTGCTGTCGTTCCACCCGAACCGCCATCATCAGGGCGTTGGGAGGCTGGTACGATCGGCAGGCACGCGACTTGCCGTGGCGGCGTCTGCGTGATCCATATGCAATCTGGGTTAGCGAAGTGATGCTACAGCAGACCCGGGTTGAGACGGTCATCCCCTACTTCGTACGCTTCATGAACGCGTTTCCCACCGTCGCAGCGCTCGCAGCGGCGCCGCTGGAGGAGCTGCTGAAGCAGTGGAGCGGGCTGGGTTATTACCGACGCGCCCACCAGCTAGCGGCAGCCGCAGACTTGATCGTGGCCCGTCACGGTGGCGCGCTGCCCAAGAGCGTTGCGGAGCTTTCCACGCTGCCTGGCATCGGGGCCTACACTGCGGGGGCCATCGCGAGCATTGCATTCGACCGGCAGGCGGCGATTGTGGACGGCAACGTTGCCCGGGTTCTGGCGCGGTTGTTTTCCATCGAGCTCGATTTGCGCAGGGGGGCGGGTCGTCGGGCCGTATGGTCGCTGGCGGCTGAGCTCGTGCCGGCACGACGTCCTGGTCGGTTCAATCAGGGTTTGATGGAGCTTGGCGCCACGTTGTGCTCGGTTCGGGCGCCGCGTTGTGGCGACTGTCCAGTGCGACGGTGGTGTCTTGCCTTCGTGAGCAACCGCCAGGCTGAGCTACCGCTGATGAGCCCTCCCAAGGCAGCGCGCACCGTAGCGCTTTACGCGGCGTTGGTCGTCCACGAGACCAGCGGCAGGTTGCTGTTGGCCCGGCGTCGCCCTGAGGGCTTATTTGGCGGTCTCTGGGAGCCGCCCATGGTGGCGGCCGCGGATCGCAAGCGAGCGCGGGCGCGACTGGGCCAATACGGGATTGCTGCAAGGACGCGGCTGCGGGCGCGACCAGGCCGCACTGAGCACAAGTTGACCCACCGCAGGTTGCAGGTCTCGCTCCTCACTGCCAGGGCAGAGCGGCGCTGGCGCTTGCCGGTGACTGTCGTCGAGCCCTACGACCGACTGGCTTGGAGTCGCCCCGAGCAGATGCCGCTTTCCGTTCTGGCCCAGAAGCTGCTGGCCAAGGCTGGGGAACAGAGGCTTTGAACGGGATGGTATGGATTCGGCGGTGCGTGGTCCTTGCGGGACTGCTGTCCTGCATGTTGTCGGCCGTCCGCACGACGCGAGCAGCTGAGGCCGAGGCCGCGCCGGTAGAAACTGATGTGGACACACCTCTGAGCGACGCGGAGCTGGCACGGTTCAAACGGATGGCTCGCGCTCCAGCTGGCTATGGTCGCGTCTTCATGACGGTGGGGTTTGGACGGGGTTTTCGTTTCAACAACCCATTTCGCTTGCGCACCCAGCTGGGTGATTCTGCTGAGTCGGTGTCGCTCACCGCTCCCTATTTCGATCTGGGGATCGGGGCGGCGTTTGGTGACCCCCTTGGGCTGCAGCACGGGCCGAACCTGCATTTGGCAGTTGCCACTGAAGGTGTGTCTCAGCAGGCGATCGC
>CAZRGL010000443.1:8380-9846 GCA_964599485.1 uncultured Polyangiaceae bacterium
ACATGCTGCTGTACCGCGGCTCTTATGCACTCCTTGGCTACGGGCGTTTGGGCGTGAGCTTGCTGACGGCCCCCGATGCCAACTTGGGTGGCGAGCTCGGCGTCGGCGGTGCGCTGTTCGTCACCGGTGCTTTGGGGGTCACGGCCGAGCTCGTCGGTAATCTCTTCTATGGCGCGGGCAGCTATGAGGCACAATTCACTGTCGTGCCCATCGTGTCAGCCCAAGCCGGGATCATAGTGGATCTAGAGGTGTTGCCATGAACCGGCCCCTGTTGCTGCTGGTCTTGCTGCTGTTTGTTGCTGCGCCGACCGCTGGTGACATCGGCAGTTGCGGCCAAGCGGTCGAAGAGCTCGATGCGGTCAAGTTCTTTCAAGGAAAGAGGGCCATCGATTGTCAGAAGTGCACCATCTGCGAGCTGGCAACGGATTATTGCGAACAAGCGTGCTTTGGGGAGCTGACCCAAGACAGCTTCGATCCCGACTGTTTTCCGTTGGTGCACGATGGCGAGGTGTGTCTGAGCGCTCTGAGCGCCGCGTCTTGTGATGATTACGCGGCGTACGCTGACGACTTGGCGCCGACGGTGCCCACGGAGTGCAACTTCTGTCCGCCCGACCTGAAACCGCCCCCGGAGGGGTCATGACGCGCCGATTCGCCTTGTTGGGACTTGTGGCCGTGTTGCTCTTGGCGACCGGCTGCAACGCCGCCCGCGTCTTCATCGCATCACCAGGCGACTATGGCGAGTACCGGCGCGTGCGCGTTGCCAAGACGATCGACAAGAAGCTCGCCGCCGCCTGGTACTATCTCCAGCATCGCCCCAAGGGCAGATACGCCGCGCGCCTGAGGGCTTACTTCGACCGAGCCGAGCCCATCTATTTCAAAGTTCGTCGTCGTAGCATGGCGGGGCTCAACGCCTATTTGCAGGCGCTACCCAACGGACCGCACGCCGAGCAAGCCCTCGGACTGTTGATCGCAAATCGAGCGGAACAACGGCGCGGCGGCTACGACGCGCGTCGGGTCAAAGCGCTCAGCGCTCGACTCGACATCGAGAAACAGAATCGTGCTGAGGCCGCCGCGTTAGCAAATTGGTGGACCCGCGCCTTGCTCGATCCGCATGCCTGGAAGGGGCCTTTGTCGGCTGCGCCCGCTGCGCTGCTGGTACGGTATCGACTCGCGCTCCCCCGGCCTGAATGTGTGGCCGACGAGCCGATTGCCGGGCAGACCCAATGCAGCAAAGCTATTCGGCGACGCTTCACACTGCATAGTCCGCAGGGCAGTGTGCGCCGCAGCATCCGCTTGCAGATCGAGCTCGTCCTCGACGATGACTGGACCTTGGTATGGGTGCAGCTGAGTGGACCGAAGCTGCTGCGCAGAACCCATGAGGCTCGCCGACAGAAGCTCGCTCAGGACGATGAGTCGGCGCGGCAAGAAGCGCTCAATCGCTTTGCGGCAGATTTGGTTAGGGACCT
>CAZRGL010000444.1:0-8516 GCA_964599485.1 uncultured Polyangiaceae bacterium
TCCGGGTCCGATTCCGCGTCCGGGTCCGATTCCGCGTCCGGGTCCGATTCCGCGTTGGCGTCCACGTCCGCACCGCGTCGAGGCCATGTTTCCCCAAGCTCGTCCCAGAACGACAAGCCCACACCACGAGCTGCGCGCGCAAGCCGCTCCAAAAGCACTGCGACAAAACCGATCACCATGCCTCCCAAGGCATGAAGGACAAGCAAAAATGGGCTGCGAGGCAAGGAGTAGGCGCGCTGGTGGCGGCAGGATTGATCGCCTTGGGAACGGGCTGCGGACCGGGTTCAGAGCAAAGTGCGGAGGTCCTGGGGGCAGCGGCGGGGCCAGCCGCGATGCCGCAGAGCGTCAGCAGCGAAGCTGGCGCAAAAGCGCGTCAACGGGCTGCCGACATTTTGAGGGCTCAGCAGAACGCGCCGAAGCACTTCTGGCTCCGAAACACTGTTGGAGACGAGGGGCAATCATTGAGTTTTGTAGCTGAAAACTCCGCCATATCGGCTCGCTTGGGTTTCGCCGGAGATCGGGTGACAATCACGCCGCAGCCCGGGGGCGCGGCGGCGAGCTGGCATTGGTCGATCGCAGTGTCCAGCTTCGGGCGGACCGGCTCGCTGCGACCAGTGCAGACCGCAGCGGTGGAGGCGAGCGCCAATCGTGCAGATTATCGCCGCCCATCCGACGGCTTGAGCGAGTGGTACTACAACGGTCCTCTCGGCTTGGAGCAGGGCTTCACCCTAGCTCGCTCACCCGATGGTGACGCCAGCAAGCCGGTGGTCATCGAGCTGGCCATCGATACTGATTTGCAGCCCGTAGCGAAGGGCAATTCCGCTGTGCTGTTTCAAGACGATTCGCAGCGCACCGTGCTGGCCTATCGCGAGCTCTTCGTAGCAGACGCCGACGGCAAGCAGCTGCCCGCACTCTTGCAGCTGTCCGGCGCGAAGTTGCGCATCGTCGTCGACGACCAACACGCGCGCTATCCCCTAGTGGTCGATCCGTTGGTGGGTGTTCTCGAACAGAAACTAGAAGACCCAAACCCGGCATATCAGGATTCGCAACATGGGCGTCGGGTTGCGCTCGACGGCAACACAGCGATCCTTGCTCCCTGGATTGGCCAGCCAGTGGTGTTCGTACGCAACGGCGTAACGTGGACCGAACAGACTACCTTTCCACGGATCGCTGATGGGGTGGCACTCCACGGCGATACTGCTGCTATTGCGCGCAACGGCAACGTGTGGGTGTACGTCCGCAGCGGAGGCGTCTGGACCGAGCAGGACGCCATCGTCAGCACCTGGGGATGGAACCAGCCGATGGCCCTGCAGGGCGACACCCTGGTAGTTGGCGCAGCGAACGGAAGCCTAGGCCCCACCAATGTGTTCGTACGCAGTGGCGGGGTTTGGACAGTGCAGGGTGCACTCGACTCGTCGTATGGTGCCGAGGGTGCCGGTCAGGCGGTGGCAATCGACAAGGACACGGTGTTGGTCGGTGCTCCTTCCCGATGGCCCGCTATCTCAACCGCGGGCAAAGTCTCCGTTTGGGTGCGCAACGCCGGTGTGTGGACCAAGCAGCAAACCCTCAAGGCTCCCAAGTCGTACATCGCCGACGGATTTGGCCACTCCGTGAGTCTCGCCGGCGACACGGCGCTCGTAGGCGCGGTCTGGGACAATACCGCCCACATCTTTTCGCGCAGTGGTGCCGTTTGGACCCATCAGCAGCAGATCAAAGGTAATGACACCGGATCCGGCGATCGCTTCGGAGAATCGGCCAGCCTCGATGGCAAAGCAGCCATCATCGGCGCTTCGCGCCACGATGGTCACACCGGTTCGGCTTATCTCTTTGAAAAGAAGAATGGCATCTGGACGCAGAGCGACAAGTTGACCGCCCCGAAGAAGGCTGCGAAGGACTTCTTCGGTCATGGTGTTGCGCTCCACGGAGGCTACGCCGTTGTTGGCGCGCCGGGGACCCCAGGACCAGGCGGTTCCGATGCGGGCGTCGGTTATGTCATGGCGGTGGCACTGTCGAACGGTTCCGTTTGTGACAACGGTGGGCAATGCCAAAGCGGTTTCTGCGTAGATGGCGTGTGTTGTGACAGCGCCTGCGGCGGAAGCGTTACCGGCGACTGCCAGGCGTGTAGTGTGGCAGCTGGCAGCAGCGCTCAGGGGGTTTGCAGTCTGCTCTCTGCCGCAACCCTGTGCCGCCCAGCGGGGACTAGCTGCGATGAGGCAGAGCTCTGCGACGGCAACAGCGCGGCATGCCCGCCGGATGCACCTGCAAGTGCCGGTACCGTGTGCCGCCCCGCCCTGGGTGGCTGCGACGCAATCGAGTTCTGCGATGGCAAGTCGATGGGCTGTCCCGCCGACGAGGTGAAGCCTGCCAATACCGAGTGCCGCCCCTCAGCGGGGGTGTGCGATTTGGCCGAGAGCTGTGATGGAGCGTCGGTGCATTGTCCCGGCGACGTCATGCTCCCTGCTGGCTTCGTGTGTCGCCCCAGCGCTGGCGACTGCGATGTGGCGGAGAGCTGCGTGGGCAATGCGACAAGCTGCCCCGACGACGGCTTTGCCGCAGACGGCAGCAAGTGCAGCGATGACGACGAGTGCACCGCGCCCGATAGCTGCCTGGCCGGCCAATGCCAACCGGGCGCCAACACCTGCGGTGAAGGCGGCGCGGGCGGTGAAGGTGGCTCTAGTAGCTCGACCAGCTCGACTGGCTCGAACAGCTCGTCCGGAAGTGGTGGCAGCGGCAATGGTTCAGGTAGCGGCGGAGGCGGCGCTGCAACGAGCTCCAGCGGTCACGGGGCAGCAACCAACACCAGCTCAGGCTCGGTGGTGGGCGGGGCCAAAGGTGTCGACGGTAGCTGCAGCTATGGGGGCGTGCCAGCCCAGGGGCGCAAGCTAGCAGGTTGGTGGCTGGTCGCCGCCGCGGCAATCGCCCGACGTCGCCGCAGACGTCACCACTAGTCGCTCATGTTGCGTGACGTGCGCTGTGTGGAAAAGCAAATGCAAGACGGAACAAAACCACTTCGCATCACCTCTGTCGGCAAGGCCAAGAGCGAGAGCATGGTCTGGACCAACGGTGACGAGCTGCGGATGAGCGTCGTCGTCAGGGCTTGCTTTTCGCTTTTGGACAAAGCGCAGATGAAAATGCTCGAGCCCGATGATGGTCAGCCGTCGCCCGTCACGCTCGAGCAAGGGACGCCGCCCCTCTTGCCGCGCTGTGATCTCATGATCCAGCGCGGCGCGAGGCCGGAGTCGTTGGGTCCGTTGCGACTGAGGTTGCTCAGGGACGGACAAGTCGTGCTCGATTACTGTGGTTCTAGTGCCTCGCTGGCCGAGCCGAGCAAAACCGGAGCGCCCACGGGAGCGTTTCCGGTCGGATTCGACTTTGCCCAGCTGCAGCGTGCGGCGCCGAGTCTGCAAACTTGCCATTTGCGGGGCGATGAGTGGCTCGAGATCAGCGGTCAGACGCCCAAGCCCTATTGCTATCGCAGCCAGTTGCCAGGCGCTGTGGCGCGCGTGCTGTGGTGGCCAGCAGCTGCTCGGTCCGATAGCCCGGGCGAGCCGCTCGAGGTGGTCGCCGATACCTTGCTCGTCGATCTTGCAACCTGGCAATGCACAATCTGCTGGCGTGGGAGCTTGGCGGTTCGCTCCCCCGCGCAGGCCGCCGAGCTGCAGGTCGTGGCCGGTGTGGCCTGTTGGAACGAGCCGGTCGATTTGGTGGCGGCCCGTCCGAACGACGACCTGCTCTGTGCGCTTTCGATGCCTGCCTCAGCTGCAGGCTCGACCATGGCTGTTTCGACGGCTGACCGAGCTCCGGCAAAGCGAGCGATCCCCTTCCAACAGGGTGTTGCTCCAGTCGCCCCACCGTCCGCTTCCGCCGGCGGGCTCATCGATCTGTCGCCGGCGGCGGGCGCCACGGTCGCGCAGTCGGGCGCATATGTACCCGACTCTGCCCCGCTCCCTTGGGAGCCGACAGATCAGTCGGCCGACTTGCTCTCCATCGCAACTCCAGGGCGAGACTGCACCGTCTTTGGCAGCAATGTCAGCAGTGAAGCCGCACCTTTTCACCTGGCGCAAGCACGAGCTGACAAACCGGCGCGTTCATCCACGCCCATCCCCGGTGCACCTTGGCAAAAGCGACCACCGCCCCCGCCTCGGCGTGCTGCTACGTCGTCGCCGCCCGCGCTAGCTTCGACGAGCTCAGCGCCGGCGCCAGCCTCTGGTTCGCCCGCTGTCTTGCCAGCTTCGGCGCCTCCTGCGCTCGTTTCGGCTGTGGTCTCGCCCCCGCCCGCGCGCCTGCCAGCGTTTCCGCAACACGATCCGCTTGCAGACCGGCCGCAAGCGCAACCGCCGCCACCGCTTTTGGATCCGCCCGCTGCTGTCGCTGTGCCAACGCCGGCTGCAGTCACGCCTGAAGCCGAGGTCGACGGTCCAGTCGATCTGCGCCAAGCCGTGCTCGCTCGAATGGAGCGCGGCGGCTCATTCGACGACGTGGACTTGAGCGGTGCTGACCTGTCCGAAATCGACTTCCGGGGTATGTCATTCGTGGACGCCACGCTCGAAAAGACGATATTGCGTGGCTGTCGTTTCGATGAGGCGGACCTGAGCGGAGCTCAGCTTCGTGAGGCCGATCTGACGGATGCCTCGTTGCTGGGGGCCAAGCTCGAGGGCGCCGATTTTTCAGATGCGTGTTTGCTCGGCGCCGCGGTGTGCGGCCCCGAGCTCGCTGGGGCACAGGTCAGCCAAGCACAACTCGGCGCGCTGCGGCAGGAGGCGACGATCAGCTCCAACCCGAAGTCTCCCACAACGGCGGATGGGGCGATGACATGACGGGGCTTACTCAGTTCGAGCGGCGAAGCGACGGTGTTCCGGTGTTCACCGAAAGCGAGGCGGTCGCCGCACGGGTCGTGCACTGGCAGCTGCGGCCGCCCCAGTCGTCACTCACGTTGGTGGTCAAAGCGAGCTGCGACATTCTGCCTGGCGAGCCAGCGCGCTTGTGTGAGCAAGCGGAATTGCCCACCGGCGAGCTGCACCTCGACGATGATTTGGAAAAGAGCATCGTCTACGCATCCGACTTCGCCATAACCAAATCCAAAGCCGACGTGACCGTTGCTGGCCACGCCTACGCGCCGGGCGGCGCAGCAAAAGCGATGAAGATCCGTTGCTGCTTCGGTCACCAGGGAAACGGCTTCGACCGCAGCATTGCTGTGTTTGGCCCCCGCCGCTGGCGCAAGAGCGCGCTAGGTCGCAGCCTCAGCGCTCCGGCTGTCTTCGAGAAGCTACCGGTTAGCTATGAGCGCTCTTTTGGTGGCGCCGGTCACGCGCCCAACCCCGTTGGCTGTGGTTGCAGCAGCGGCGACGCCGATGATGGCGCGCTGCCGAACCTCGAGGACCCCGACCAGTTGATCTGCGCTGTCGGCGACACGCCGCCGCCGGCTTGTTTTGCGCCCCTGCCGCTGGCTTGGCGCCATCAATGGTTCGACGCTGGCTGCTGCGACGAAGACTGGCTGGCCACCCGCTGGCCCTATTTTCCGGACGGCTTCGACTACGGGCTCTTCCAAGCCGCGCCGCGACAGCAGCAGCTGGACTTTCTCAGTGGTGATGAGCCCTTCGCCATCCACGGCATGCACCCGCAACATGAGGTGCTCGAAGGCACCCTTCCTGATCTGCGGCCCCGCGCTTTTGTGGTGCGACCGCAAAGAGGTGGCTCGCTCGAAGAGATCGCGCTCGTCTTGGACACGGTCCACTTCGATCTGGACGCCATGCGTTTGCAGCTCGTTTGGCGCGCGGTGACCGATGTGGTCGACAAACACGCTTCGGACATTTCGTCGCTGTTTGTGCTGCACGAAGGTCGCGGCGAGCCCGTGCTAGAGCCGGCCGAAGTCGAGCAGCGGTACTTCGCTGCGTTGCTCGCAAGCGGAGCGGTCAGCCCCCTCGAGCCCGAACAGCTCGCTGGCGGCGAGCCCGCTGCCGCCAATGACACTCAGCCGAGTGAGCCTACCGCGGCGCTCGAGCTCAACACGACGATCAGCGCCAGACAAGCTGCTGCTCTCGAGTTGTTGTGCGCTGCAGGTTTGGATGACCGTCAGCTCGCTAGCTTGGTGCAGCGTGATGTGGATGAGACCAAGCTGGCGCGTGAGCAGCTGTTGGCTTTGCTCGACGATGGTGCCGAAGCCCCCGAGCCCGACCTTCGGTTGTTGGTGAAGGCCAAGCTGCTCGCCGGTGAACCGCTCGACGGGGCGGACTTGAGCGAAGCTGACTTGTCCGATCTCGATCTGCGGGGCTGGTCGCTGGTGGGCGTTCAGCTCGTGCGCGCCAAGTTGACAGGCGCCGATCTTTCCCGCGCAGATCTGAGCGACGCGCAGCTGTGCGGAGCGGATCTGAGCGGATGCAAGCTCGACGAGGCGGTGCTGGCTGGAGCCGATTTGAGCGGCGCCCGCCTCGTAGGGGCATCGCTGCATGGGGCCCGGATCGACGACGCTGTCTTTGATGGTGTTGCCGGGGGCGGCGCAGACATGCGTCAGGTGGTGGGCTGTCGTGCTTCATTCGAAAGCGCCCAGCTCGAAGGTGCTCGCTTTGACGAGGCACAGTTGGCACGCGCTGACTTCAGCGCGGCGCGCCTCGACCGGGCGCATTTCGATCGTGCCTCGCTCAGCGATGTCACGTTGTTCGATGCGCACGCTCGTGCGTGTTCTTTTGCGGACGCGCTCGTCGAGGGTGCTCGCGCCGATGGCGCCGACTTGCAAGGCAGCAGTCTCGTGCGCACTCGAGCGGCGGGCTCGATATGGGAAGCAGCGACCCTCGATGGCTGCAATTTCGAGCAAGCCGATCTGAGCTCCGCCTCTTTGGTCAAAGCCAGCTGCGTGCAGGCGCGCTTGTCGGGGGCCACTCTAGTCGAGGCGCGTCTCGATGGCTGCCGGCTCGCCGGTGCCGAATTGCGCGGCGCCAATCTGATGCAAGCCGATCTGAGCGATGCCGATCTGAGCGACGCCGATTTGAGTGGAAGCAATCTCTACGATGTCGAGAGTCACGCAGCTGAGCTGCGGGGCGCCTCGTTCGAGGGCGCCTTGTTGGGTCGCGCACGATTGGGAGCAGCATCATGACCAACGAAATCGATGACCTCGAGGTGTTGCAAGAGCGTTTGGCAGCTGGGGGTGACTTTCGCGGCGCAAAGCTGAGCGGCTTGAGCTTGGATGGGCTCGAGTTGCTCGGCGCCGACTTCTCCGACAGCACCTGGACCAACTGCTCAGCGCGCGGCGCACGCTTCCTCGAATGTGTGCTCAACGGCGCAGTGTTTCGAGGCGTGGATCTACGCCACGCCGACTTGACCGGCTGCCAATGTGTTGGGCTCGACGCTGGTGGCGAGCAACGAGCCAATCAGTTGCAGTGGGTGCGCTGGGTCGGCGGCGTGCTGCGTGACGCCAATCTGAGCGGTGCTGATCTGTCAGGCGCCGAGCTCAGCGCGAGCGTATTGGCCGGCGCCTCCATGACAGGCTGCCGCTTGTCCGGGGCGCGTTTGGTCTCGAGCTTGCTGACGGGTGCACAGCTCGTCGACGCCGATCTCAGTAGCGCCGTGCTCGACGGGGCACAGCTCGATGGCGCTGACCTGAGCGGCGCTGAGCTCGATGGGGCGTCGCTGCGTGGCGTCGATCTCACGGTCGCAAGCCAGCTGCCCCGTTCGCTTTCAGGAGCTGATCTGAGCGCTGCCATCCTGCATGACTTCGACTTCAGCAACGCTGGCCCGCCGCGCCGGGCGCTAGCAGCCGACTTGTCGGGTTGCTGTTTCGATGGACTCGATCTGAGCTGTTGCTCGCTGCAAGGAGCTCGCCTGGGCGGCGCCTCCTTGATTGGCGCTCGCTTGGCCAGGGTGATTGCCGATGGCGCGATCTTGGCGGGTGCGAATCTGGCCAACGCTGATCTGCGTGGCGCACGGTTGCGTGGCGCCGATTTGAGCCATGCGTCGCTCGAGTCGGCGACGCTTCAAAAAGCGGACTTGAGCGACGCCTCGTTGGAAGACGCGACCCTCGAGCTGACCGTGCTCGAGCGAGCATGCTTGCTCGACGCCAACTTGCGAGGGGTAACCCTCGACCGTGTTCAGCTGGACGGTGCGAGCTTCGAAGGCGCAAATCTCGAGGGCGCGACACTGAAGCTGGCGGCCAGTGGGCTGCGCGACATCGACTTGCGCGGGCTCAGCTTGCGGGGGGCCGATCTGAGCGGCTGCGATCTCGACGGATGCGATCTGCGGGAGACCGATCTGGGCGAAGCGAAGCTCATAGGGTGTCGTTTCGGCTCGGCACAGATCTGCAACACCAGCTTTGTCGGAGCCGATCTGTCCGCCGCCGATCTGCGGGGCGCTTTTCTCAGCAAGAGTGACCTGTCAGGCTGCAAGCTCGATCAAGTCGACTTGCGTGGGGCCACCTTGCAGCTCTGCTTGCTGAGCGAGACCGATCTCAGCAGTGCCCACATTCAGGGGGCCTCACTCCTGCAGTGCTTGTGCGATGGGGTCGATCTGCTAGGCGCGAACCTGAC
>CAZRGL010000444.1:8556-9845 GCA_964599485.1 uncultured Polyangiaceae bacterium
GATGCGAGCTGAGCGATACGCTGTTATCCGATGCGCGCCTCGATGGTGCGCAGCTGTCAGGCGCTCGTGCCGACCGAGTCGACTTGCGAGGCGCCAGCTTGCGCAATAGTGACTTGCGAGATCTGCGAGCGCGTCAGGCGGATCTGAGCGGTGCCAATCTCGAGGGCGCGCAGTTGCAGCGTGCCGATCTGGCCGAGGCCGCCTTCGATGCAGCCTGTCTGCGGGGCGTAGACGGTGCCGAGGCGCGCCTGAAAGATTGCCGGCTCGACGGCGCAGACTTGACCGGCGCGCGGATGCGGGGGGCCAACTTGAAGTGGGCCAGCTTGGTGCGGGCCGATATGTCGGGCTGTGACCTGCAAGAAGCCGATCTCGAGCTGGCGGATGTGCACCGCGCCATTACCGGCTCAGCCGATCTGCTTGGCGCCAACTTGAAGGACGTTCGCGCCACCGACGAGACCTTGGCTGCGGCCGAGGACTTTCAACCGAGGAAGGCCTGAATCTGATGCTCCCAGCCGCGACGAAAAAAGGTGGCAATGTCTTTGCGCTTCTCGACATGTGCAAGACGCCGCCGGACAACGTGCCCAAGCCCTATACCAACTCCAAGTCGCTCACCGGAACGGTTTCAGTGGCTGACAAGGTTCTGATTCAGAACAAGGCTACCGTGTGCCAGAACTCCAAAGTTCCGGTGACGACCGGCGACGAGCCGGGTCTGACCTTGGGCGTCAAGTCGAGCACCATCAAAGGCAAGGCTACCTTCGTCAGCTACAGCTCGAAGGTCTACGCCCAGGGCAAAAAGGTCGTCTATCACACGGCGGTTACCAAGCAGAACAAGGGCAACATCATCGGCACCCACGCTTCGCCGTCGCAGAGCAAGGTGCTCGTAGCGCTCTGACCGCGTCGGCGTTTGGGGCCCGATTCCGCGTCTGCGTTTGGGTCCGCGGCCGCGTCCGCGTCTGCGTCCGGGTCCGAGTCCGCGTCTGCGTCCGTGTCCGTGTCTGGGTCCGCGTCCGCGTCCGCGTCTGCGTGCGGGTCCGCGTCCCGATTCGCTTTGGCTCGAGTGGTGACCAATCACTCACTCGGGGCCAGCCGAGCTAAGGTCGGGGCTGAGTGAAGCGTCTTTGAACGGGGCTACATGAGCAGGATCTTGGCGCCCTTGATCATCACGTTGGCCGAAGCGGTCATGTCGATGGTGGTGCCGGCGGTGGTCTTGAAGCTCTTGGCGGCTTTGGTGACGAGGCCGGCGGCTTTGGCTTCGAGCGTCAGCGCTTCGGTGTTGGCTAGCGCCTTGA
>CAZRGL010000445.1:0-9734 GCA_964599485.1 uncultured Polyangiaceae bacterium
AATTACGGGGAGGGCAGATGGAGGACTAAGACGGGCCGGGGGAGGGGGGGTGTTGGGGGCGCCTCCCTCTGGCGCCCATGCACTGCACTCCTGTTGCTTTGCGGCGGCAGGAGTGTGGCGGCAGGCGGGAGCCACGCTCCGGAAGAAGGTCAGGCGAGCGGGCGTGCTGGTAACGAAATGTGACTCTGGGCATGTCTGGATGAAGGCGTGGATCCATGCCTTCAAGCACCCGTATCACATGACGACAGGTAGCAATGGCAAGTTCGTCATCGATGAGCTTCCGGCTGGTAGCTACGTGCTGAAGGTGTGGCACGAGGCTGCTGGTGTCGTTTCGCGCAAGTTCACCGTAACCCCGTCGCAGACGCTACGCCTCGACTTCGAGCTGCAGGCAAAGTGATTGGTTTGAGCAATGGCAACCAAGCAGATCTCAAGACTTGCCCTGCTGACAGCACTCCTCTTCGCCGGGCTGCTCACTGCCGGGAGCGCCCGAGCCGACCGTCGGAACTTCGCGTTCACCTACGAGCCAAAGACCGTGCCCCGCGGCCACGTGGAGCTAGAGTACTACATGACCGGCGCGGTTCGGCGTGACAGCTTGACCAACGAAGACATCTACTCTTGGGCTCACCAGGTCGAGTTGGAGTACGGAATCGCCAGGGGGCTCGATGCGGCGATGTACCAGATGTTCACGACGGATGGGTGGACTGGCTACAAGCTGCGTGGCCGCTACATGCCTTTTTCGCCGAGCGAGCTGGCGATCGACTTCTTGCTGTATGGGGAGTTCATTCACAAGGCCAACGGGGACGTTGCGTTCGAGGAGCGCTTGGTCATCGGCAGATCGTTTGGCCCTTTGATCGTGTCGCTGGATTCCATGACTGAACAAGGACCGGTTGCGGGGGATACTAGCTTCAAGCTGCATCACTCGCTTGCGTTGGGCTACGAGGCCACAAAATGGTTCACAGCGGGGCTGGAGACGCAGGTGCGCATGAGCTGGGAGCCGAAGTTCAACTACGTTTCAGCCGACAATGAGCTCGAGTTTGCGGGCGTGAGCACCTACATGGGTCCGAGTGTTTCCTTGGCGTCGACTCAGTTCTTCTGGGACGTAGGCGTAGCCTTTCGGGTCCAGGGTGACGAGACCAAGGCCAAGAACATCTTCCGCGTGCTTTGGGGGGTATCGTTATGATCGGGTTGCAGTTGCTAGTCGGTCACGGGGGTGCGCCATGAGCGATTCGGTGGGCGTGGCGATTTTGGGCGGGGGCATGGCTGGGCTGTCTTGCGGCTCCTATCTGCGCCGCCAAGCCGCGCCCTTCGTCGTCATCGAGGCCCGCGACGAGGTTGGGGGTAACGCCCGGACCATCGAGCATGATGGGTTTCGGTTTGACACGGGCGCCCACCGATTTCACGAGAAGGATCCTGAGATCACCGCGGATCTCGAGGAGTTGCTCGGCGATGAGCTGCGCCGCGTTCGAGCACCCAGCCGCATTTACCAAGCAGGGCAGTGGGTCGACTTTCCGTTGACACCGCTGAATCTACTGCGGCGTCTTGGTCCCTTGACGACCGCCCACGCCGGCCTCGACCTCCTATGGCGACGGCTGCGGGGGGGCGAGCCGGGCCCCAGCTTCGAAGACTTCGCCGTGCGCACCTACGGGCGCGTGGTGGCAGAGCGCTTTCTGCTCAACTACACCACCAAGCTTTGGGGTGAGCCGTGTAGTCAGCTCAGCACCGCAATTGCTGGCAAGCGACTCAACGGTCTCGATCTCGTCACGTTGGTGAAAGAAGCTGTGCTCGGCAGCCTAGGTGCCGCTGAGCATCTCGACGGGGCCTTCCGTTATCCGCGCAGCGGTTTTGGCGCGATCGCCAAAGCCTTGGCTGCCAACTGCGGTCCAGCTGTCCGCAGCAGCTGCACGGTCACCGGGCTCCTTCACGAGGGCGGTCGCATCACCGCTGTTCAGCTGCGCGACCGCAAGGCGGGGCGAAGTGAGACCTTGCGGGTAGATGGCGTCATCAACACTTTGCCGCTTCCGGTGGTGGTGCGCTTGCTCGATCCAGCGCCCGACGCGGAGTTGCTCCGCTCAGTTGAGCGACTGCGCTACCGGGACTTGATGCAGGTGGCGCTGCTGGTCGACAAGCCGCGCGTATCCGATAACGCTACCGCATATTTCCCCGATCCTTCGCTGTGCTTCACGCGGGTGACCGAGCCCAACAACCGCAGCCCGCTCATGTCGCCGCCAGGAAAGACCTCGCTCGTAGCGGAGCTGCCCTGTCGGTCGGGGACCGGGGCAGATCCCGCGGCTCGGCTCCGGCTGCGGCGCCGCGTACAAGCAGATCTATGTCGAATTGGCTGGATCCGCGATGAACAAGTGCTCGGCGCCCACATCGTCGACTTGCCCGCCGCCTATCCCATCCTCGAGCTCGGCTCCGAGTTGGCCTTACAGCGCGTCCAGGCATCATTGGATACCATCAGCAACATGCGCAGCTGCGGAAGGGCAGCTTGTTTTGCCTATTCGCACTGTCACGACCTGATGAGGCAGGGCAAAGAGCTCTCCCAGAGCCTGTGGCTGAGGCGCTGTCTGACGCGACCCCGGAGCTCATCCTCGAGGCACGCCGTCGTTGCCTAGCTGGCCCTACCTGAAACGCACGCGCGAATCGCACGCGGCCGCCTAGCAAGTCGGAATCGTGGCGGAGGAAGGGGGATTCGAACCCCCGGTAGCTTGCACTACACCTGATTTCGAATCAGGCACCTTCGGCCTCTCGGTCATCCCTCCACCGCGGAACATGTCAAACGCGCTTGGCTTGGTCAACCCTTTGTACTGCTCACTGGACGAAAGTACCCAGATCGGCGAGGGCCGGGCGGCGAGGGCAAGGCGCCGAGGAGTCCGTGGTGCCGGCCGGCAGCCTCGTTGCATGCAGCGATGTGCCGCCTACTCGGCGATGGGGTCACCACACGCAGACCCCCAAATGCAGAGCTTGCATTGTTGCCGAATAACGGGCTTCATGAAAACACTGAGAGAAGTCCCGAATGAACGAGAAAACGCGCGGTTTCACTTTGGTCGAGCTGATGATAGTCGTCGCGATTATCGGTGTGCTCGCTGCTTTGGCCATCTACGGCGTGCGCCGCTACATGGCTTCCTCGAAGACGGCCGAAGCGAAGCAGAACGTCGGCGCCATCCTAACCGCGGCGCTGCACGCCTATAACAGCGAGACCGCCGTATCGGAGGACGCTACTGAAGGCTCGGAATCACAAGCCCCGGGTCATGGTGGGTGCGACTCGGCTACTCCGGTGCCCGCCAAGGTGCCCATGGGAAAGAAGTACCAGCCCCGGGGCCAAGATGGCGTCGACTTCCAATCGGGAAACTCCTACCAAGGCTGGAAGTGTCTCGCCTTCGCCATAAACCAACCGATCTATTATCAGTACCACTACTACTTCGAGAAGACTGTGGTTGCTCCCAACAGCCCCACCCCATGCGTGAAAGCATGTGTGGAGGTTGGCGCGATCGGTGACCTGGACGGTGACGGTATCGTCTCGCGCTTCCAAGCGATCGGCTTCGTCACCAAGGGTGGTCAAGCATCACGCTCGACCCAGATCTACATCGAAAACGAATTCGAGTAGCCCTCGGTTCTCCGAGCTCAATCAGTGGGCGGCTGCGGCCCAGTGGAGGTGCTTACCGGCGGGGCGCCCCCGTCCTGCAAGATGGCCTCGGCTGGCGGGGCGGTTGCCGCGGCGGTGGCAGTGGCCGTGGCCGTGGCAGTAGCAGCGGCTGAAGTAGCGGCTGAAGTAGCGGCGCCGTCCTCGCCGGGCCCTGCCATCTTGAGACAAGGCTGACAGCTGGCCGCTGCGGCCACTCCTGCACCAGCCACTGCCAGGGCGACGAATCGCGCGCGACGCTCCAAAATGGTCCTGCGACGTTGGCTCGCTTTGGGTCTCATGGGGACATCCTACGAGAGTGAGCGCAGCACCGATAGTCGTTGAGCGGCGAAGCTATGTGGACGCCAATCCGTTTCGAGCTTCGCGAACAGTTTGCGGTACGCCTCGGGGACGCTTTCAGTGCCGCCGGCAGGCTCCTTCGTCGCGTGGTCCCTCGTGTTGGCGCAGCTCGGTTGCTGGCTTGCTGGTTGCAAAAGGATGGGTTGCTCCACGTTGGGCCGTGGAAGCGGATCTGCACCCAAGGAAGGCAGGCCACTTTGGCATTCTGGGATTATTTCAAGGCGGAAAACTACGACTGGCAGGCCATCAAGAACGCCTACCGCTGGAAGGGCATCAAGAGGACCTACCAACGTCAGGTCATCAAGCCCGTGAAGAAAGCAGCCGTCGACTACGGACGAGCTGCGCAGTACCTGTACGGACGCGGTGGCAAGCTGGTCGATGTTCCCATGCTCGCCAAGGACATCAAATACACGGCTATCGGAGTGGCCGGTTGTGCAACCAACTCCGCATATCGCAAAGCCTTCGTCCGCGGAGCTGCGTCGTCGCCGTTGGTGCGGATCTGTGGGCCCGCAACGCGCAAGCTGGCCAAATGGCTCTACCGCCAGCTCGTCTACCTTGCCAAGCAGTTCATCGAAAAGGTGGCGCCAGCGATTGGAAGATCGCTGCTGGCCGCGATTCCGACGGGCTACCAGTTCGGCCTTTGGGGCTGGATCGATGTGCTCGATGTCATCAATTGCCCGGCGAGCGCTTGCGTTACCGGGCAGCTGGTCGTCGCCCGCCACAATGATGAGAGCGTTGATTTGTACGCCTCCTACGGCTCCAGTTTGGGACTCGGCCGAAATACCTCCTTCGGAGTAGGTGCTTCGCCCGCTGGGCCAAAACGCTGCACGAGCTTCTCTGGGGGCAATCGTAGCGTTACGGTTGCCAAGGCAGGGACCTATGGCAGCTTCGGCATCGACCAATGTGCCGACCTCCTGAATGCCGTCATGGCCGGAAAGCTGACGCCCCACGACATCGAGGTCGCCCTGGGCAGTGTCGAAGGAGCTGGGCTCTACAAGGAGGTCAATCTGAAGACCCCGCTGGTCGAGACACCGGTTGGAATGCTCTTTACTGCGATGAGCGAGCTCATCGGGTTCTTGCCCTCGGTGACAGCCGACCGGTACGAGACCTACCATGTTCGGACCATTCACCAGCCAGCCGCTGTGACTTATGTGCCCGCAGGTCCTCGCGATGCCCTCAAGAGTATGGGCCGGTCATTTGAGAGACTGGTCAAGGAAACCATGCGGGTGCTCACCAAGGCGGGTGTCAGGCTTGCGTTCGACCTCATCAAAGAGCTCGACCGTTTGATTACCGGTCGGCCGTTGATCCTGCCGTCCAGCCCGCCACTGATCGCCTGAGCGGACTGGTCGCCTGAGCGGACTGGTCGCCTGAGCGGACTGGTCGCCTGAGCGGACCAGTCGCCTGAGCCGGGCTACGAATAGCCGACGATCGCGCGCAGCTCTTCGCGCTCGCGCGACAGTCCATCGGGGTCGTCGCGCAGTCGTGAGCGCCAGGGCTCAGGCAGGTAGCCTAGGTGGTTGGTATACATGACCGCCTCGATGGTCTGCAGGCGCAGCTTGGTCTTCGAGCCTTCGGGAACGAAGCACTCGGCTTCGTGGGCGAACTGGCTGAAGCCGACTTTGACCAAGCCGTCAGCGCCCTCGCCCGCTTGACGCCGCGCGACCCTGCGGGCGCGCGTGGCGAGTTCTCCGGCGTGTGAGCTCAGCGCTTGCCAACGGGGCGCGTGTCGCCTGAAGCGAAGCACGCGTCCCGACGTGCCCGGCGGTTGCTGGGCCAACCCTTCGCGAACTTCGTCAGCTGCCAGATGTCACTCTGGCCGGTTGGGCGGTACCACCAGCTGGTCTTGTAGAGTCCAAGCTTGGCGAAGCGCGCCCACAGCTTTCGCCCAGGGCTGTTCACCGAAATGTAGTCCATCGGATCTGTGCGTTTCCAGCGTCCGTCGCCCGTGACATCTGTGTCGTACGATACCGAGACGGTTCTTGTTCGTAGCGATGAGCTTCGCGTGTCCATCATGAGGTGGGTGTCGAAGTACACGTCCCTGCCAACGGTGTTGTGCTTGATCCACTCTACCCAAAAACCAAGCTCGACCTCCTTGGCCAGCTCGTTGGTTCTCACGCGCACGTCGTATTGTTCCAACCGTTTGCGCAGCGCGTCTAGCAGCGGGCAAACACAATCGAACACCTGGTAGTCTCTGCGCATCCTGAATGAAGTTCGTTCGGCAGCTGTCAGTTTCTTCTTGTGGGGTGCCAATGCCGATTGGTTCTTGAAGGCCACGAGCAACTTGACGACGAAGTCTTCCACTGCGGCGCTCGCACGCTTCTGTGAGGCCAAGAGCTGGGCCAGGTCGCTGGCTGTGCTTCCTGCGGTGGTTGGGTAGGGGAAAATAAAGCAATCCGCCACTTCGGAGATCTGTTGGCTCAACGCTTTCGAGCTCGCCAGCCGTTTCATGTCCACGTTGCCGTCGGACTTGCGAGGAAGCTTGACCGCGGTCTTGATCAAGTCCTGACTTGCTTTGCTGTTCTTGACGACGCTTGTTGCGCGGTGCTTGAGCGCGGAGACGAGATTTCTCGCTCTGTTGACCAGCTGCCCGCCGCCCCCGAGCTGCAATGCTTCCCTGAACGGGATCGCTTTTGAGCCACATACCTTGTCGATGGCCGCGCCTCCCAGGCAAGCGAGGGCAAGCTCGAGTATCAAGGCATTTCGATGTTTCTCCCATAGCTGTTGGTCACGTAGAACGCCTCGGTAGTTCTCTTTGGCCATGACGCACGCATTGGCCATCTCCAACGCTGCTGCCTGCGCTCTGTTTGCAGCGATCATCAATTTGCTTTTTGCAATGTGGAACTCGACTGACATTGTCGCCTCCTAGCTCGCCTTGTTGGCTCTGTTGGGCACCACAGATCGCTTTGAATTGCCCGCCAGTCGGAGCGCTGCGGGCATGTCGATGCGACACAGCTGTTCGAAAACCTGTTTCTCGCGCGCCTTCTCAGCTGGGCTGACGACGGCGTCGCTGTTCTTGTCCCGATGGGCGCGGTAGAGCGTCTCGAATACCTCGGCGCACAGGGCAGGATCCCAGGTCTCGAGGCTGTGCTCCGCGATGCGCTCGCTCAGTCCTTCCAGGTGAGCGCAGGCGATGGCGGCCTCGCCGGCCTCCAGGCAGAGCTTGGCCGTGGCGAGCTGGGCGTTGAAACGTTGGATTGGCGACGATGCGCCGGCGGTCGCCCGGCCGACCAGGGCGAGCCCGGCCGCTACTTGGCCGCGTGCAATCAGAGCTCGGGCTTTGCCGGTAGCCTCTTCGAGGGTGCTTTCTGCAATCACCTGCAGTGGGGGCAATGGCGCGCCGGGCAGTGAGCTGCCGCACGGTTGCACTTCGGTCTCGAGCCAGAGCCGCGTGGCTGCCGAAGCGATGGGCGAGCCATCAGCGAAACACAGCGTTTGCAGGTCAGGGTGTCGCAGGGTCAACAGCGCCAGCTCGCGGAGGCACTCGTAGCGGGCTCTGGTGTAGCCCGCGCCCAGATGTTCCATGGCCACGACGACCCAGCGATTGGCGTCTAACCAGTACGGATGCTCACGGGCGGCCTGTTCGGCCTGACGCAACAGCTCGAGCCAGTCCTGTTTGTCGAGGAGCCGTTCGAGATCTTGGCGCAGCGGCTCGCTCGGCGGCTCTATTTCGGTCACGCCATCCTGCTCGGCTGGCAGCGTCAAGCCCAGCCACATGCCAGCGCGGGCCAATCGGTAGGCCAGGGCGCTATCGAGCTTGCTGTCGTGCACCACCCGGGCCATTTCAAGCAACCGTTCGCGGCTGGCCGGCAAGCACTTGTCGACATCTTCCAACGAGTTGATCGCTCCCGCGGCGGCCCGAGCCGTAGCGGATCCTAGTTGCGGCCCTGGCGCATCGAGCACTGGCGTGTCGAGCGCTGACATGTCGACCGTGTCGTCGTCGGACGCCGAGCGTGAGCCGAACGGGTCGTCGTCGCTGCCGAACGGATCGGCCTGCGGCTGGCTGGGCGCGCTCGTGCCGAAGGGGTCTTCGTCATCGGCGGATGGGTCCTCTGGCGGCGCGCTTGGCCGTCGGGAGCCGAAGGGATCGTCATCGGTGGTGCCGAAGGGATCTTGCTGGGGTTGGCTCGGCGCGGCGGTGCCGAAGGGGTCGTCGTCATCGGCAAATGGATCTGCTTGCGGCTCGCTGGGCTTGCGGGAGCCGAAGGGGTCGTCTTCATCGAGGGCCGTGACGGTGTCTTGTTGGGCGTCGGCGGCAAAGGGGTCGGCGACCACTGCTTGCGTCGCGCTCGGCTCGCATTTGGTCAGGAGCTGCTGCAGAGCGCTGCGCAATTGAGCCAGTCCGGGATAAGCGTCGCCAATCTGCTCTCGCAAGTAAGCGTCGAGCTTCTTACGGAGCTCGTCGGCGGCCGCCACCGAGGGCTTGTCACTCGTGCTGACCTCGGTATGTGCGATGGCAGGGCCGCCGACATCATTGATGAAGCTGATGATGGCGGTGCGGGCCCGCATGCGGCGCGCTGGTGGGAACATGGTGTCCCAGTACTTGCGCGCGAGCTGATCGACGAGTCGCAGCCCGTCGACGACGCCCTCGAGGGTGCCTTCTCTCATCATGGCGGTGGCGAGGTAGCCTGCCACCCGCAAGTCCTTGGAGCGCTCTTCGAGGATCTCTCGGCTCAGTGATTCGACCAACTCCCAGTCGCAGCTGCCACCGTTGACGCGACCGAGCTTTTTGATTTCGGCCATCAGCTCTTCAAAGGTGTCGTCGTAGGAGATGTCCTGTCCCGTCCCTCCTTTGATGGGCTCGAGTAACGACTTGATGCGCTCTTGGGATGCCGCCAAGAGATCTTCGGTGGCCGCGCCGTCTTGGTCGCTGTCCTTGCGCCCGCGGCGCTTGCGGTTCGGGCGTTTCTTGCCGCTGCTGCGGCTGCTCTTGTTGCCCGTGGCTGCCTTGGGGCAGAGCTGCTCGAGTCGGCGAATGCTGCTGCGCAGTCCGCCAATGCCGTCGTATTTGCTTCCGCATCGTTCGGACAGGAAGGCGTCGAGCGCACGGCTCAAGCTGTCGACCGCCTCGACCGCTACGCGGTCATCGGCCTCGACGTGAATCTCGGCGACCAAGGGCGCGGTCTGTTCGCTCATCCAGGAGACGATTGCGCAGCGGGCACGCAGCCGGGCCACGGCTGGGTACATGCTGTCCCAGTGCTCGCGCACCAACTGCTCGAGGAGGGCGAGCGCGTCCAGAAGATTGTCGAGCCCGCCCTCGCGGATCATTCCGACCGCGAGGTAACAGGCGACGCGCAGATCCTTGGACTTGTCCTCGAGCAGCTCTTCGGCGATTGAGCACACCGTCTCCCAGTCACAAGAGCCGCCCGAAACGCTGGCATCCTTGGCGACCTCGCTCTTGAGCTCCTCGAAGGTCTCATCGTAGGTGAGATCTTGCTGCTCGCCTGCGCTTACGGGCGCCAGGTGGCGCGCGATGCGCGCCCTGGCGTCGGTGATGACTTGGTCTGACGGTGTGCTCATGGTTTCCCCTCCGCCGAGAGCTCACGTGGCGGGTCCTGTCAGCTAGCGCTCAAGTTCTTGCTGAACGTCATGTTGGACTTGACCGTCTCGTCCAGGTTGTCGCGTGCCATGGTCTTGGCCTCGACATGTCGCCACTCGATCTGTCGATACTGGATGGTTACGTTGCACTCGTCGAAGCTCTGATCCGGAATCGGGTCCATCGTGATGTTGGTGATGTAGGCATCGAGCACGGTGA
>CAZRGL010000446.1:0-2921 GCA_964599485.1 uncultured Polyangiaceae bacterium
CGGCGAGCACCCCCGGGTGAATCGCACGTTGGATCATCAGTAGATCGACCAAAGTGTCGTGGATCACTGGGTGGGTCCAATGGCGATGCTCGTTGAGCAACCCGCCAAAGGCGTTCTTCATCGCCCCCGTGGTGGTGGTAAAGACGTGAGTCTTGACCGTCGGCAAATGGATGATGTTCTCGCCGATGAAGCGCTTTGGGATGAAGAAACCCTCCGGATACACCTCGTTGAGTACCGTCAGCTCATCGGCGCGCTTGCCGATGGCGTCGCGGATGTGAATCCAGTCCTCGGCTGGCTCGTACAGGTGAACGTTGGCGATGTTGTGCTTGCGCACCACATTGATGTGCTTGTTCTCGCGCTCCCCGAGTCGGGCGTCGACGACCACCGTACGGTTGTGGCAAGCGTGGATTCGCTTTGGGTCGTAGCCGTCGCGCACGAGGGCCCGCGTCACGCCATCGAGCTGCCAAGGTGTGGTCGAGCAAGCCGGGTAGAAGAAGTGCCAGGAGATGTTGACCTTCAGCGCCGTCTCGATGCTCTTGTCGATGACGCGCTGATAGTCAGCCAAGTTCAGCAAGCGATGGTAGTCGGCCAGCACATCTCGGGCGCTGGTGCGTAGAATCGCGACCGTGCTCTTTCTCATGCGTTAGCGATAACGCGCGTGTGTGAAGCCCAGATGGACAACCTGTGAAGCTATCGAGCCCTGTCGGTGAAGCTGCAATTGCTCAACGAGAACCGATCAGCGAATGCGAATGTCTTCGTCGACGATGACTTTGCCTTTACGGGCGATGCTCACGCCTAGTTCCAGCGTGAGGGGCTTGACCGTGCCATCGAGCCCGCTGCGGGCGCGCACTGTGGCTTTTCGTCTATTTCGTGCGACCTCGATTTCATAGCTGAACATCAGATCTCCACTGGGGCTCACACCGATGTCACGCCACGTGGGGTGGTCCCAGTCGCTATACGAGACGCTCACGTGTTGTTTGACCGGAACCTGTGAGGGTACCGCTGGTGCCGACTTCGGGAACCGCGCCGCCCAGCGACGCTTTCGATATTTGGAAATGACCTTGTCCTGCAGCTGTTCGGCGATGTTGCGCACTCTGCTCGCCGCGACGTCGATCATGACGCCCCGTCGCCAGATTTGCACCCACGCTCCCATCAACGTTTGGCCCTCTCTGATGGTGGAGACGCCGCGCTCGCTGGTGTCTTGCAAGGACGCCCGGACGTGCACCGTGGCGTCCACGCTGCGTTTGAGCTCCATCGAGTCGAGCAGCTCGAGCAAGCGCTCTTGCTTGCCGCTCCGCCGGTCAGCAGCGAGCCGTTTTCGTGTGAGGCGAACAGAACGGATGAGGTCGGCTTTGAGTGAGTCAGCGGCTTTGGTGTCAGGCATCAGAAAGCCGCCGGTCCATTGCAATTCCGCTCCTGCGCGGACAGCTGACCACGCTGCCAACCCGGCTTGTGGGGCCAAAGCACGCACGAGGCTGTTGTCGGGCGCCCCGAGGGCCGTCAAGGGGTCGACCTGTTTGCTGCGCAACCCGGGAGGCTTGGCGAGCGCCTCACGCACGACAGACTTGGTGCCGAAAAGCAGTAAGCCTTTTCGATATACAGCTGCAAGCTTGCCATCCTCGCCGAAACGGAGTGCTTTGATGCCGGCGATGCGCGTCGTGTCTGCCTCTTCGAACAAAGCCTCGAAGCAGCGGTAGCTGCGCTGCTTGCTCCAGCGCGTTCGGGCTGCCACGAGCAGCTTCGCTTTGCCGGAAACGCTCATGACGACTTCGTCGACGGCTTCTTGTAGCGGCGCGCCGCAAATGTCCTCGAACTCATCGAGCCGTCCGATAGAGGCCGCCGTGGTCGCCATGAGCGCATCGACGAGCTTGCGCTTGGACGAAGGCACACGCACGTGCAGCGCTGCCCCAGGCGCAGCTTGCAGGTACGCCGATAGCGGAGTGGCAGTCTTTGATGGGGCAACAGCTCGGCGCGCCGCGGGGGCGCAGCCGACGCCGCACAACAGCAGACTGGTCAGTAGCAAGGTGGTGACTTGTCGTTTTGTCTTCATGGCTCTGTCCGGTTTGAAGCTAGATGGCTAGCGCTGCTGCGCTATTCGCAGCAGGACCTTCTTTGTGGCTTTCCTGGTGCCTACCCACACCTCGAGCTCCTGGCCTGCTAGGACGGTGGCGCACGCACTGTGCTTTCCGCTTCGCCAGCGTGAGAAGTCGCTGCCGACTTCCCGTACCGCCACGTAGGTGCCAGGGCCTGAGCTTGCGCAGAGATGCTCGATCGGACGTTTGCCAGCTTTGACGCGGACGCCGGCGGCCGCAGGGTAATGAACGAATAGATCGTTTGGACGTGTCTCGAGATTGCGCCGCTCGAGCGTCCGCATTTTCGACTTGTCTGGACGTCGTGCGAGCCGTTGAAGCTCGCCGTCTTCGAGCGCCTCCCTGACGAAGGACATCGGCGCGGCCAGCGCGATGTTCTCGCCACCGCTCTGCCGAGACGCTTTCGAACGAATGACGCCGACAGCATGGCCGTCCATGTTTGCGACCAGGCCGCCAGAGCTGCCCGGCGAGACGCCTGCCGCGAGTTGGAAAGCTTTTGCTGTGGGACGCTCAGCGGCGACCGAGCCGAACGCCACCGTGCTGCGCAGCCCGAGCGGTGAGCTGACGAGCACCACCGATTCGCCGATCTTGGGCACCTTGCCTTGACGCAGCGGTGTGAGCTCCGAAGGCAGGTCCGGCACGCGAAGCACGGCGATGTCGGCTTCCTCGTCGAGGGCAGCTACCCTGTTGGCCTGCCAGCGACGTCCGAGATGATCGATGACCACCACCTCGGTTGCGCCTCTTACAACATGATGAGCGGTTACCACGAGCGGGCCGCTGGCCGAGTCGAGCACGAACCCGGAGCCGAAGCCCTCAATGGTGAACATCTCC
>CAZRGL010000446.1:2931-9713 GCA_964599485.1 uncultured Polyangiaceae bacterium
GCCCCCAGAACCTTTCGGACAGTACTTTGACCAACACGGACGAACGTGTGAGGCCCTCGGCAGCGTCAGCGCGCGTGTTGGCTGGCTGTGGTGCTTGCTCCACACGATGGGTTGCAGATGGTCCGCAGGCGGTGCCGAGGAGCGCCAAGGCAGTGGCCAGGACGAGGTTGGGCAACTTGTTCACGTCAGAATCCCCCGAGGCAGCTGTTTCTGTTTGAAAACACGCCCTAGCTTGCCTCTTGGCAGCACTCTTTCCTATCGGGTGAACGACGTAATTTTCTACGTAGCCGCTACGTAGTTCGGCCCACTTGCGCTCTTTTTTCATCTTTTTTGTCGTCTTTTCGGATGAGGGTGCGACTTGAGCAGCAACAGGAACCCAAACCCATCCCGAGATGCCGCCTAACGGCCACGAGGAGCAGCTGCGCCATGCACCAACAACCAGAACTGGACCCCAACATCGCCACCAGACGCCAATTGGAGGAGCCTGTCGCGCCGCTACTCGACGCTCGGCCCTGTTTGGAAGTGCTTGGTGGCAGACACCAGAAGCTTGCCACCCTCGAGTCGGGCTCGAATCTCATCGGACGCCACCCGCTGGCCCGGGCTGTGCTCAGTCACCACGCCGTGTCGCGTCGTCACGCCGAGGTGCTGCTCGGGCTCGACGGGCGCGCGATGATCGTCGATCGCGGCTCGACCAACGGCACCTTCGTCAATGGCGAGCGCATCAGTCGCGCCATGTTGCGCGAAGGCGATCGGGTCAGAATTGGCTGGGCTGTCGAGCTCCGCTTTGGCCACTATCGCGTCGATTGCGCAACACCGAGGCAGCTCGCGCAGCCGAATGACCTGGAGGGGAGCGGGCCGTTGACGCCGCTGCCGCTCACTGCACGGGAGCGTGAGATCGCCCGGCTGGTTGCTGATGGCCTGAGCAACCCGAAGATCGGCGCCCGCCTCTTCATCAGCGCGCGAACCGTTGGGACCCATCTGAACAACATCTACAAGCGCTTGGGGATCCACTCCCGCGTACAGCTCACTCGGCTAGTGATCTCGCAAGCAACCGCCAACGCCAGCCCCCCTGAGCGCTGTGCCGCTCCAGGCTCGGCTGCGCTCGCGTCAGACGCAACAACGCCACCAGCCGAGCGTCCGCGTCGTGGGCCTGTCAGCGAACGGGCAGCGCTACGCCACCATCGTCAAAGCGAACGCGCGTCACACCCGGGCCCAAGAAGTTGCTGACGTAGAGCCATTTGGTGTCGAAAGCACCCACGCCAAAGGCGCCATTGGCAGCCAGCGAGAAAGCGGTTCCGGGCGCGATTTCGGATTTGCTTCCGGTCGCGTCGATGCGCAGCACACCCTTGCCATTGGTGATAGCTAGCAAGTCACCGTTCGCCATGACCACCAGGCCATCCACGTTGGCTACTCCGTCGGTGAACAGGCTCGGCTCACCATAGCTGCCGTCGGCAGGATCGCGGGCGACTTGATAGATGCTCGCGGTGTCCCACGAGGCGATGTAGAGGGTGGCGCCGTCGGCTGAGAACGCCAAGCCATTGGGGTAGCTGATGGTCGAGCTGATCACTTCCAGCCCGCTGCCGTCGCTGTTGGCGACGTACACCACTTCGGCCTCAGAATCGGTCAGCACCACCTTGTCGTCGGGGGCCACAGCCACGAAGTTGGTCAGCTCGAAGGGGGCAGTGTCTCCGCTGACGAGCACGCTCTTGCTGCCGTCGGGATCCACGAGCCAGATGACCGATTCGTCACTGCTTTCGTCGGCCTTGCCACACACCAGTAGCTTGCCGTCGGCTCGCATGCTCACGCCCACCGGCTTGGGCACACTCGAGAAGTCGCTCACGGTGCCTTGCGGATCGATGCTGACCAGGCCGACGTTGAGGCGACTGACGAAGAGCACGTCCTGCTGCTGGGCGTTGCGCCCAAGAGCGATTCCTTCGTTGGGTCCGCCTACGTCAGCAAAGCCCTCCACGGTGCCAGCCTCAGGGGGTGGCGTGGGCGGTGGGTCATCTGCGGGATCGGAGCAACCCAGTAGCGAGACGCTGAGGATGACAGCCGGTAGGAGCATGTTGGTATTGGACATGATGACTACTTGACCAGTACCAACAAGGCGTCGGCTTTGCCATTGGCAGGTACGTTGGCCCAGTTTACGTAGGAGGAGCTGACCGAATGCAAGATACGCAACTCGGATCCTGACCCGGTTTCCCAAGTGCAAGCGTCCGGCGCGCTGTCGACCACCAGCCAGCCCAGATCGTTACCGCAGCCGCTATAGCTACGTTGCACGAAGAAGCGCCGGCCGTTGCCCCCGTCGCCGGCAATGGCGAAGTAGTTGTGGGGCTGCGAGAACATGTCCGTGTAGGAGGTCGAGCTGACGTTGGCGAGGCTGAACCAATTGGTGGCGTCGCTGCCGGTGGCACTGAAGCGGAAGAATTTGCTCATCACGCCGCCGACGTTGATGTGCACCCGGGCAGAGGTGACGGTGAAGCCGTTGTTCCACAGCCCGACGAGCTTGCTGATGTAGTGGCTTGCGGCCTTGTTCGCATCGAGCAACGTGGGATCGCTGTCGTTGAGCGCCCCGCCGTTCCAGATTGCATTGGCGTCGCCAGCCACGCCGCTGCTGAGCTTGGCCACCATGGTCCAGCCGCCGCCGTCGCTGTTCATGTCGCAATAGACGTTGAAGGGCGGCTCGCCGCCTTCGCCGTCCGGATCGATGGCGTAGGCCCCGTCTGGAGCGTTGGCATCGAGCTGCTTGTAAGCGTTGCAGTCGGCCAGCACGGCGACACAGGTGCTGTTCAAACAGTGAGGGGTCGCGCCCGAGCAAGTATTGCCGCAGGCCCCACAGTGGCAGTCGCTGGCGGTTACATCGGTGCAAGTCGCATCGCAATAGAGAAGGCCGAGCGCACAACAGCCGCCCCCAGCGCAGACCTCGCTCGCGGAGCAGCTGCTGTCGCAGCCGCCGCAGTTGTTCGGATCGAGCGAGGTGTCGACGCACTTGCCGCTACATTCTGAAGTGCCGCCGCCGCATTCCAAGGCGCAAGCCCCTTCGACGCAGGTCTTTCCGTCGGCGCAGGTCTGGCCGCAGCTGCCGCAGTTGTTCGGGTCGACGGAGGTGTCGACGCAGTCGTCGCCGCATTCAGCAAGCCTTCCAGCACAACCGGTGTTGTCCGAGCCCCCGGAGCTGTTGGTCGCGCTCGTGCCGGTCGGACCGGTGGTCGAGTCTGAATCCGAGCAGGCTGCCAAGGCGCAGCACACCAGCAGTCCAAGCCAAGCTTGTCGTCTCATTGCAGGCATCCTCCAAGTGACAACGCATCGAGCGCGTCAATTCAACAATCATAGGCCGCCCGCGGCTAGCGCTTCAACCGCGGGCAAGACGAGTCGACTAGGGAGCAACGTTGCCTGTCGCGGTGTTCGAGAGGGTGGTGTCTGCGCCCCAGCTGGTTTGAGGCTCTGCTACCGTGACGAGCATGCATGTCGCGCTGGTTGGGGCTGAGTTCGAAGAGAATCTCGCGATTCGCTATCTCTGGGGCGCGCTCGAGCGTGCGGGCCATCAGGTGAGCCAAATTGTGTTCAACGAGGCCAGCGAGCTCGAGCACGCAGCCGCCGAGCTTGCCGCAAGTGGCGCCGAGCTGGTTGGGATGTCGATGGTGTTCACGGTGCGGGCGCGGCAATTTGCTGCGCTCGCGGCGCGCGCCCGTGAGCTGGGCTACCAGGGGCACATTTTGGCAGGTGGACACTTTGCGGCTTTTCACGCTGAAGAGCTGCTCGCCGAGGCGGTGGCCATCGATTCGGTTGCCTTGGGCGAGGGTGAGCAGATCATCGTGGCGCTGGCCGATCGGTTCGACGCCAAGAGCAGCGTCGAGGGACTGGTGTGGCGCAACGGCGAGCAGATCGTTGTCAATGGGCGCGCCAGCAGCCCGCCCGATCTGGATTCCTTGGCGTGGCCGGTGCGCAAGGAGCCGTTCGACTCATTCTTGGGACTACCGATCACCAACATGCTGTCTTCCCGCGGCTGCAGTCATCGCTGCGCGTTCTGTTCGATTGCGGCCTGGCACCGCATGTGTGGAGGCCCGCGTCTGCGTCAGCGGAGCGAAGCGGCGGTGGCCGAGGAGATGGCCGCGCTGTTCGAGCAGGGCGTGCGGGTGTTCAATTTTCACGACGACAACTTTCTGCCGCTAGCAAAGCCGCAGTGCCTCGCGCGCCTCTCGAGGCTCGAGCTCGAGCTGCGTCGCCGCAAAGTGGGCCGGTTCGCGTTTGCCATCAAAGCCCGGCCCGACGCGGTCGACGAGGAGGTCTTCGGCGTGCTCAAGCGGATGGGGCTGTTTCGGGTGTTCTTGGGTATCGAAGCGGGCAGCGCCGAGTCGCTGCGCCAGCTGGGGCGCCGCCAAAGCCTCAGCGACAACATAGCGGCTCTCGAAATCGTCAATCGGCTCGATATCCACGCTTGCTTCAACCTGCTGCTGCTCAACCCGAGCTCGACCCTCGAAGACATGGCCGCCAACGTGGCCTTCCTGCGGCGCCGCCCGCACAATCCAATGAACTTTTGCCGCACCGAGGTGTATGCGGGCACGCCACTCGAACAGCGCTTGCGACAGCAAGGTCGACTTCGCGGCGACTACTGGGGATTGGGCTACACCATTGCCGATGAGCGCGCCGAGCTCGCATTTCAGGTGATGTATCCGAGCTTCGAGACCCGAAACTATGGGATCGAAGGCTTGCACCACCTCACCATGCAGCTCGATTATCAGCATCAGCTGCTGAGCCATTTCTATGGCACCGAGGAGCGTCTTGCGGCTGACGTCAAGCGCTTGGTCCAGAAGGTGAACCTGAACACCTGCGAGCATCTCGAATCGCTGATCGAAGCCATCGTCACCAAGCCTTCTGCCTCTGAGCTGGCCCTGACCGATTGGCTACGCGAGCGCGTCGAGACGGACAACGAACGGTTATCGCAGGAGTTGTTCTCGATGCTCGATCGCATCGAGCAGCAGCGCGCGGCGCGGCTTGCAGACACGCGTGGATGGATGCGGACGGCGGCTGCGGCGGGGCTGGCTGCCACGTTGGCGATGTCGCCAGCGGCATGCAAGAACAAGGACACGCATGCGACGGAGACGGTGGCGCACCCCACCGAGCGGGCACCCAGGACGGACGCGGCTGCGCCGAGCGCCAAGAAGCGTCCGACTGGCTCAGCGGGGGCTCCAGCTGGCTCTGCCGCCCCCGATGCGGGTCCGGCAAAGGATGCGGAGGCAGGAGCGGTGGCGTTGCTGCAGCCCCAGCTCGATCGAGAGATAATCCCAACGCTTGCCCGCATGTACAGGATAGGTCGGGAGCTGAAGATCCGCCTGTGGGTTGGCCCCAAAGGACAAGTGGAGCGGGCCGAGGTCACCGCAGAGAAGGTGCCGGTATCGACCCGCGATCGCATCGTCGAGGTGCTGCAGCGTCAGCGAATCAAGAACCAGCAAGCCCACGGCAAACGATTCTCGCTGACAGTCACTGCCGCTCAACTCAAGGCTGCGGCGCCGAAACCGAGGAGAAAGCCGCTACCCCGTCACTATTCAGAGATGCTCGCGCCGCGGCTTGACGGGGACTTTTGAACGCGGGGGCGTCTTTTCTGTGCCTTGTGCCTCCCGGCTCACCTGTTTCGAGGCTAGCATCTTGAGTGATGAAGACGATCGTGCGCGCATTAGCCATGCTCCTGGTCGCCCTGCTGTTGGCGACGCCTTTCGCCTGCGGTCCACGTGGCTACGCTGACTCGCCCGAAGCGCAAGCCTGCCAGACCGTTCTGTGGGGCGGTTGGAACGGCACGCCCGAGTGTGCCGGGATCGCAGCCGTCGTCATTTCGCCGCGGGACCGAATCTGCCAGAGCGACGAGGATTGCGTCATCGTTGGAACAAACGGCTGCGCGGCCCATTCGGTCAACAAGCCCGCAGCCGCAAATGCGGGCCGCCACCCACCACCGTGCACGCATCCGCTCGCCGGCATGTGTCGACCTACCCCTTGGGTGGGCAAGTGCCAGCAAGGCTGCTGCACGCCAACCGCTTCGCGCTGACCAACGCAGGGTTCGATTTGTGAACGAAAGCAGCGGTGACTGCCTGCCGTGCTACCGTCTTCGCCTCTCGCGCTGGCCACCACCATGAACGTCACCTCCCCACTACATTTCGTGCTGATAGTTGTCCCGCTGCTGGCAGCGTGCCCATCCGAAAAGGACGGCGCGACCGGGCCGGCGAGCTCGAGCGCCACCGCGACTGGTGCAGCGAGCACGCCTCCGGCTGCCTCGTCGACGTCTGTCGCCAAGGGCATGGGAGGCAGCTTTCGCAACGACGAGCACGGTTTCGTGCTCGCGCTGCCGGCTCCCTGGAAGATATCTGATCAGGCCGATGCAAAGGGCTCTGCTGCGCCTTCGAAGCTCGACAGTACGGTGCTCTCGGCGCGACGCGGGCAGGGCGCAACAGGCTCCCGCCTCGTGGCGCGATTCGCCCCAGGCAAGAAGTCCGCCGATTACCTCGACGCCTACTTGAAGGTCGTGAAAGCTGGTCTAACGGACAGCACCTCGCTCAAACAGAGCTCACGCGCCAAGATCGTCATCGCGGGTAGGAAGTTCACAACGCAGCGACTGAAGATGGACGGCGGCAAGACCCACCAACTGCTCTTCGCAACCGAATCCAAGGGCGGCGCGCTGCTGTTTGCTTACACGGCGAAATCGGCAGGCGACCTCAACCGCTTCGGGCGCCTCTTCCAAAAGCTGACCTTCACGAAGAAGAACCGCTAGCGGGATCGGGCCGAGCCGAATT
>CAZRGL010000447.1:0-236 GCA_964599485.1 uncultured Polyangiaceae bacterium
CGGCCCACCGGGTGTCGGTAAGACCTCCCTCGGCCGCAGTATCGCCAATGCCCTGGGGCGAAAGTTCCACCGCATCAGCTTGGGCGGCGTTCATGATGAAGCAGCGATCCGTGGCCATCGCCGCACCTACGTGGGTGCACTGCCAGGCCAGATCATCCAAGGCATGAAGAAGACCGGCACGATCAATCCGGTCTTCATGCTCGACGAGGTCGACAAGCTCGGCCATGACTTCCGCG
>CAZRGL010000447.1:246-9666 GCA_964599485.1 uncultured Polyangiaceae bacterium
GCTTCGGCTCTGCTCGAGGTTCTCGATCCGGAGCAGAACCACACCTTCGCCGACCACTACTTGGAGATTCCCTACGATCTGTCCAACGTGATGTTCATCGCCACGGCGAACATTCCCGATCCCATCCCGCCACCGTTGCGCGACCGCATGGAGACCCTCGATCTGCCTGGCTATACGCGCCGCGAGAAGCTGGCCATCGCACGCCGCCATTTGCTGCCCAAGCAGCTCGACGAGCACGGCCTCAAGGAGGAGCAACTCGAGATCCGCGACAAGGCCATCGAGGAGATCATCGATCACTACACCCGCGAGGCAGGTGTGCGCGAGCTCGAACGGCAAATAGCAGCGGTCGTTCGCGGCATGGCCGTCAAGGTCGCCGAGGGCGAAACCGAGCCGCGGGTGCTCGACAATGAAGATGGGGTGCAGGAGTTCTTGGGTGCGCCCAAATACACCAGTGAGGTCGCGGAGCGGACCAGCGAGAGCGGTGTGGCGACGGGACTGGCTTGGACGCGGGTCGGTGGTGAGATCCTCTTCATCGAAGCCACGCGGATGTATGGCACCGGCAAGCTCCAGTTGACCGGCCAGCTCGGTGACGTGATGAAGGAGTCTGCGCATGCTGCGCTGTCGTTCGTACGCAGCAACGCCCATCGCTTTGGCGTGCAAAAGGACTTCCTCGAGAAGAATGACCTGCACATCCACATTCCCGCTGGCGCGATGCCTAAAGACGGCCCCAGCGCGGGCGTGACCATGTTCACCGCGCTGGTGTCACTGTTGACCAACCTCAAGGTGCGCCATGACGTCGCCATGACCGGTGAGATCACCCTGCGGGGGCGCGTGTTGCCCGTCGGGGGCGTCAAAGAGAAGGTGCTCGCCGCGCACCGCGCTGGCATCAAGCGCATCTTGTTGCCCGAGCGCAACCGGGTCGATCTCGAAGAGGTTCCACAAGAAATCATCGAGTCACTCGATTTCCTTTTCGTCAGCCACATGGATCAGCTGCTCGAGCACGCGCTCGAGGCCATGCCCACGCCCATCAACGATGACGATGCGGACGGGGATGCGGCCGAAGAAAAGACCGAAGAGACCAGCAAGAAGGCAGAAGCCTCGCCGGCAAACTAGTTACCCAAGACCGGTTTTCCGCGACGCGATTTTGGCGGCCGCCGGGCAACGCCTCCACACGCCTGTAACTCGGTGAATGACTTGGGCGTGTCCGAGTCAGTAAACGAGCATGCTCTTGAGCGCGTCGAGCATTTCGTCGATCGAGTCGTCGATCTTGTCGCCGTGCACGATTTGAACGAGCAGCACGCGCTGGCGCGAGCGAACGAGTAGCTCGTGCGAGAAGGTCTCGAAGTTCTTTGGCTTCGCCGCGACGCCGGTCTGGATTAGGTAGCTGCGTCCCTGGGCGTTGGCGGTCGAGAAGGGGATTCGCGATGCGAGGATCCGCGAGCCGTTCTTCTTGACGCTCTCTTCGTAGCGAACGAGCACGTCGTCCCACTTGATGCCCGGCGGATCGGTCCTCTCATAAATCGAGAAAATGAACTGGCGCGGCGACTGGTAGGAGATCAAGCGTCGCTCCGGCGTGTAGTCCGCGGTGCGCAGATACCAATCGACGGGACGGGAGAAGCGCACGTCGCCCTCCATCACAGCCACGCCCACGCGCCGTTGAAGTCGCACGTTCGACTCTCGGTCCAGTGGCGGGAAGTACCGCTCCCAGCTGTAACGCTTGTCGATTACGCCACGGGCATGCAGATAGAAGACCTGGTCACGCTCGGGCGCGGTGGGGGAGCCACCACAACCCACGACTGGGGCGAGCAGCGCGAGTGCTACGACCGCCAAACCAAAATGGAGCCTGTTCACAGAAGGAAATGTAGGCCACCGAGGGTTTTTGTACCAAATGTTCGCCGAAAAGTAGCCTCAGCAACCAGCTCGTTCGATATTCGCGGAGCGTCTCGTTGCAGTGGTGAAGTCTGCAGCACAGATTATCAAAGCGGTTATGAAAGCATCCACGTCGCTCCCCGTGTCCCTGGTTGCGCTCGCTGCGCTCGGTGGCAGTGCCCTTGGTTGTCTCGGCCTCTCGGCCGGCTCGACCTATCCCGATTACGAAAGCAGTGAGGTGCGTAAGGCGTTGGAATCGCCCGAGAATGACAAGGAGCCAGGGGTCGACGTCGGGGATGTGAAGATTCGCCAGAGCGTGTGCGAGGGAATCAAGACTGAGACCTCGACGGTCATGCTCTCGCACGACGACCTGAGCCGGTTCTTGGGCGAGCGGGGGATGGCCCAGGTCGAAATCAAAGCGCGCGGCAACCTGTTCTGGTTCGATTTTCCGGGCACCGACGAAAAGGCGGGCGATACCGTACGATTGCGTGTTGCGGTACTTCGAGATGCAAAAGAAGCAGCTACCGAGCTGCACAAATCGCTGCTCGAGCACGGTCCCGGCTGGTGGGGCCTGCGCCGTTCGAACCTTTCCGTTCTAGCACCCAAAGCCGGCTTCACTGAGGCGCTTGCTTTCGCACTTCGCTACAAGCTGGTTTGTTGGGGTATGTTCATGAGGGCGGACGCAGACGACGTTTATGTTGTGCCCGGCCCTTACATGGAGCTGTGAGAATGTTCCGAAAGACCGTTGCCATCGTTGCTCTGCTTGCTCCCTTCGGCGCGCTTGGCGCTCAAGGCTGTGGGCCAGAACCGCTGCCCCAGGATCTGTGCAGTTGGCTGAGCGATTCCAACAGCTGCTACGCGCGCTTCGCCGATGACGTAGGTACCCAATGTGGCAAGACCTACGTGGCCGGCAGTGAGGCCACCAAGAGCACGACGGGCTATTTTGCCGCCCGCGACGATCTCTCCATTTGCATTCGCAATGGGGGCGGACAGGTGATTTTCGATCCTGCCCTCGACATCACGACCTTCCCGGTTTCTTCGGTTGCGTTCAAGATGCTCGACGCCAAGGCCGCTGCCTGCGGTGAAGGAACCGCTAGCTCGGGTCAGAACTACTCAATCAAAATCGAGTACGTCGACAAGAACGATGCAGGTGCCAATACGGGGCCCGACGGCGGAGCGCTGAGCGACAACATCACCGGCGGCACTTTTGCGGTAAGCCGCGAGGCAGGTCGCGATGCGTTCAACGTCACTTGTCCGGGAGGGCAGGAGAGCCACAATTTCAACACGCTCATCGTCAACAAGTGCAGTCAGCTCACTGCCTTCTTGCCTGAGGCCATTCTCGATTCCAGTCCCGGTACGCCGGGGCCCAACGCCGAGACCTCCGGCGAAAATGGCTTCGTGCGTCTTCGCATCGTGTATCCGCCCACCAACCCACTGGCCAGCGGAGCCGCGCCGCGCGTCGTGGAGTACTTCAATTGCAGCGTGCCGGGGCCGCCGCCCACCTGCAAAGACGAGGTCAAGAACAACGACGAGACCGACGTCGACTGCGGTGGTAGCTGCACGGCCAACTGTGCCGATGGGCTTGCTTGCGACGACAACGACGATTGCCAAAGCGGCAACTGCGCGACCGAAGCCGGCATCAAGCAGTGCAAGGAAGCCAGCTGAGAGGCGCTGTGCATCCCTAGGGCTGGCTGTGCTAGCCTAGCTCGAGCGCGGCCGCATAGCGCTCTGTCGAGCCACTACCAAGGTATTTGGCTGCACGATTTACTCGGCGAACGCCCCGCCCTCGTCTAAGCTCAGCTACCCCATGAAGCCGTGCCCCAATTGCGGTTGGATGCTCAAGGATACGGACACGAAGTGTTCGATGTGCGGGCACGCCATGGGCGCAGCGGCTGCACCTGCGCCGCCGCCTGCGGCTGCGGGCGGGTATGCACCTCCACCGCCAGTAGCTGCTGGCTACCCAGCTCCTCCGCAACCTGCGCACGGTGCTTATGCTCAGCCGCCGCCACCCGTGCGGGGCGCGACGCCACCCCCAGCGCCAGCTCACGCCCAATATGGCGGCGCATCTCCACCAGCGCCGGCCCAGGCGCAATACGGCGGCGCTCCACCCCCAGCGCCAGCTCACGCCCAATATGGTGGAGCGCAGCAGCCTCCACCAGCGCCGCCCGCGGCCGCCCCCGGCGGTGGTGGTGTTTCGCCGTGGGCGCGGTCTGGGCCAGCTGCTCCGGCCGCCCCCGCCCAACCGGCAGCTCAGCCTCAGCCGCACGCTGCTCCTGCGCCTGCGCCTGCTCATGCGCCTGCGCCTGCGCCTGCTCCTGCGCCTGCTCATGCGCACGTGGCTCCGGCACCTGCTCCTCCGCCGCCAGCTCACGCTCCGGTTGCCGCTCCGCCGGCTGTACCGGCCGCTCCGCCACCGGTCGCGATTACCGGCGCCGGCGTGGCGCCTCCCCCTCCCGTAGCTGCCCAGGGGATGGCTCCCCCTCCGCCCGTGGCGGCCGGCAATTTCGGGGCGGCTCAGGTGCCGCCCATGGTCAGCCCGGGAAGCCTCAGCGGGGGCGGTCGGCTAGGCGCGACCGTTGACGAGGTCCAGCCCCCTCGGCCGTTGGCCGAAGCGGGCGGCTCCCCCGTGTTGATCGGCTTCTTGGTGACCTTCCAAAACGAGCCTACCGGAAAGTTCTGGCCGCTCCGCAGTGGTCGCACGGTGCTGGGTCGGGCGGGGGTCGACAACCCAGCAGATGTGACGCTGCAGGACGCGAGCGCTTCGGCTCGCCATGCCGTCGTGCAGGGGGATCCTTCAACCGGACAAGCCTTCGCGGAAGACGCGGGTTCTCGCAACGGTACCTTCGTCAACGAACAGAAGCTGACGCCCGGCTCGCAGCGGCAGCTGCATGACAACGATCGGCTACGCTTGGGCAGCATCACCTTGGTGGTCAAGCTGCTCGCCTCTGGGTGACGACCGGGCAGCTTGGGTGACCGGGCAGCTTGGGTGACGGCTCAGTCGTTTCCGAACTGAATGACGAGGGCGGTGATGTTGTCGATGCCGCCGGCTTCGTTGGCCAGCGACACCAGCAGCTCAGCTGCCTCTTGCGGGTCCTCAGACACCTGCAGCGCTTCCAGGATCTGAGCGTCTGGCAACATGCGGTTGACCCCGTCGCTGCACAGCAAGAAGACGTCGCCTGGGACGACCGGCTCGGAGCGGATGTCGATCTCCACGCCGTCGCGTCGGCCCAGCGCTCGGGTGATGACGTTCTTGGGAATTCGCTGCAATTGTCGGTCGCTGATCCCTGGCGCCTGCAACCGCGCCTCGTTGCGCAGCGAATGGTCATGGGTGAGCAGGTCGAGGTGGCCATCGCGAGCGCGGTAGCAACGACTGTCACCGACGTGGGCCAGCTGCAACATCATCGAGCCTTGCTCGACATAAGCAGCAACGACCGTGGTGTTCATGTTCTTCTGCTTCTTGCGACGGCTCGCGATCTCCCATACGTCGGCGTTGGCTTTTCGGACGGCGGCGCTCAGCCGCTTGGCTGCTTCGGACAGGGTCAGATCGAGCAACACGCGGTAGCTGTCCGGCCACGTGTCGGTCTCGGTGGCCTCGAAGAAATTGCACATCGACAGCGTAGCCATGCAGCTGGCCACCTCGCCGGCGTTCTTCCCACCCACACCGTCGGCAACGACGAAAAGTCCGAGCTGCGGTCTGAGCAGCACGTAGTCCTCGTTGAGCTTGCGCCTCCGGCCGGAGTGCGTTTTGCCCGCTGCGCGCAGCTTCGGGGCTTTGCCGGAGGGGGAAAAAGGCTGCATCGTGAAGTCCGGATTCTAGCTTTCAGGCGCCATAAACACAGGCTGTTGCGCGTCGGTCATTGCTGCTCATGGCAGCGGTGGGGGCTCACCCCGGTCGTCGTCATCGTCGTCCATCTCGTGCGGCTCTCGATCGTCGCGCGGGACCGGGATGTTGAACGCGTCCGCCCCCGTGCCCCCCAGCCAGCAGGTTCGCGCTAGCGTCGCAGCGCGTGGTGAGCCGAGCTGGAAGCGTGGCGCTGCGTCGAGATCGACGTGCAGCTCCAGCATCACGTCGTGGATCCCTGGTGTGAAGGTGTTGATCACCTTTTGCAGAAACGGCCGGCGGTGACCACCAGGCAAAAAGGACAGGTAGTCGTCGTACTCGAGCGGGCCGAGCTTGACGGTGTAGCGGCCGCTCCCATCGAACACGTAGCGGCCGATCACCAAGCTCTCGCCCAGCTGATGGTTGGCCACGCCGAGCTTGTTGCGTAGCGGCTTCTCGATCAACGTCCAGTGGCCCACAAACTGCTCGATGTCGACACCGATGCCGCCGAGCAACTCATCGAGCACCACCTGCAGGCCGCGTCCTGAGCGCGATTTGTTGGCGAGCAGCGGCGCAAACCGCAGAAAATAGAACGGGTCGAGGGCCATCTCGCTATCGGAGAAGCCATCGATGCCAACAGCACAGAACATGCGGCGCGAGAAGTTGTCCTTGCCGCGGCGTAAGTAGCCAACGCCGTGTCGATACTTCGCCCAGCTTCGATACACCAAGGAGAAGAGCCGATGGTGAAACACATCGAGCATCTCCCGCACGGGCTGCGGTCCGCCTTGGAACACGCTGAGCGCGATGTTCTCGACCAGATGAGCAGGCAGCGGCGAAGTCGAGCCGTACAGGCCCAAAAACGACGCCGACACGCGTACCCGTTGCTCCTGGTCTGGAAACTTGTGCAGTGCCAGCTCTGTGACGTCGCTCGCTGGAAAGATGAGCGAGCACTCGGAGCGCAAACGAATGCGCTCTTCGCGAGCGGGCCCCGTTTGGCCGAGCCTGGGGGTTTCGGGATAGAGGCGCTCCAGCAAATAGAGCAACCAGAAATAGTTGAACCGCGGTGCAGCGCTCGAATAGGCCGCCAACGTCCCTTGGAGCTGCGCCTGAGCGCGCTCCTCTGGGCTCAGATTAGCGTCCGGTTGCCGCTCTTCGGGTCCCATGTGTAAACCACGTTGGTGTTGGTTCCGCGCACCTGCAACTGGGTGAACGAGTTGAGCGACACATACGAAGCGAACATCTCGTTCAAAACGCTGGCGAACAAGTACATCTCGCCCTCGCCAGCGAAGCCGTTCTCGTCTAGCTCGAGCTCGGCGCGCACGCCCCGCACGGGCGCACCGCGGTAGAGACGGTCGGTAGGCTTGATGGCGAGGTCTTTCAAAGCGGCAACCCGAAGTTGGTTGGCTCGCGCTGCTTGCCGGTCATGGATGGCCGGGAAGTTGTAGATGTCGACAGTTGAGCGCAGCACCTCGAGCTCGGCGATGGAACGGTAGCTCATGGCCATGTGGGCCAGTACGCGCCACTGCAGCTCGCGGCCAATAGGTGGCGGCAGCGGTTGGGACACACCGATGATGTTGGTGAAGGTGGCCACTGCCGGCGAGGTGGCAGTAGCCACGTTGATGTCACCGACTTTCAGCTGGGAAGGGAACAGCCGGTTGGTGCAAGTTGCCTCGATGCTGATGACATCGAACTCGGGAATGGTGCCCGAGTCCTGGGGTGTGCCGAAGGACACGTAGATGTCGACGCCTTCACCGATGGTCGCTGGTCGAAGATGGGTCTGATAGAAGACCGCGTTGCGAACAGCGATGCTGTGCAGCTCGTGATCGAAACGATAAAAAGACGGAATGTCCACGCGTTGGCTGGTTCGGCGCGCAATGCCGGTGACCTTGTCGAGCGAGTAGATCTCGTAGGCCTCCGGCGTGCCACCACTGGGTCGCGCCAGATATTCGAACTTGGTGATGTCTGGCTTGAGCGGATCGGTGGTGTGCGAGAACAAGTTCACCACGGGCGTGCAAAACAACTTCAGGTTCTCTTTCGAGACCCGCGTACCGGTTGGAAGCCCATCCCGGAACTGCAACAAGATCGCAAAGCGGTCGCCAAGTCGGTCAACCGGCAAGGCTTCCAGTCCGGTCGCCTCGAAGAAGGCGAACTTCTGCGGCAGCGTGAAGTACTCCTGCAGTAGGCGATAACCGGGGTAGACGGTCTTTGGATACGGGATTAGCGCTTCGTCTTCCTCGAAGCCGACCAGCCGCACCGAGCGTGCTGGCAATGTGAGCACGGTTGTATCGGTGCCCCCTGCGTCGACCGCAGCATAGGCAACGCTATCGAGGTGTGCTCCGACCCAGAGCCGCAAGTCATCTTGCAGCCGCCGCTCGCCGTGGATGTAGAAGCGGATCTTGGACAGATCGAGGGCAGATAGTGCCGCTCCACCGGTGACCTTCAGCTCGATGCGCATGGTCTGTGCGAGTTGCGCACCTGTATCGACGCGTATGTCCTCGATGGCCAAGGGCAACAGCTCGATCGCCTGAGTAGTGCGGAATCGACAGCTGGTCCCGTCAACCGGCACCGAGCCGACTTCGGAGCCGCGCGCCACCAGCACTTTTTCACGGACGACGTTCGGCAGCGGAGCGAACTCGACCACCGAGGTCGACGGGATCTGCCTCACATAGTGAGGGAAGAGCAGCGCTGCGACCGAATGGATGACCTCGGGTAGCTCGTCGTCGATCTTCTGACGCAGCTTGCCCGTGAGAAATGCGACGCCCTCGAGCAAGCGCTCCACGTCCGGGTCGCCGCCGGTCTCTGCCATCATTGGAGCGATGGCGGGGTAGGCCGAGGCGAACTCCGTGCCCAGCTCGCGCAGATAGGACAGCTCGTCCTGGAAGTACTTGTTGAACATGCCCAACCTGCAGAGCCCAATTTGGCAGAGCGAGCTCCCTCGCCAAGCTGCTCGAAGTGCGTTCCGCGAGCAGCTACCACGGCTATGCGCCGCACACCTTAGTCAAGACCTAGCGGCGGCGCCAAGCCCTACAGACACTTGGTAGGGTAGTTGGGGCTCGCGGCCCCACCCTCGCTCGATCATTCAGGCGATCTGAACGTTGCTGCTCTCGTCGATGCTGGTCGAGAAGCGAATGGGTTGGCGGTCCCCATCCGGATAGGTGAGTTGAGCTGAAATCTCATAGAAAACGCAGAGCGAGTCGCGCAGCTCTTCCTTCTCCACCACACGCACCTGGATGTTCTTCAGGCGCGGCTCGTGCTTGACGATGGTGTTCTTGATGGTGCGCTGCATGATCGCGTTGGCGTTGGGGAAGTCATGCAGCAGCTCGCTCAGCTCGACGATGCCGTACTCTGGTGCAGACAGCGAGCTGCCCTGCCGGGTGTTGAGCATGCGCTGCAAATGCTCGAGCACCACCGACTCGAGATCGTTGCTCCGGTAGATCGAGCGCCCGGCCGATGTGGGATCGGCGTTTCGCTCCAAACGGTTGAGCAAAGAAGCGGCGCTCATCAGCTCGATGGTAGCACAAGGTGCGGCGGCGGTTGCTTGTCACCAATTGGGTTTCCGAGCCACATCAGCCAGCCACAAAATTGCAGGGCCACAAAATTGCAGAGCCGCCGGGCGGCATGTGCGGCCCGACGGCAATGTGCAAAAAGTTGGTCTTACAGTGCAGCTCGCTCGGAGCTAGGCACGAGCCAAGGTCGGCGATTAAGCCTGCGCAGGAGCCTTCCAGTTGTCG
>CAZRGL010000448.1:0-9616 GCA_964599485.1 uncultured Polyangiaceae bacterium
CCATCGCCTTCGGCGACGGGGCCCCACCCCAAAATCGCTTCGCGGCGGGCGGCCTAGCTCAGGCCCAAAGAGCGCTACGGAATCGCGCGCCCCAAAAGGGGCGAAGGCGCGAACTTCTAGGTGAGTAGCATGGCCTAGCCAAGATCGACCGCCGGCTCGTCTTTGAGCATTCGGTAGAGGCTCAAAGCTCGCCGAAACATCCACTTTTGCTGAGGAACCACGACCTTCAGCTTTCCGCTCTCGATCTCATCGAGGCTCGCCCAGTAGACCTTCGCACCGGCCATGTCGTCGCTGGCAACGACCTTCCCTGCCTCGTGAGCGAACACGAAGGCGACACTGATTAGCCTGCCGACCGCATCATCGTAGTGAAAGCTCGAGGTGTGGACGGTAGCCAGTGGCCGGACGCTGAAGGCCGGCCCGGTCTCCTCACGCACTTCGCGCAACGCGGCTTCGAGCACGGTCTCATCAGCTTCCATGCCGCCACTGATGACCTCCCAATCAGCAGGGCTCTCGGGGGGAGCCAGTAGCAGCAACCGCTCCTGCTCGTCAAATACGAGTGCCAACACCGCCGCCGCCGAGCAAGCAAACGTGCGCCGACCGTCAGTCGAGGTCAAAGTTGGTTGCATCACCTCGTATTCTGCCTACCTCCGACCGCTGTGGCTATGCTCGGCCTATCCCTCAGGGCGAATGAAGAGCCCCTGGGACTGATGACATGGGGCCACGACGGGCGTTTGCTCGGAGTCGATCAGCAGAAAATCGCCACCATCAAGTAGGCCTGAGCTGCAGAATCTCCGCTCGCTCATCGCGTGTCGCACGGGCTGCTCCCAGCAGGGCCAGCTGGCCGCGCGCACGGACGAGATTGTGCTCGCCGGCCGTCGTGTAGCGGCTCGAGTCGAAACCAAAATAGGATTCCTCCAAAGCGTCGGCCGCAAAACGCGCCGACAGCTCCAGGCAAATGTGCTCGACACCGACGAGCAACGAGCGACGTTGCTGCTCGTCGACCACGCGCCCGAGCCCTTCACAATAGCCCCGCCAAGATGCCGCGAAGACGTCCATATCGAACCCAGCCTCGGTGGCGTCTTCGCCGGCCGAATTGCACCAAGAACGCCACATGTCGCCGAGCTCGTGAGCGAGCACCACGGGGCCCAAGGTATCCAAATCGATCAAGCAGAGCGGCCGCTCGCTGTCGGGCGGACGCGCACCAGCGAACAGAATGTTGTTGAGCTTCAGATCCCCGTGACCGATCTGTGGCTCGAGCGCTTCGATGGGCGGCAGCTCCCGCGCAGCCGTCTCGATTCCGCGACCGAGCTCGGCGACTTGCTCATAGAAGCGATGGTCCCCGCAGCCGGTCAACGCGCCTCGCAATTTGCCGAGATGGGCTTGCAGATCGTGCACGCCCGACCGGAGGCCTACGAAGTCGTGCTTCATCCCTTCGACGGCCCCGTGGAAGGAGCCCACCAGCGCCCCGGCCGCGTGAGCTTGCGCTGAGCTCTGGGCGACGTCGAAGCTCACCCCCGGCACGAAGCTCATCAGCCGCCATACTCCTGCTTCGTCGAGCTCGACCCACAGCGCCCCGTCGCGTGACCGTTCGAGACGCGGCGTCACCATGCCAGCTTCGCTGAGTCGCGCAGTGACCGCCGCAATGTTCTGATGCATGACCGGCGCAAAAATCGGATTGACCCGCTGCAACACCAGCTGTTGGGCCGCTGTCGTCAGGCGGTAGGTCTCGTTGATCAGTCCGCGGCCGAGCGGAGTCAGCGCCGTCACCGGGGCCAGCTCATAGCAGTCGAGCGCCCGCGCTACCGCCGCAGGAAGTTCCAAACTCGCTTCATCGGTCATCTACCCTGAGCACAGTCCAGCCGATCGCTTCCGTCAACCTCGACCACGAGCGCAGCCACGACGGCGACATCTGCTAGTCATCACCCGATCCAGATGGGTTCGAACCCAACAAACCGTCGAAAAAGCGCTATGAAGCACACCGCGATGGTGTTCAAGCCGCCCGAGCTTCCCAAGATGGAGAAGATGCCCGAGCGCCGGGGTCCACAAAAGCCCGGCATGCTCGCACGAACCGTCGGCGGAATTGCTGGCCTGGCTCTGGGCATAACATCCCTGCTCGGCTTGTGGCGCGCGCTGCAAGACAAGAGCGGTCAGTCCAGTCCTGTGATGGCGCTAGCGCTGCTAATCCCTGCCGCCAGGCTCATCCGCTAGGCGCTGAGGGGGGAGATCATGGTCAACTGAAGCGCCCATGCCCTGAAAACCGGTCTCGCCCGTCGCCCAATGCGGCTCCGAGCAGCCCTGCCAGCGCGGCGCCGCTCCGAGAACACCTCCAATGCTAGAACAGGGTCAGCCGCAGCCCGCCAGCGAAGCTCAAGTCGTCGTGCCAAGCCCGCTGAAATCCCCCTTCGTGGGCGCCGCGCCATCGCCCGAGCGCAAAAGCAGTCAGCTCGGTGCAGAGCCGTGCGTGCAAGCCCGTCCGCAGGACGATGTCCGAAGCGGTGGCGAGCTCGTCGGCTTCGTCGGGACCAAGCATCAGATCAGCACCTGCTGCGGCAAACAAGGTCCAGGGCAAGGCTGGATCCGGGTAGAGGCTCACACCCAGCTCGAGATCGGCCAGGCCCACCCGAAAGCCTCGACGCGTGAGGCGCTCTGACAAGTGCTCAATCGACTTGTAGCCGATCAACTCGAGCTGAAGCTGCAGATAGGTGTTGTAGCGACCAGCTGACCGCACCAGGCCCGGAGTGAGCCGCGCGCCACCGGCGATCGCCGACAGCTCGAGACGGAGCGCTTCGTCGATGGGCTCGTGGCGCTCGACCCCGAGCCGTAGCAGCTGACCGAACACCCGATTGTCGCCATCGCTGGCCTCGACGCCCGCAGGAGCAACATGGGCCTCGAAGTGCACCAGCCGCGCCGGCTCGTCGAACACCACCGACGCTTGGGCCGCGAGCGGCGCCAACAAGAACATCGGCTCGACCGGCAGCTTGTTGGCAATGTCTTTGAGCACGGCGAAATCCAACCCGACGAGCAAGCCCGGCAGGGCGCAGCAATCGCTATCGAACGCGGGGGCATTGCTGGTAGCGCCCAACATCAGGTCGAGCGTCACGCCCGGACCAGCCACAGCGGTTCGATGCGACGGCAGCGCCTTGGCACCATTGGATGTCGGCAAGCTGACCGGGCGCACCTTGGCCCAAGCCTGCAGGAAGCGCTCCAGCTGCTGGCGCAAGGCAGGCACGGGTGCTCCCAAACGACGCGTCGCCGCCCAGAGCTCGCCAATCTGGCCCATATGCAGCAAGCCAGCAGGCTTGTCCAGCGAGCTACCCGTCGAACAAGACGGAGCCAGATGCCGCATGCCGCCGTTGAAGTCGGCCCCGAGCATGACGGCGGCGGGGCCGAGCACCGCGACGACGTCGGTGTACATCTGGGCAAACGCGCTCACGCCACGACCACAAGCCTCCTGGCTACAACCCTCCGGGCAGAAACGTTTGGCCACGCGGATGGTCTCGAAAGCGTCCTCGCTCGGCAGCAAACCGACGATGCCGCCGGCTGCGCCGAGCTTGCGCAACATCGAGTCGGACAGAGCGCGCTCGGTCGCTCGGTAGCGCCTCATCGTGGTGTGGGTGAAGAGTGGCGGCTGACCGGCTGCTTCGATCAGCTCCCAGAGCTGCGCGAGCGCCACGTCCGAGGCGTGAGCGAGATCGATCCACACGCCCCGTTTGATGAGATCGAGCACCAGCTGGCGGCCCGCCGAGCTGAGTCCACGTGGATTGATCGGTACGTCATGCTCGCCGCATGTCGGATCGAGTAGTTGGTCGGCCAAAGCCAAGGGGTTGCCAAAGAGCTGATAGCCATTGAGCCTCGCACTGCCCCCATAACGGTCGTCCACCAAATGCAGAGGCGTGACGATGCGAATGCCAAGCTCGTCGATGAACTCGGCGAGATCTTCCTCGCTCTCGAGCACGCCGGCCGCGCCCTCGAGGCTGAGCACCAGCACTTTCTTGCCCGCCGCGATGAGGCGCCGCGCCTGACCGGCATCGCGAGCCAACGCCCAGCCGGGGTGGCTCGCTGCCAGCTGCTCGGTCAAGGCGACCTGGCGCCGAATCGAAGCCCCAACATCGAGACCTTCGAGCGGATGGGCAAACAAGGACACGACGACGATGCCGTTACCGGAGGCGTCGAGGGCGGCACGGTTCACTTTGGAAGAGAGCCGATTGCGCCAAGAGGTCGCGGCGATGGGCCCGTCAAAAGAGCCGCGAAAGAGCCAGCCCATTCCCTGCTTCATGAACAAGTGAGCATGAAGATCCACGGACCAATCAGGTAGCGGCGCGGCCTGCGCCGTCGTCACCGAGCCCGATAGCACCAAGCAAAACACCACCAGCGCGTATACCGACGACGGCCGGGGCTTGCGTCGTTGCTGGCTTGGTCGCTTCATCAACCCGGATTGTGCCGGATCCACTCTTGGGCGAACACACGATTGATGAAACGTAGGTATCCGCCCTTGGTCGGCCCCTTGATCCCCTCGCCCTGCAACGAGCCGACCGCATCGCAACCTGGCGCGTGCCCCGGCTGGTTCCAGTGCTTGCGCTGCTTCACGCCATTGACTGCGCCTATTATGAGACGCGCGATGAGACCCATAGTGCCTAACCGAAAGGCCATGTTGGTCCGCCCCCAAATGATGATGGGAAGAGCCATCAACGGCAGACCGAGCAAGAACATCGCGCAGACCAAAGTAAGCGTCGAGAAGGTCTGACGCTTCTTGCAGCTGTGGCACCAAGGCACGGGCACGCGCATGAACTCGCGGTAGCCCACAAACACTTGCTGCTCATCGTCTCGTTGCTTCGGCGCCAAACAACAACAGCAGATTGCTGGCGTATGTACCTGCTGAGTCACATAAACAGCGACCTTGGTTTCCTCGGGGCGAGCGCCCACGGTCGCCATGCCGCAATTGCCACAAACATCAGCGCCGCTGAGCTGGCTCCCACAATTGATGCAATGTGCCACCGGTATCTCCCTCGTGCCGCCAGCAATTAACACACGTGCAGCTACAACTTGTGACGAATCGTGACTGGATGACGCTGCGGCTGGAAGCGTTTGGCGGCCGTCACAGCGTACAAGCAGTTCTGGAGCGGCGTCCGTTGGGCTGCAGCGCTGGTGTTGGTACCGAAACTCACCGAAGAGACCCGACCGTCGACAGCGATCGAAAAAACGATGAGCCGGGTCGTCGGCAGCTGCTTCTTCTTCAGGAGGCGGGCAAAACAGCGGCGCCAGCTCGGCTGCAGGCTGCGGACATCCGAGAACAAGCGCGCCCGCGAGGCCCGAGATGACTTCGGCCGCTGCACCTTCGGCGAGCGGGCCCAAAGTCCGGTCGGGGCCGGAGTAATGCCGCTGCCAAGCTGTGTCGAGGGGACGCCTTGCCCTTTGCTGTCGGCTCCGAAGCCAGCCGAGCCCAGGTGGAGATCTCCTTTGACATACTTGCCAACCTCGGCCTGGAACATCGTACGAGCAACATCTGGGACGACGCTTGGCACCGCTTGCTCGCGTTCCTCACGCTGAGCGGCCTGTTCCGCCACTTCCACCTCATGCTGAGCCGGCGGTGCAATGACCACCAATGGCGTTGGCTGGCGGACGAGGCGCGGCCCGCAGCCTCCTAGCATGCACGCGATGGCAGCCGCCGCGGCAAGCTCGCGAAGCTGCCTCGGGCGGCGTAGGTCGATCGGCATCCCTTGTGGACGGCTGACCGGGCACAAAGTTGTGCTCGCTGACACGCCAGATCGGCCTCCCAATCAGAACCGGGCCGTCAGACCGGGTCGGGAACGAGCAAAACCTTGCCTACATTGCGGCCGAACTCGATTTCACCATGTGCCTCGGCTGCTTGGGAAAAAGGAAATGCCTTGTGTATGTGAGGCGCAATTTTGCCCTGTGAATACAGAGCCAGTAGCGACTCGAGCTGCCCGCGAAGCATCTCGGTCTCGCCAAAGAGGTGTCCCAAGTGCACCCCCGCGACCGTCTTGTTCTCCTCGAGGAGCTTGCGCGCGTTGAACCGCGGCACGGCCATCAGCACCCTGAGCGCCCGAAACAAGGACGCCTTGCCACCCTTGTTGGTGTTGGCGAGCCCAAAACACACCAGCATCCCCGCGGGACGCAGCAATTCGTAGCCTTTCTGCCAGTCTTTGCCGCCAAGCGCGTCCAGCACGACATTGACGCCGCGCCCGTCGGTCAGACGCATCACCTCGGCGACATAGTCCTCGTTGCGGTAGTCGATTGGGTGGTGGCAACCATGCTTGCGGACGTGATCGTGTTTGGGCGCTGAGGCCGTCCCATAGGTGACCACGTCGTCGACGGTCCGGCAGAGCTGCAGCACCGCTGTTCCGACTCCGCCTGCTGCCATGTGGATCAGAACGTGATCGCCTCCGCGGATGCGCGCCACCTGAAAGAGCATGTGATAGGCCGTCAGGTAGTTCACTGGCAGGGCAGCGCCCTCCTCGAAGCTCATCTTTTCGGGCATGGCGATGGCCTGGATGGCCGGAACGCAAATGGTGTCGGTGTGCCCGCCGAACATGGAAAGGTAGATGACGCGATCGCCCACGTTCGGCATTTGGCCCCCACCAGCGCCTCCTTGCCCTTGTCCTTCGCCCACCGCGTCTACCACCCCAGCTCCCTCGTAGCCCACGACACAGGGGGGCTTGGGCGCATCAGGGTACAAACCCTGACGTGCCGAAATCTCGGCGAAATTGAGCCCACAAGCGCGCGTCCGTATCCTCACTTCGCCGGGGCCAGGCTCGGGATCCGGCCCCTCGCGCACCTGCAGCACGCGCCCGTCGCCCGCTTTGCTTATCCAAACCGCTTTCATGTGCCGGCACCATAGCACCGGCCCTGCTGCAGCGGGCCTGACCGGCTCCCTCGCAAGGGCCCCGACACGCGCTCGATTGCAGCGACTGTGACAAGACAGTAGCTTTGCACAAGCATGGATGTAGTCTCGCTTGCCCCCGTTCCGGTCGCCTCGTTGACATGGCGCCGCGGCGATGGCGGTTGGGCCTTGTCGGTGGCCTGCAAAATCACGATCGACCTGCGCCCCGACAGCTCCCATCTGGCCAAATCGCACGATCCCATCTACGAACAAGACGAGCCGGGCAGCATCGTGGCGCGCTTGCGCGCGCCCAGCGACCTCGTACCAACGCGCCCCATGGTGGACGTGACCCTGAGCGGGCGGGCCTATCCTTCGAGCAACAACGCTGCAGACACACTCGCACGGTTGCACATCGGCTCGATCGACAAGCGGGTCGCCATCGACAGCAAACGCGCCGCCGCCCCACCATCCGCACCAACCCGGCTCGCACCGCTGGGCAGTAGCTGGCCGGCTCGCAAAGCGCTGCTACGAGGCCGACCCGAACCCACCCTGCAAGCCAACGGCGATCCTTGCATTCTGCCAGCGGAATTCGATCTGGCGTTCTTCAACACTGCGCCGCCCGATCAGCGCCTGGATGAGCTGGCGGTCGACGCCGAGCTCGTCCTCGAGCACCTCCACCCCAAGCACGCCAAACTGCACACCTGTTTGCCCAATCTAGCCCCACAAGCATTCGTCGAGCGCCAACCAGGCAAACGACACGAGCAAGCCATGCACATCGACGGCATGTGGATTGACTCGAGCCGCGGCGTCGCCACGCTCACTTGGCGAGCGCAGGTTGCGCTCGAGCACGCCGACGACCCCGGCAAAGTCTGGGTCGCAGTGGCGGGGGCTGGCAGACGCCTCAACTTCCAACAACTCTCACGCCTCATCGCCTCGCTCGGCGGCCGCGAAGAGCCCCCTGCGAAGAACGACGTTGCCTCGGAGGAAGGGGCCAGTACCGTTTCGATGCGGGCCAAACGAATCGTGGGAAGCGAGGGCACCAAGACCTCGGTGCTGTCGCGCATGTCGATCGAAGAGCAAATCGAGCACACCGAGGACGGCCTGCCAGCCTCCTTCGACGACAACGCACCATCGTGGCTGAGCAGCCGCATCATGGAGCCACCCAAGACCTCACCGCCGCCCCCACCGGCTTCGACGTCCCACTCATCAGCGGTGGCGCCGCCACCACCCAAACCACCCGAGGCGCCAGCAGCACCAGCCGCACCAACAGCACCCACGGCACCGGCGTCACAAGCGCAAGTGGCTCGCCGACCGGTTCCGCCACCGCGATCACCAATGACGACCAACTTGGGGATCGGCCCGCCGCACGCTTCACCTTGGAGCCGTTCCAACCCTGTCCCTCCAAGTCCGCCAAGCCCTCCGGTCGAACGACGCGATCAGCGCCTGGAGGACACCTCCAGCTTGCCGCGACTCGCTGCCACCGACGCGGAGCCGGCACCGAAGAAAAAGACCCCAAAGCGGCCCCAGCACCCACAGTCCATCGTGGAGCTGTTGTGGTTCGAGCAGGAAGCGACCAGCAGACTACGCCGACGTTGGCCAGAGCTCGCCGAGGATCTCGAATTCGCCCCGCGCGACCCGGACCATGATTTGAGCGACGACGTCGAGCCCCAGCTGGCGCGAGCACATCACACTCACTTCGGGCTGTTGACCGAAGCAGCGCTCACCGAGCTGTCGACCTTGCCCGCGCGTGTGCGAGAGGCGGTCAGCGCTACGGGCCGCTTCACCCCGCCCCTGCTGCTGCTCGAAGGCGAGCTACGCTTTCCCTTTGACCAGTCCGAAATCCTTCGCGCCACAGCCGCCACCATCGCCCCAGACGACAAAGACCACCGAAAGCTCCAGCATGCGCTAGAGCAAGTTCAAAGCCATCTCGACACGCCCTTGCTCAGCGGCTCTACCGAAACCGTCACGCGCCTCAACAACCACCTCCGGCAGCTGTACCGCGAATCGAAACGCTCGCTGTCGCTCGACTACCTCGACGAAACGGTCGAGCGCATGCTCCTCGAGCAGCGCCGCTATCAGAAGCGCACCTTGTTCGGCGGCACATGGATTCGGGCCTTACTCATCACCTCGTCGTCCGGCGCTACCGAGCGAACCATCGTCAGCTACTTGCCCGAATCGCTCGAGACCCGCCTGCCTTTGATGCTCGCCTTCCCGGCCAGGCTCATCGCTGAAGCCCACCTCAAACAGGACCAGTACGAGAACCATGCCCACGCGCTACGGGTGGTGACCTTGGGACGCATCGCCAAGCTCTAGCCCGTCGAAAACAAGGCCACCGCTTCTCGACGGCGCACGATTTCGACCTGCGCCCTGAGCAACCCAGGTCAGGGAGGCGGCCGCAAGCCGATGTCAACACCGCCGAGCTCATCGGCCTGCTTCTCCGGGAAGCCGTCGTAATAACCAGGCCACCGTTGTTGGTGAATCAAGCGGTACACGAGCGCGTAGAGCACACGCATGGTCGAGGGCACGCCCACGACGGGCAAGTACAGTGGTCCGAGCCAACGCGACTGGATCGAATGGCCATACTCGTGCGCCCGGTTCTCTTTGCCCACCGGCACGTAGGGGTTGTCGACCGTGGTCCACAGCACGAACAGCCCGAGACTGATCGCAGCGCCCTGCTGCAGCTCGACCATCACCCGTTCGTCCACGAAGCGCACCTGCCTCACCCGGCCACGGAGCAGAGCAAGCCCTACCCGAGCGAGGCCTAACACGTTCTGC
>CAZRGL010000449.1:0-6969 GCA_964599485.1 uncultured Polyangiaceae bacterium
GGCCGAGGCGCATCGGCGAGGTATCGTCCACCGCGATCTGAAGCCCGAAAACCTCTTCCTCACCTACCGCCCCGACAATTCACCGTGCATCAAGATCCTCGATTTTGGGATCTCGAAAGATACGAGCCTGGAAAAAGGCCCCAACCCGGAGACGTCGCTCACTCAGGTCGACGCCATCATGGGAACCCCGCTGTATATGTCTCCTGAGCAATGGGTTTGCTCACGCGACGTCGGGCCAGGCAGCGACATCTGGTCGCTCGGCGTAATCCTGTTCGAGCTGCTCACCGGCCAGCCGCCCTTCGAGCATGCGCAACTCGCCAAGCTCTGCGCCATGGTGCTCAACAGTCCGCCCCCACCGCTGGCCATCCTGCGCCCTGAGGTTCCGCCCGAGCTCGTCGAGGTAATTGACCGCTGCCTCGAGAAGCTGATCGTGAGGCGCTACGGCAACATGGCCGAGCTCGCCGTGGCCTTGGCTCCCTTCGGCGGTCCTGGCGCGCTGCGCTCCTGCGAACGGATCATCGATCTGCTCGACGCCTCAGCACCCGTAACCCGCTCGAGCGGCCTGGCCATTCAGATGGCAGCGGGACAGAGCGGCCCTGGGCTCACCGATCCTGTTCGAAACCTCTCCTCGGCACCTCCGACGTCCCGTACTTGGCATGACGTGCGCCCGCCAGCACTGCGATCTAGTCGCGGCCGCCTCATCGCCGCCGCCGGTGTTGCAGCGTGTCTCGCACTGGGAGCCGCTGGGTTGGGCGGTGTGTTCAGCGGCCGCGACGCGCCCGTCACACCTGCATCCAACAACGCCTCGACAACACGACAGTTGCACCCCAACCAGCCGAGTGAGGACTCAGCGGAACCTGCCAGCGGCCCTGCGGCGCCCCTCGTTGGTGCCGCATCCACAGCAGAGCGGCGTGCCAACCCGACGGACACCGCTGGAGGCGCCGGCGGTCAACCAGCTGCTAGCAGTGGCGTCACGCGACCTCCTGGTTGGCGGGCCCGGCCGGTGACCGCGCCGATCAAACGAACCGCCCCCATGGCTTCGTCCACAAGAGCTTCCAAACCCGCAGCTGTAGCTCCAAAACCAAGCGCCCGCACATGTGGTGAAGATGGTTTCGACCGATGTAGATAGCAGCCTTTCCAACAGCTTTTGAACAATAACCCGAGCGAGGAGCACCAAACCGCGATGAGGTCCGTCAAGTCACTGCTTCGAACAGCGATGATGCTGCTAGCCGCTGCGTTTTTCACCGTGGCCCAGCCGGCCACGGCCAGCAACAAGGCTACAGCAGAATCGCTTTTTAGGGCCGCCTGGGCCTTGCTCGATCAGGGCCTGATAGACGAGGCCTGCCCCAAGTTCGAAGCGAGCCTGCGCGCCGATCCTTCGGTCGGTGCCCAGCTCGCGCTCGCCCGCTGTCACGGACTGCAGGGCAAGACCGCCACGGCCTGGGCCGAGTACAAACAAGCGGCCACCATGGCCCGAGTGGCGCGCCAAACAGACCGCGAGGCAGCGGCGAGAAAGCGCGCCACCGAGCTCGAAAAGAAGCTGTCAAAGCTCACGATTCGACTCGAGCTACCATCATCGGCCACCGGACTGCGGGTGCTACGCAACCAGAACGAGGTGGACGCGGGCACCTTCGGGGTGGCCACCGCGGTCGATCCCGGCAGCTACCGCGTCGAAGCCAAGGCCCCCGGCCATGAGCCTTGGTCGACGGAGATCACAATCGGGCAGGACGGCGACCACCAAGTCGTCATCATCCCGAGTCTCAAGCAGCACTCCACGAGCAAAGCCAACGGTGGCTCGAGCGGAGGCGACAGCGATGCGGTGAGTCCGCTTCCTCATTATCTATCGGCAGCGGCAGTTGGCGGGCTCGGCATTGCTGCCGTCGCCCTCGGCGCCGCTTTCGGACTCGAGGCGAGCAGCAGCTGGGACGACGCACAAGCCCATTGCGTCGACCAGGCCGACGGCAAGCATTGCAACGCCACGGGCGTGGCGCTCGCAGACGAGGCAAGCAGCTCCAGCACCATTTCGACCGCCGGCTTCGTGGTGGGCGGAGCTAGCATCGCCGGCGCTGTGATCTTGTTGCTCACCGCCCCATCCAAGCCCAAGTCCACCGGCGGCGAGCAGGCCGCAGCTGTGCAGCTCCGAGTCGCTCCGGCAATCGCCGACCGCTCCGCGCTCGTCATGCTTCGAGGATCATTCTGATGGCTGCTCACACACGACTGGCATCTTGGCTCGCCTGGTGCGGCACGATCGGCTGCTGCCTTTTTCTCGCGTGCAGTCAGGTGGTCGGAATCGAGGACGTCATCCTGGACAACGAGATCGTCAGCTCGTCATCCTCGTCCGGAGCGACCAGCTCCGGGGGCGCGTCGTCCAGCTCAGGTGACCAAGGTGGCGGCGGAAAAGGAAACACCGGCGGCGGCGGCTCTAGCAGCTCAGGCTCCAGCTCCAGTGGCAACGGAGCAGGCGGAAGCGGAATCGGTGGAGCTGGTGGCGGCGGGCCGACTTGCGACCCGCCGAATACTTGGTGCGGCGCCGAATGCGTGGATCTCACCGACAACAGCCAGCATTGCGGAAGCTGCAACACGGATTGCCAAGGCGGCTCCTGCGCCTCTTCGATCTGCCAGCCATACAAGCTCGCCGATGCGGTCAACCCCTTCGCCGTCGCCGTCGACGCCACCCATGTCTACTTCGCCGCCAGTGACCCCGCCCTGAAGAAAGTCCCCATCAATGGCGGCAGCGCAACGATTCTGACCGAAGAGTCGGCCTTGGCCATTGCCGTCGACGCCACGCATCTGTACTGGGTCGCAGCCTCGACCGTCAACCGGATTACGCTCAACGGCAACGACCAGCTCAAGGTCGCCGATGCGAGCAATGCCAACCGCATCGCACTCAGTGGCCAATATGTGTTCTTCACCGAGGGCAGCAACGGCGACGTTGGCGCCGTCCAGAAAGTAGCGCTGAGCGGAGGGGCCGTGGACGAGCTTCACTTTGCCGCCACCGGCCATCCGTTCGGGGTCGCCCTCAACGCCACCGACGTCTACTTTACGCACAAGAGCGATGGTGAAATCGTCAAAGTGTCGACCAGCGGCGGCAGCGCTACCGTCTTGGCCACCGGCCAAGTGTCACCGCGCGCATTAGCCCTGGACAGCAACAGCGTATATTGGACCACGGCCACCACCATCAGAAAAGTCGCCCTGAACGGCGGCGGCACGCCAATGACCTTGGCAAGCGGCCAGCAAAAACCGACCGACCTCGCCGTGGACGCCACCCACGCCTATTGGACCGACCAGCTCGCTGGCACCGTCATGAGTGTGTCGCTGGCCGGCGGCACCCCCACCGCAATCGCCACCGGACAGCCCAGCCCCTACGCCATCGCGATCGATGACAAGAGCGTGTACTGGAGCAATCTGTCGATGTTCGGCGCCATCATGAAGGTGGCGAAACCGTAACCCGAGCCCCGCCCGACAACTGTGCGCTTGGCTCCTAGAGCGCGCCGAACGAGGCTGCCGCGTATGAGCGACGGCAGCGGTTTGGTTTGCGCATTTTCTCTCGACGGCAAGGGCGGCGGCGAACCGCTCGATTGGGAAGGAATCGAACAACAGGACAAGAAGCACAGCACAATGTGGGTGCACCTCGACTACGCCGGCGAGCGCAGCCAGAGCTGGCTGCGCCAGCACAGCGCCATCCCCCCCGAAGCGCTCGACATCTTGCTCGCACGACAGCCGCGCCCGCGGGCGATGCCGCACAGCGGCGGCATGATGCTCATCGTGCGCGGTGTCAACCTGAACGAAGGTGCCGATCCCGAGGACATGATTTCGGTTCGCGTATGGATCGACGACCGCCGCGTGGTGACGATGCGCCATCGCAAGGTCAACGCGCTCAAGACGACGCGCCAAGCGCTCACCAAGCGACTCGGTCCGCGACGCATCGGCCGCTTGATTGTGATGCTGGTCGAGCAACTGCTCGAGGGGATTGGCCGCACGGTCGAACAACTCGACGATCAAGTCGATCGACTCGAGGACGAAGTGCTCGCCTCGGAAGACTACGTTCTGCGCCACAGCCTCGCTGAAGCGCGGCGCCAGACTATCGCGCTACGCCGCCACATCGCCCCCGAACGCGATGTGCTGGCCAGCTTGCACACCATGAAGGTCAGTTGGATGACCGAAAGCGATCGCGGCAGTCTTCATGAGGCTGCCGAACGGCTGACCAGGCTCATCGATGACCTCGACTCGGCCCGTGAGCGCGCCGCCGTCACTCAAGAGGAAGTCGCCAGCCGCTTGTCAGAACTGATGAACAAGCGGCTGTACATGCTCAGCATGGTCGCCGCAATCTTCCTGCCTCTGAGTTTGGTCACCGGGATTTGGGGTGCCAACGTCGGCGGTATTCCCCTCGAAAAGGACCCCGCTGGCTTCGCCATCCTGGCGGCCGTGGTGGTGTTGTTCGGCATCGTTCAGGTCGGGGTCTTCAAGCTCCTCAAATGGTTGTAGACGGCTGCTGGCCCGCGCCGACAGCTACCGCTGACTGCCATGAGCTACAATGTCGTGGTCCGTAGGATCGGAGCGCGACGAAAGGCTGACCTCGTGAAGTATGTTCTTGGGTTTGGGCTCGCTACGCTGGCCGCAGCCTTCACCGGTTGCGCCACCGGGGCTTGCAACAGCTCCAGCACCGCCACCACGGTCACGAGCACCAACAGCAGCAGTGGTGGTGGCTCAACGGGCAGTACGACCACCTCCGCCACAACGAGCGGCACCGCAGGCGCGGTGGTTCTGACTGCGGCCAATTTGGTATTCGAAGGCAGCTTTCGCGTACCAGAAGGTGACTTTGGCGCTCCCGAATGGACCGGTTTCACTTACGGCGGCACCGCCTTGGCATTCAATCCCACCAATAGCTCCCTCTTTGTCGTAGGACACGACCACCATCAGCTCGCAGCGGAGATAAGCGTCCCCAAAATCGTGGACAGCAACAAGCTGAGCGATCTTGCGACAGCAAAGGTTTTGCAACCCTTCGCAGATCCCACCGACGGCTTGCTCGGCACAGTCGACGACGACACCATCAAAGTCGGCGACCTGCTCGTCAGCGACGGCCAGCTCTACGGCACCGTCTATACCTATTACGACGCCGATGCCAGCCAGCTGCTGTCGAGCTTCGTGCGCTCGACCACCTTGTCACAAGCCTCGACGAAAGAAATGGTGCAAGTGGGAACCCTGGGAGCCGGCCTGGTCTCGGGTTACATGGCGCACATTCCCGCCGCGTGGCAGGCCGCGCTCGGCGCTCCGGCACTGATTGGCCAATGCTGTATTCCCATCGTGTCGCGCACCTCATACGGACCTTCCGCTTTTGCATTTGATCCAGCCCACATTGGTCAGCAGAGCCCTGTGCCAGCGACGCCACTGCTCTACTATCCTACCGAGAACCCGCTGGCCGCCTGGGAGTCGACCGGCACGCTCTTCAATGGTGCCACCATGATGGGCGGCTTGGTGTTTCCCAAAGGCAGTCGTTCGCTGCTGTTCTTCGGACGACAAGGAATCGGTAGCTTCTGCTACGACACAGGCCCGGCGTGCAACGATCCCACCGACGATTCAAAGGGCTGCCACGCCTATCCCTATATCACCCAGGTATGGGCCTACGACGTGCTCGACCTGCTCGCTGTAAAAAACGGCGAGAAGAAGCCCTGGGAGTTGAGCCCTACCACTTGGGAGCTGACGCTGCCGTTTGCAAGTGCCGATCGAATCATCGTTGGAACCACCTACGATCCCGCCACCCAACGTATCTTCCTGTCCTCGTACCGAACCGACGGCGACCTGCCGCTCATCCACGTGCTCGAGGTGGAGCTGCCTGAGTCCTAACCTGCCTGAATACTTGCCTGGGCCGGAATCGTTCGGGCTAAGACTTCAACATCATCGCCAGCTTGCGGCGCAGCTCCTCGATTTCGTAGGGCTTGACCAAATATTCGGACACCCCTTTCGACGAAAGCCATTCAACTTTTTGAGCGTTCTCGATGTAACCGGACGACACCAATATCTTCAAATCCGGGGCGCGCTTGCGTAGCTCGTCAAAGGCCTCTATTCCATCCATTACCGGCATGATGAGATCGAGAATCACAATATCAATCTCATTGGCATGTTTCTCGAACATCTCGATGGCGCTTTTGCCGTTGGCGGCCAAGAGCACCTCGTAGCCCAGCTTCTCGAGCACCTGCCCGCCCACCCGTCGAATCGTCTCCTCGTCATCCACCAAAAGAACAGTTGCGCCCGCTGTGCTAGCCGTCCCAACCTCCACGCCGCGCGACTCCACGCTGTCTTCGCGCGCTGTCTCCAACAAGAAAACGACCGACGTGCCCTCGCCTGGCTTGCTATCAATGGTCAAACTGCCGCCGTGGCCTTGGGCAGCACTGTAGGCCATCGATAGTCCAAGCCCAGTCCCCTTATCCCTGGGCTTGGTCGTGAAGAACGGCTCCATGCAATGGGCAAGGACCTCCTCGCTCATCCCAGCACCAGAGTCCGCCACTTGCACACGAACGAGGCGCCTTGGTGCGCTGCTGTTTCCGCCCGCCACCTCGTCAGCTCGAACCTCTTCGGAGCGAATGAACATATTGCCCCGGCCGCTCATGGCATCCACTGCGTTGAGGCACACGTTCATAAGCGCTTGTGCAAATAGGCTCCGGTCCCCAAAGACTCTGGGCAGCTCATGGGCTTGAGCTACCTCGATGGAGATCCCCTTGTAGGTGGTCTTTCGAAGCAACGCTACCGTCTCGCTAACAACTGCTCCAACGTCGTAGGCTTGCTCTACTCGTGAGCCTTCTCTGGCAAACCCAAGCAGACTTTGAGTCACATCCCGTCCCCGCCGGCAGGCCTCGAGGATGTCAGCCAACTCGCCAGCCATACCCTGCGCTGATTTCGGACTGCGCTCCTCGAGAGTTCCGGCGCTCAAAGCGATCATCGACAGCAGGTTGTTCATGTCGTGCGCCATGC
>CAZRGL010000449.1:6979-9598 GCA_964599485.1 uncultured Polyangiaceae bacterium
CGCCAGCTAGCGTCCCGAGTGCTTCCATCTTTTGGGCTTGCTGCAGCTGCCGCTCCAGCGCCTTCTTCTCCCGATCGCCCACTTCGCGCACGGTCACATCGGTCGACACCTCGAGACAGGCAATGACCTTGCCGTCGGCATCCCTTATCGGATTTGCCGAAACGTCGAAGTAGCGCGTTTCCCCCGACGGCAGCTGGAAGGTCTTCAGTACCGTATGAGACTTGCCGTCCTCGAGCGCGCGCTGCACCGGACATAGCTCACATATTTGCTCTTTGCCCTGGTATGCCCGATAGCACTTCTCGCCAACGCAGTTGCCGACCAAGCCCCTCGCCACTTCGCTCTGATAGATGATCTCGTAATCGAGGTTCTGAATGGACAGGCCCGAATCTAGCGCACCAATGAGTGCCTCGAGCTTGTGCTTCTCTGTTGCGAGAGCCTGCTCCGCCCGCTTGCGCTCAGTAACGTCGGCAATGATCACGCCGAGACCGTCACCAACTCTGAAAGCGCGGACGTCGAGAAAATACTCGCCATAGGTGGGGTCAGGAACGACATCCGTACAGAAGAATGGCTTTCCGCCGCGTACGACCTCTTGATACTCGGCCAGCCTTCCGCTTTGCTCGACGCCAGGGATGATCTGCGCCATGTGCTTTTCCACGAGCTCTTCGTGCTTCGTGCCTGCCGGTGAGTATTTCACAGCTACTTCATTCGCCCGAACCAGCTTCAGCTCTGAGTCCCAGAGAGACAGCGCATCGGTGGCCGAGTCCATGAAGAGCCGGAATCTCTCCTCCATTCTTCGCTCAGCGTCTTCAGCGTCTTTTCGCTCTGTTATGTCCAGGTGAACGGCCACGATTACGCGGCCGTGCTTCGGATGATCGAACACCGAACATGAGGCATGGCACCAAAACAGCGCGCCATCTTTCTTCTTGTTCCGGATCTCCCCTTGCCACCTGCCTGTCGTCGACAGCTCGTCCATGATGGCGCGAGCGGCCGCGCGCGGCGCGCCCGTTTCGGGTGCGTTGACGATCGACACGTGCTGGCCAACCATCTCGCCGCACCGGTAGCCGAACATCTCCTCGAATCTTGGGTTGGTGTAAGCAATGACACCATCAGCAATACGGACGAGATAGATACCCTCGGCCATGTTGCCGATAATCTGGCCCCGCAGACTCAGCTCCTGCTCCACAGCGACGCGCGCGCTGATGTCGCGGTTGACCGTGATGAAGCCTGTCGCCTCTCCATCTTCAGTGAGCACTTTGGTAACCACGCTCCAAACATGCAGCGAGCTGCCGTCTCTTCGAAACTGGATCGTCTCACCACTCCAGCTGCCGTTGGCGTTCAGTTTCTGCCAAACGCCTTGTAGCGTTTCTGGCTCGTATTTCGGACGCACGATTTTCCCAAGCTGCTTGCCCAGCACTTCTTCGGTCGTCCAGCCGTACATCTGCTCAGCACCTCGGTTCCAAGTACGTACGGCGCCATTGGGGTCGGTCGAGATGACGGCGTCAGAGACGTGCCCAAGTAGATCAAACAGCTCACGCCGGGGCGACTCTGAAGGATCTGCCGACACCGACTCGAGCTCGGCCACACGGCTCCGCAGCGCGGCAAGCTCCGCCAGCAGCTGCTCCTTGGATCGCTCGACGCTCATGGTCCGCTCTTAACACCCTGCTCACAGCGAGCCCAGCAGACATGGGAACGAGGAAGGCAAGGCTGGCCTGTACCGTCAGCTCCGCTCATCATCCAGGAAAGGCGTGCTTGTCGCCCGCACATTCGCCCGCGAGAGGCCGGTGACGATTTCAGCTGGGAGCGCGGCGCAAGAGCGCGCTCGTGGTAGAGCTGGTATCGCTCAGGAGCTGCACCATGATCACGACTCGCTTCATCCCTGGCGTCTTGGCTGCCGCCCTATTGCTCAGCGCCGCCTGCTCCGCCGACGAGACGAGCGACACCAACGCTGCAGGAGCAGCCAGCAATGCAGGAGGCGCTACGGTCCCGATGGGCGGCGGTGGCAGCGGCGGAGCACAGGGCAGCGCGGGTGGCGAAACAGCGAGCTACGACTACCAAGTCACCCAGTACTACCCCTATCTCGAGTGGAGCTTGGACAACACCAGCCACGCCGGCAACCCCTTCGATCTGATCGCCAGCGTCACGTTTACCCATACCGCCAGCAACGAAGAGCACTCCACCGAGATGTTCTACGTCGCGCCCGACAGCTGGCATTTCCGTTTCACCGGTACGCAGCTCGGCGCCTGGAGCTACCTCACCAGCAGCAGCGACCCCGAGCTCGACGGCCACAGCGGCACAATCCTAGTCCAGCCCAACCCAGATCCGAAAGCTCACGGCTTCATCAAGACCGCGGGCAACAAGTGGGCCTGGAGCGGGACCGAGCAAGCGTTCATTCCGCAAATCGTGATGGCCCAGTCCCCGCCCGACTACTACGCCAAGCCCGAGGTGGTCGATCAAACCATCGCCACCTTCTTCGATCAGCACGGCTTCAATGGCCTTCACACCATGGTCTTCTGCCGCTGGCTCGACTTCGATCAGACGAGCTACGACAAGATCGACCAAGCCGAGCCCAACCCCGATCCGCGCACCTTCGAAGCACTCGAGCTGCTCATCAGCAAGACG
>CAZRGL010000450.1:0-9534 GCA_964599485.1 uncultured Polyangiaceae bacterium
GGGGTTTGGCGATGGCTCAGCCAACGACAAGGCTGCGCCGCAAGTGTGCGCGCAGATCCGCCAACGCATCGAGCTGGCATTCGACAACCTCAACTCAGCGGCCAAGCGAGCCGCATATCCCAAAGTGGCGCTCGAGGGTTTCGACTTCGAAGCGGTCACCGATTTGGCCGAGAAACGGAGTGCGTCGCTGGCGATGCGCGGCGAGTCCAAGGCCGCCGCGAACAGCGAGGAAACAGCCAAGGAGCTGTCCAAGAGCATCGACAAATCGCGGGCGGGGGGTTTTGAGCGAACGATGGCCGAGCTCGAGAGACGGACGCGTAAGAGCGTCAGCGACACGCCACCCAAGTCCGACGATGGTGCCAGCGGCGACGAGAACCCATAGCGGATGAGCAAACCGCTAACCAAACCCCGCGGCGCCATACGCGGCACTCGGTTGCCGCGTTGCACAGGCTGCCGGCTGCCGGAGCGGGTTTGCGCTTGTGCGCTGCTACCCAAGCTGGAGCTGGCCACGGAGCTGGTAGTCGTCATGCACCCTGCCGAGGTCGGCAAAGCATCGTGCACCGGCTGGCTGCTCAGCCGCATGATCCCACTTGCCCACACCTTGCACTACGGCGGGCGGCACACGCCACTCGAAGCGCCACCCGGCCGATCGCGAACCGACTTGGTACTGCATCCTTCCGGCCGGCTGCTGCGTGAAGCCGACGGGGCCGAGCCATGCCGCTTGTGGGTACCCGACGGCAGCTGGCGGCAAACACGTCGCATGATGCAACGCATCGAGCAACTGCAGCGCGCAGAAGCGGTGTCTGTCGACGGACCGTTCGAGCCGCCTTTGGCGATTCGCAGACCTCCGAAGCCGGGGCACGTTTCGACTGGAGAGGCCGTGGCGCGGGCGCTCGGCGTGCTAGAGGGAGCCGCCGTGGAGCAGCAGCTACGCGCTGGGCTCTCGGTCGTCGTGGAGCGCACCCTGCAACTGCGACGTGAAGGCAAGCGTGGCGGCCCCCTGTTGGCATCGGCAGACTAACTGCGGGCGCGAAGAGGCGACCCACCGCTGTAGGGCCCACGGGTGCGCGGCGCGATGAAATCTGCCATGGTGTAGGCTTCCCGAACACATACACACCACCAAAATGACAGCGCAAGCGTGGAAGCAGAAGCTCGAGGCTCAGATCGAGCCCGGTCTCGCCCGCGAGATCGACGTATTCGAAAAGCAGATCTTGCTGCGCAAGCAGGGCAAGCTCGATGAGACGGTGTTCGCCGAGACCCGCTTGCGGCGGGGCGTGTACGGCCAGCGTTACGACAACGGCCAGCGTCATGACGGTGTCGCCAGCCGCCAACTGAGCTTTCCAGACGCCGACCTGCTCAAGGGCCCGGGCACGCTCTGGGCGGCGCCCGGCATGATGCGCATCAAGATCCCCTACGGCGCAGTCGATCCCGACCAAATGCTGGTTCTGGCAGATCTGGCCGAGGCTTATTCCGACGCAATTTGCCACATCACCACGCGCCAAGACGTGCAGCTGCATTTCGTGCACATCGAGGACACGCCAACCATCATGCGGCGCTTGGCAGCGGTTCGGATCACCACCCGAGAGGCATGCGGCAATTCTGTACGCAATGTGACCGCTTGCCAGATTGCTGGCGTCTGCAAGACGGAACGCTTCGATGTGTCACCCTACGCTCACGCCCTAGCGGACTACTTGCTCGGCCACCCCGACGCGCAGGACTTCGGCCGCAAGTTCAAGGCGGCCTTCAGCGGCTGCCAAGACCAAGCCTGCGGTGTGGTGAGCATCAACGACATCGGTTTCATCGCCAAGACGCCGCCAGACGACCCGACCGGGCGCGGCTTCGCGATGTACGTCGGCGGGGGCCTCGGCGCCGTACCCTATGGCGCTCAGCTGCTCGAGCCCTTCGTGCCGGAAGAAGAGGTGCTGCCCCTTTCGCTGGCGGTCTGCCGCGTGTTCACCCGGCTCGGCGAAAAGCGCAACCGGGCCCGCGCCCGCCTCAAGTTCGTCGTGCAGAAGCTTGGCCTCGAAGCATTCCGAAAAGAGGTACAACAAGAGCGAAGCAAGCTCACGCCCGACCCACGTTGGACGGCGTTTCTGGCAACCCGCGACAGCTTCGAAACACCGCCCACAGCAGCTAAGCCCACGAAGTCGGATAGCCCAACCGCTCCTGGAGCGAACAGCGATCGCTTCACGCGCTGGTGCCACAGCAACGTCGCAGAGCAGAAGCAAGCGGGCTTCGTCACCGTAACGCTGAGCTTACCCCTGGGCGACATCACGAGCGACCAGCTGCGCGCTGTCGCCGAGCTCGCGCGGGTGCACGCTCGCGGAGCTGCCCGTCTGAGCATCGAGCAGAACATCGTCTTGCGCTGGGTCGAGCAGCGTTCCCTACCTGCGATCCACGGCGCGCTCGAGAAAGTCGGGCTCGCAGCGCCGGGGGCGGGCACCATCGCCGACATCACCGCTTGCCCTGGAACCGATACGTGCAAGCTCGGAATCGCTTCTTCGCGCGGCCTCGCAGCGGTGTTGGCCGAGAGATTCGCTGCCAGAACTGCAACGCTCGACGACGCGGTCAAAGGGTTGAGGATCAAGCTCAGCGGTTGCTTCAATGGGTGCGGCCAACACCACGTGGCCGACATCGGATTCTGGGGAGTCAGCCGCAAGGTGGGCAGCTACACAGTGCCGCATTTCCAGGTGGTGCTAGGAGGTCAGTGGACCGAAAACGCCAAGTCGTTCGGCCTGGCGATGGGCGCATTGCCTTCCCGCAACATCCTCGAAGTGACCGACAGAATCACCGACGATTTTTCCAAGCAACGCCAACCGACAGAGCGCTTCCAGCACTACATCCGACGGGTTGGGCGCAAGCACATTCGGACCCTCCTCGAGGATCTGTTCGTCGTGCCCGACCACGCCGACGACCCTGCGTACTACAGCGACTGGGGCGATCCTCGTGAGTTCACGATTGGTGATCTCGGTATTGGCGAATGCGCCGGCGAGGTCATCAGCAGCGCCCAATTCGAGCTCGCGGCGAGTGAGCGGGAGATTTTCGAGGCCCAAGAGCAACTCGAGCTGGAAAACGCCGCTGCTGCAGCCGAGGGGGCCTTGCAAGCGATGTTGACGGCGGCCAAAGCGCTGACCAAAGAGCTCCACCCTGGATTGGGCAACAGCGCTGCCGAGATCGTCGAACAGTTCCGCGCACGCTTGTTCGATACCAAGTTGTTCTTCGACCCCTTCGCAGGCGGGAAGTTCGGCAACTACTTGTTTGCGGCGCATGAACGAGCGGGACAGCCCGTCGATCTGGCCGCCGCTCGGCTGCGAATCGAAGAGGCGCAGCTGTTCATCGAAGCCGCTCATAGCTGCTACGGCCGTATGACGAGCTAGCCGCCAGTCACCAACAGCAACATCGACCCATGGACCCTACCCAACCCATCCTAAAGCTCTTCTGTCGTGGCGAATCACCGCCGCCCGGCGAGCTCATCGGTGTTTTTCACAAGTGGATCCAGCAGCAGCGCTTCGGTAACCAGCTGCTGCTCTTCGACGTTGCTGACTACAGCCATGTCGAACAAGGGCCTGGCGTGCTGCTCGTGGCTCAGGAGTGCTACCTCGGCCTAGGCGAGCAAGAAGGGGGCGGGATGGGCCTGTTGTACCGCCAAAGACGCGGACCCGACCGTTCGGCCGGCGAAGGGTTGCGCGCAGGTTTGGCCATCTTGCTCCAAGCCGCCGTGTTGCTCGAGCAGGACCTGGCGGGCCTTCAATTCGACCCGGCGCAGCTGCTGGTGGGCTTTGATGACCAGCTCGCGGCGCCGAATACGGCGGCGACCTCGGCGGCGCTCGAGCCGACGATTCGCGCATTTGCTGAGCCCTTGTACCCCGAAGGCGTGCACTTGAGCGCTGCTGGCACCGCGGTTGGAAGCTATCGGACAAGGCTCGGGGCCGTTCGAGCCCCCCCTTCGCTCACGGTGATGCAGCAACGCCTGTCAGACGGCTGACTCAGGCGCGTTGGAGCAGTAGTTTTCGCTTCGAGCACCTACATCTTGCCCGCGCCTGCCAGCTTGCCTAGCCTAGGGGGGATGGCTGACAAGAAGGGTAAGATCATTAACTGCCCGTCGTGCGGGGCCAAGAATCCCGAGACGGCACGTCGTTGTGGCTCCTGCGGGGCCCCCCTCGAAGAGCTCAAGGCGATCGAATCCGATCAGCGTGATCGCGAACGGCGCTATCAGCAAGAAGGATTCAGCATGACTTGGGCGGCCATTGCGATGGGCGTCCAAGCGGTGCTTACAGCGGCGATCATCATCGCTTTGCCGAGCGCGGTGGGCGCGTTGGATTTCGAAGGCTACTACGGGATGAGCTTGTCGATTCCCGTGTGGTTCATCGGCGGCATGTTGGTTGGTTTGATTTCGCCCGGGAAGACCTTCGTGGAGCCCGTCGTCGCGGCTCTCATCGTCGCTTTGCCGACGGTCTTCTACCTCTATAACGGCTTGTTCGGCTTGCTCGGGCCTGGCCAGACCGTGCGCACGATGCCGATTTTCATGTACATCATCATGGCGCTGATCGGCGTGATGTTCACGCTGGTTGGCTCGTATGTGGGCGAGCGCATCCAGATGGGACCGCCGCCGAAACCGGCCGCGTAACCCACAGCGCGCAGCCGCCGCGCCAGAGCCTCGAAGTGCCTGCTGTTCCCGCCGCTCTGCTCATGCTGGCAATGACGGCATTGATGCTTTCGCCTTTGGCGTGCGGGCAATCCACCGAACGCCAAGACGTCACCCGGGTGCTCGCCCAGGTCGAGCGCGTGCGCCAAGCCAACCCCAACCGGCGACTGCCCCAAGTCGTGGAGCTCGAGCGAATGCAGGTCAAAGCCAAGCGCGCCCAGCTGGCACAATCGAGCTGCGCCAGCGCTTATCGGGCCCTGTACGAAGGCAACAAGCTCGCAGACGATTTGAAAGCCAAGGTGAGGTCGGGCCGCGCCGATGCCCAGATCGCCAAAGCGCTCACGGAAGCAGAACAGAGGCTCACTGCAGCCCAGAAGGACATAGAAGTGTGTCGCACCGCACTGCAGCAGTTGCACCGCTGGCTGCGCCGCTGAGGCAGAGCGCTGCTCCCAGTCCCGGGCAGAGCAGCCTTCCCTGCCCCTAAGTCTCTGGACGAGTTCGTGCTAATAGGCCCTGAGCGCTCATGTTTGACACTATCTCCAAGGGTTTTCGACAGGCACGCAACCGGCTCGCCGGGCTCACGGAGCTGAGCGAGCGGAACATCGATCCGGCCCTGCGCGAAGTTCGCCTCAGCCTCCTCGAGGCCGATGTCGAGCTCGGCGTCGCCAAGGCCTTCCTCGCCCGGATCAAAGCCAAGGCCGTAGGCCAGACCCTCGAAACTAGGGTCAAGCACCAAGGCGCCGTGCACAAGGTCGGCGCCGGTGAGCAGTTCATCAAGATCTGCCACGACGAGCTCGTCGAGCTGATGGAATACGACGGCGACCCGATCGAGTGGGCCGAAAGCGGCCCCACCAAAGTGGTGATGATCGGCTTGCAGGGCTCCGGCAAGACGACCACGTGCGCAAAACTGGCGCGCTTGCTGCGCGAAGAGGAAGACAGCAAGCCGATGCTCGTCGCGGCTGACATGCAGCGGCCCGCCGCAGTCGAGCAGCTCAAGGTGCTCGGCGACCAGATCGACATGCCGGTGTTCAACATCGCTGGCGCAACTCCAGTGGAAATCTGCGCTGCAGCCGAGGCCGAGGCCAAAAAGCAGGGCTGCGACCTGATCATCTACGACACGGCCGGCCGCCTCTCGATCGACGAAGAGCTCATGGCCGAGCTCGGAGCCATCAAAGACGCGATTACGCCACAGAACATTTACCTGGTCGTGGACGCGATGATTGGCCAGGACGCCGTGCAAACGGCCAAGAACTTCAATGAGTTGCTCGACATCACTGGGGTGATCCTGACCAAGCTCGACGGTGACGCTCGAGGTGGCGCCGCGCTGAGCGTCAAGGAAGTCACCGAGGCACCGATTCTTTACGCCGGCATCGGGGAGACCACCGACAAGTTCGAGGAGTTCCGTGCGCCGGGCATGGCCAGTCGCATTCTGGGAATGGGCGACGTGGTCGGCCTGATGCAGGACTTCGAGAAGGTCGTCGACGAGAAGACCGCAGAGAAGGACGCAGCCCGCCTCTTGAGCGGCGAGTTCACCCTCGACGATTTCCTCGAGCAAGTGTCGATGATCCAGCAGATGGGCTCGCTGAAGGATCTCGTCGACAAGCTACCACTCGGAGGCATGTTCCCGGGAGGGCTGCCAGACGGCATCAACCTCGACGACAAGGAGCTGGTCCGTATCCGCGCAATCATCCAGTCGATGACGCTTTCCGAGCGCAAGGACCCCTACGTCCTCATCCGTGAGCCATCCCGAACCGCCCGCATCTGCAAGGGCTCCGGCACCGAAGAAAAGCAAGTCACCACGGTCGTGCAACAGTTCTTGTTCATGAAGCAAATGATGAGCACTGTCGGGCAAGACCTAGGAATAATGGGGAAAATCCCGGGCCTCAAGGGCGTGGCCAGCATGCGCAAGATGCGCAAGCTGATGGCCAAGCAGGGCATGGGTGGAATGCCAGGAATGCCGGGAATGCCGGGGATGGGAATGCCGGGAATGCCGGGAATGCCAGGCATGGGTATGCCAGGCATGGGTATGCCAGGAATGCCAGGCATGGGTATGCCGGGTCTGCCGGGCGGAGACGACGCACCCGACAGCAAGAAGAAGCCGCTCACCGTCCAAGAGCGTAACGCCCGAAAGGCAGCACGACGCCGTCAGCGGGGCGCTCGAAAGAAGCGACGCAAGTAGCCCGCTGCGCAGCCGTCATGGGTCCCCTCACCGCGCCGGACAGCCGCCTGCTGACCGCCGCTGTATGCCTGCTCTTGCTGGTAGCGGCGTGCGTGGGCGATCCACCAGAAGCCAATTTGAGCAAGGCACAACGGAGACGACTCGCCGCCCTGGAGCATCACCATCCTCCCTCAAATATGATCCGCACCGATGCTCGGTTCGGGAGCGTCTCGCTAGTGGGTTACGTCATCACGCCACGTACGTTGACCCATCGGGCAGGCAGCTCGTTCAAGCTCAGCTTGGTATGGAAAGTCTCGCAGCCATTGGCAGCGGGTTGGCGACAATTCACCCATCTGACCGACCAGGGTGGACGGCTCCTGGCCAACCTCGATGCCAGTGGCCCCTTGCGCGCGCTCGCGGGCGTCACAGGTACACCGTTGCCACCATCGCGCTGGACCGCCGGGCGCTACATCGTCGACGAGCTGCGCGTCAGCATCCCCCACGATGCGCCGGACAAGGTGTTGGTTTTGACCGGTTTTTACCAGGGCCGGCAACGTCTAGCAGCCACGGGGAAGGCCATTGACGCGGCGCGCAGCGGCGCCGTCGTGCGATTGAGCGTCGAAACCAAGGACTCCTCCATCCCTGAGCTGCTGGTGCCCCGGCTCCGCTCGACCGCAACGATAGGCATCGACGGGGTGCTCGACGAGCCCGCCTGGGCGCAGGCGGCGGACACGGGCCCCTTCGTCAATGTCTCGACCGGGCGCCCAGCGAGAGGCTCACCCATCCAAGGGCGCGCCAAATTGCTGTACGATTCCAGGTACCTCTATGTTGCTTTCGAAGTCCAGGATCCGACCCTCCGCGGCGGCTTTCCGGCCGGCGCCGTCGATCCGCATCTTTGGGAACGCGACACCGTCGAGATCATGATCGATCCCGATGGTGATGGCGACAACCGCGACTACTACGAGATCCAAATCAACCCACAGAACCTAGTCTTCGACTCACGCTTCGACAGCTACAACCGCCCGCGCCACAGCCCACGCGGCCCCTTCGGTCATCAGAATTGGTCGGCCAAGCTGACCAGCGGCGTCAAGCTCCGAGGCAGCTTGGACAACGATGCCGATCGCGATAGCGGCTACACCGTAGAAGCCAAAATCCCCTGGGCATCCTTTGCCAAAGCCAAGCGGGCGCCGCCGCGAGTTGGCGACCGATGGCGCATGAACTTCTACGCCATGCAAAACAACGGTGGCGTTGCCTGGTCACCAATCATGCGTCGTGGCAACTTCCATAAGGCCTCGCGTTTTGGTCGCGTGCACTGGTCGAAGAAGCAGGTCCCATGAGTAAGATCCACCACCTCAATTGCCTCGACATGCGCCCGTTCAACGAACGGCTCGTCCACGGCTACGGCAGCTGGCTGGCTCGGGGGCGCATGGTTTGCCATTGCTTGTTGATCGAAACGGATGGGGGGCTGGTGCTCATCGATAGCGGCATCGGCCTGCTCGACGTCGCCGAGCCAGAGCGACGCCTCGGCAAGTTGTTCCTGCGCGCCACACGCCCGCTGCTCGATCCCGAGGCGACCGCAGCCCGACAAGTGGAGCGCTTGGGCTATGAGCGCGGCGATGTGCGTCACGTGGTGCTCACCCATCTGGACGTGGACCACGCTGGCGGCTTGCCCGACTTCCCTGGCGCCGAGGTCCACGTACTGAGCGACGAGCATGCAGCGGCCACCAAGCCCCGCGGTTGGCGGGAAAAGCATCGCTATCGCCAGGTCCAATGGGCTCACCAGCCTCGTTGGCAGTTGCATGAGCCGCAACAGGGCGAGTCTTTCGAGGGCTTTGCTTGCGTTCAAGCCATCGTGGAGCCCGAGGTGTTGCTCATTCCAACCGCAGGCCATTCGCGCGGGCACGCCTGCGTTGCGGTGCGAGACGGAGAAGGCTGGTTGCTACACTGCGGGGACGCTTATTTTCACCACGGCGAAATGGACGACCGCGATCCGAGGTGCCCAGCTGGTCTGAGCCTGTTCCAAAAGACCATCGCCATCGACGACGCAGCGCGCCGCGCAAACCAGGCTCGATTGCGACAGCTGCGCCAACAAACGGGTAGCAAGATCCGGCTTTTTTGCGCCCACGACGGTGAAGAGCTCGACACCTGCGGCTGACAATTCCGACCTGCGACTGTCACTGCGTCGATTCAAAATGCAACCAAGGGGCGCCGATTCAGCTATGCTCGATGCCGCTTCGGGACGATGAGCGACGACAAATTCGACAAGGAGATCGACTCTGACGCGGTCACCGTTCGTCGCGAGATCCCGACGGAATTGCGGCGCCGGACCGACCTTGCCAAGCCCCCGAGGCCTGCGCCGCGGCCCGCGACCGATCAGCCGCAACCGGCAAAACCGTCGGATCCGGCCTCGAGCGCTCACGCGCCGGCAACTGTGCCAGATGGCGGGCCGCTGCCAGCCGGTGGTCCGCCACCGCTACCTGGAGCTTGGCCGGGCGAGCTGCGCGGAGAGGCATTGGGCGAGACGCTCATGGGGATTGGTGAGCCAACCCCCGGGCCGATGCAGGTAGCTCCAGCTCATCGTTCCGCTGGCCAGCAGCCGTCTCAGGCCGGCCAAAGACCTCCGACTCAGAGGCCACCGCCACCGAGTCGCAGACCGCCCCCAATCGCCCAAAGACCGAGCCAGAGGCCTCCGCCACTGAGCCAGAGGCCACCGCCAGTCAGCCAGAGGCCA
>CAZRGL010000451.1:0-9520 GCA_964599485.1 uncultured Polyangiaceae bacterium
GCTGGCCGTGCTGCTGCTGGCCGTGCTGCTGCTGGCCGTGCTGCTGCTGGCCGTGTTGCTGCTGGCCGTGCTGCTGCTGGCCGTGCTGCTGCCCCTGTTGCGGTTGCTGTTGTTGCTGGGGCTGTTGCGGTTGGCCCCAGCCTTGTTGGGGAGGGCCGCCGCCAGGTGGATAGCCAGGAGGTTGCTGCATGACGCCCGAGTCTACACCGGCGGGCGGGATGAAGAGGTCACAACGATCGAGCCAGAGCGATTCTTCACGCGGGTGGACGCAAGGCGACAATACTGTATATTTGTTCAGTATGAAGCGCGTTGCTGCCATCGTCTTGCCACAGCTGGCTTGTGAGTTGATCTGTGCGCAGCAGCCGCGCACGAAAGAGCGGCCTTTCGCGGTCATCGTGGATGACGAGGCGAGCGTGGAGCAAGCCGAGGCAAACGTCGTCCTCGATGCTGTCGATCCATGTGCTTGGCGCTATGGGGCCAGACCTCGCCAGACCACCGCCGAAGCCGCCGCTTTTGTGGGCCAGCTCGAGGTTGTGCGTTTGACGCGCCCTCAGATTGAAGAGGCGCTCGGAAGGGTGGCAGAGATCGCGCTCGGGTTCGGAACGACGGCAGCCCTCACGCTCGATCGACCACAGCCTGAGCCTACGATTCGTTATCCGGCGGGCGCCGGCGCAGGACCACTCGACACCGTGTGGCTCGACGTATCGGGTTGTGCTCGTCTCATTGGGGGCGAGGATCTTTTGTGTGCCGAGCTACGTGAGCGCTGCTCCAAGCTCGGTCATCACGCGCGGGTTGCAATTGCCGATGGACCACGGGTTGCCCAAGCCGTGGCCCGCTGGAGTCACAATCAAAGTGAGCGCATCGTGGCCAGCGGCAAGAGTGCTGAGGCGCTGGCAACGCTTCCCATCGCTGCCTTGCCGCTCGATCCCAAGCTGATGGCTTGGATGGGCAAGCTCGGCATCCTGCGTGTGGCAGATCTCCATCGGCTCGATCGGGCGCGCTTGGCTCACCGGCTCGGCCGCGCTGCTCAAGACTTGCTCGAGTTGCTCGCTGGGCGTGACGCGTTGCCGCTATGCAGCTGGCAGCCGCCTCGGCGTGTCGTGGAGATGGCGAGCTTCGAGCATGCGCTCGACGGCACTGAGCCGCTTTTGTTCGTACTACGTGGTTTGGTGGCGCGGGCCATGGCGAGGCTCTCGACACGTGGCGAGGCTTCCGCCAAGGCGACGATTTCGCTGGCCTACGATTCTTCGATACTCGCGCTCAGCCAGCTGAATGCCAAGCTCGAGCGAGGCCCCCGGGCTGCAGAGGGGCAGAGGTCGCGCGCGCAGATCGACATTGCCCTCGAGCTACCGATCGCGCTTTCGCGTCAAGAGGATTTGTTGCGCGCCGTGCGCGTCAAGATCGAGCGACTGCAGCTCGCGGCTCCTGTCGTCTCAGTGCAGCTCACGCTCGATGATCTCACCAGTCGATCAGTTGCTCAGCTCGACATCAGTAAACGACGTGGTGTGAGCCCCGATGCGTTTCCGACCTTGCTTGCTGAGCTCAGCGCGTGGGTCGGGCCTACGCGTGTTGGTGTGTTGCGCGTTGCCAACAGCCACCGGCCAGAAGCGCAGTCGCAGCTCGCTGCGATCGATCCCAAGAAATGCCAAGCCCCAGAACGACGAGCGCCAGAGGCCATCTCTGGTCATGCGGCTGTCAATCGAGTCCTCATACCCGAGCCCACGCGCATCCTGCCGCAACCCATTTTCGTAGGAAGGCTGACTGCTGGCGCTTTGATTGGGGCCGAGCACAGCTTGTTTCTGATTGATCGCTTGCGCTTGTCTACCCGGATGGATCGTGTCGAGTGGTGGACCGATTCACCGGTGAGCCGAGACTATGCACGGGCTTGGCTCCGTACCGGTTTGAGCGGGGGGGCAGGCAGCAAGCCACCACAGCTGCGCCCACAGCAAGCTGCTGCGCAGCAAGCACAGCACAGCGAGGCTTGGATGTTCATCGATCGCAATAGCAGACGTGGTTTCTTGCACGGCTGGTTCGATTGACGCCGACCGGCTGGGCTAACTCGGCGGCGCCTGCTTCAGATTTCCTGACATACCCGGACGCGGACTACGCGGACTCGGCCCCGGACCCGGATGCGGACTAGTGGACTCGGACCCCGGACGCAGACGAGCGTTTCTGCTTACGAGCTTAGAGCGTTTTGAGGAGTGAGATCGTATGGGGGCCGCTGATTCGACCGCGGCGATCCTTGCTGATCCGTAGGCTCAAGCGGTCGAGACTGGGACGGCTCAGCTCGATCCGTAGGCTGGTCGGTAGCGAGCGCTGCTGTGATTGGGACAGCTTGCTCAACAGCAGGATGATGGTGTCGCTGCGCTCGGCTGCAAGCGCTAGGCGGCGTACGGCGATGTCCCAGCGGGTGCGTTGCTCGTTGAGCTCGCCGCCTGGGATGCCGCAGCGATCGAGGACCACCACTGAGAACAGACGACTGGATACCAGGCGTACGCCAACCCGCGCGATGTCCTGCGGATCGGGCTGTACGATCAACAGCCGCTCGAGATCGACACCGGCACGGACCACGCCGGGAGCAAACAAGCTGCGGCTGGCATCGACCCAGCTGCACCAGCTGCAGTCCCCATCGGAGGAGCTGGCGCGTGATTGGTTTTGAGCTGAGACGCAGGCGCTCAAAGCCAGCTGGGTTGCGCGTGCTAGCCCATTGGGCGAGCAGATTTCGACGACGCTGCCGTATGGCAAGCCCCTGTCTGGAAGCACCTCGTCGATCGCTGCGACACCCAATGGCAGCGCCCTCGAGCGCCCATCCGAGCTCTGCTGCCGCAATGAAGAAGCACCAAGCAGTGCCTCGCCGCGTAACGTGGCGAGGTGCGTGGATGAGAAGATGTCGATGGAGGCGGCCATGGGCGGCAGATACTGAAAGTATACTGAACACGTGAGCAGTACGCCATGTCATTTCTCTTGTTTTGTGGGCGATCAGGAGCATGAGCACCCAGCGCGAGTGCGAGCGCGAGTGCCGGCCGGATGGGCCACTCTGGGTGCTTGGGCTCACTCGTCGTCGAAGAACATCGGATCGCGGCGCTTGATGAACTCGCGGACCAACAGGTCGCCGTGACCTTCGAGCTCGACGAAGCGGATCCCCATGCCGGGTGTGACGTCGCTGTCCACGTTGAGCTCGCGGATCCAGCGTACTTCGCCCTTACCCGTCACGGGGATCTCGTTGCCAGGCAGGAAAATGCTCACCGAGACGATGCTTCCCAGAGGCTTGAGATCATGGGTCGCGATGAATACCCCACCCACGGACAGGTTCTCGACGAAGCCAGCGTAGAAGTTGTGCTCGCTGCCGAAGTGAACGTCGAGCTCCACGTCAAAGCGCGCGTGCTGTCGCTTGGTCGGACCACGCTCGGAGATGGTGGCCACCTGCTGTACTTGTCGTTTGCCCTCGCTCAACTCAGATCCACTATACCGTCAGCCCGTCCGGCAGCGCACCAAGGAATCTGGTCTCTGCGCCTGTGGTCGCCAACAACATGGCGCCCGACAAGAGAATCGAATAGATACCGAGCACCATGCTGCCAGAAGCACGCGACAAGCTTGCCGACCTCCAAAGGCGCTTTGAGGCGCTAAGGAGGCATCTTTGACGTCCCCAACCTGAAACGAAGCTTGGAAGAGCTGACCCGACAAACGCTCGAGGAGGGTTTCTGGGACGATCAGCGACGCGCACAAGCGATTCTCCGCAAGCGCGCTGGCATCGAGGCCAAGGTCGTGCTGGTCGAGCGCATCGAGGTGGAGCTCGAAGAGGCCGGCGACTATCTGGAGCTCGCAGCCGAGGAAGACGATGAAAGCGCGGTGGCCGACGCTGCCACACAGATCAACACGCTTGCCACCCAGCTTCGTGAGCTCGAGCTCAAGCGCATGCTTTCTGGTCCTGCTGACCACTCCGACGCCATCGTCAGCGTCAATCCTGGCGCAGGGGGGACCGACGCCAAGGATTGGGCCGCGATGTTGATGCGCATGTACATGCGATGGTGTGAGCGACGGGGCTACAAGGTCACCATCATCGATCAGCAAGAGGGCGATGAAGCGGGTATCGATGGCGTGAGCTTCTCGGTGTCAGGGGAGTCGGCTTATGGTTATCTGCGCGCCGAACAAGGCGTGCATCGACTGGTTCGCATGAGTCCATTCAACGCTGACCACACCCGGCAGACCTCGTTTGCCGCGGTGGACGTCATCCCCGACACCGATGACGAGATCGACATCGAGATCGACGAAGGGGACATCGAGATCAGCACCACTCGTGCGGGCGGAAAAGGTGGTCAAAACGTCAACAAGGTCGAAACCGCCGTCATCCTCAAGCACAAGCCCACCGGGATCCTCCTTCGCTGCTCGGCGGAACGTAGCCAGCATCAGAATCGGGCGCTGGCTCTCAAGATGCTGAAAGCCAAGCTCTATCAGCTGGAGCTCGAGCGACGGCAGAGTGAGGTGGCGGCGCGGGAAGCGGCCAAGAGCGCCATCAATTTCGGAAGCCAAATTCGTAACTACGTGATGGCGCCCTATCGCTTGGTAAAAGACGTCCGCACCGAGATCGAGACTGGCAACGTCGATGCGGTGCTCGCTGGTGACATCGATCCCTTCATCGAGGCATTTCTTCTATCTTCGGCCTCCGATGACGACACCTCTGAGGAAGTATAACCGTGGCCAAAGACAAGGGCGGGCAGACCGAACAACAGCTAATCGAGGTGCGCCGCGCCAAAGCAGCAAAGCTGCGTGAGCGTGGTGACAATCCATTTGCCAACGATGTCTGCTCGACAGACCTGCCGCTCAGCGCTTTGGCGGCGGTACGCGAGCCCTGCGAAAACGCCCGCGGACAGGACGGGCGCTACCAAGCAGAGCAGGTCGAGTCGCTGCGATTTCGAGTGGCAGGTCGCGTCCTGTTCTTGCGCTCCTTCGGCGCCATGACCTTCGTGCGTCTGCGCGATCGCACCGCCGAGCTGCAGCTCGTCTGTGACGCCTCGCAGCTCGGTGATGCCTACAACGCCCTGGAGGATCTCGATCTGGGTGATTTCGTCGAAGCCGTCGGTACCACCATGGCGACCAAGCGTGGTGAGCTATCCATCGGCGTCGAGCGTATTCGATTGCTCACCAAGGCCTTCCGCCCGCCGCCCACCAAGACTGCGCTCAAGGACGTCGAGTCGCGCTATCGCATGCGCTACGTCGATCTGGTGGCCAACCCGGCGGTGGCGCAGGTGTTCCGCGCCCGCACACACATCGTGACCGCGTTGCGCTCCTTTCTTGATCAGCGGGGTTTTCTCGAGGTGGAGACGCCCAGTTTGCACACGCTCATTGGCGGCGCGACGGCCAAGCCGTTCATGACCCATCACAACACGCTCGACATGGATTTATTCCTGCGCATCGCGCCCGAGCTGTACCTCAAACGCCTCGTGGTGGGGGGCTTCGAACGCGTCTACGAGATCGCGCGGTGTTATCGCAACGAGGGTGTAAGCACACGCCACAACCCCGAGTTCACCATGCTGGAGTTCTATCAGGCCTACGCCACCTACGAGACCTTGATGGACCTGACTGAGGAATTATTGCGCCATGTCGACGCTCACCTTGCTGAGCGCATGCCCGAGGAGCATGCCGAATGGCTCAGCGGTCGCAGCTTCACGCTCGAGCGCTTCGAGCGGGTCAGCATGCACGACGCTGTTGCGACAGCCTTGCTGAAAGCTGACTTGCCAGCGGAGGTGGTGGAAACCGTCCATCACGATGACGCACCCATCAAGACGTGGGCCAAGGCGTCGAAAGCAAAGGGCCGCAAGATCGACTGGGCTCAGTTCCGACAAGGAGCCAAGAAGTGTGAAGGGCCGGGCGAGCGGCTGTTTTGCGCCTACGAGTATCTGGCTGAGCCCTACCTCACCGAGGATTATCGCCAGGGTGATCTCAGCGTGCCGGTATTCATCACCGACTACCCTTTCGAGATTTCGCCGCTGGCGCGCAAGAAGGACTCGGATCCGAGCTTGGTGGATCGTTATGAGCTGTTCGTGCGCGGGCAAGAGCTGTGCAACGCCTTCAGCGAGCTCAATGACCCCGAGGACCAAGCGAGTCGCTTTCGGGCCCAGGTCGAGGCCAAGAGCCGTGGCGCGGAAGAGACGATGGATTACGACACCGACTATGTTCGCGCGCTCGAATACGGCATGCCTCCCACTGCGGGCTTCGGCATGGGCGTCGACCGGCTCACCATGATGCTTACAACAGCCCCATCCATTCGGGACGTGATCCTCTTCCCGCTACTGAGGCCTGAGGCCTGATGCGCCTCGCCCAGCTACTGTCGGTTCGCCCGCTACTTGCGGGGATGTACCTGGCGGTGCTGTTGATGTTGCCCGTGCTCGTTTCGCGGGGATGGCGGCAGTGGGCCAAGCGCCCCGGCGCTGCGGTCTCGTGGTGGTTTGGTGCTTTGGTGGGCGTTAGCGCGCTCGTGCTCACTACCATCAACGTGAGTCTGCGCGCGCCGATCAACGGTCGCTACGACTTGGTTCAAGAAATCGTGCGCGCCAGCGCCCTGCTCTGCGGCGTGATCTTCATGGTCTACAGCTTGCTGGCTCTGCTGCCGGTGGGTTTGGAAGCCCTGCAGCGGCACGGTTTTGTGGCGTTCGTCAGCGGTCGCATGCTCAGCGCGACAAAGAGCGGTTTTCTGACCGTGATCTCCGTTCTCAGTATCTTGGGAGTGGCGGTCAGCTCCTGCGCGCTGTGCTCGGTCACCTCGATCATGGGCGGCTTCGGCCACGATCTGAAACGGAAGATTCTGGGCAACACGGCTCACATTGTCGTGGACGTGCGCCACCCTCGAGGTTTTGCCAAGTGGCAGCCGATCCTGAAGGACGTGCGCAAGTCGATCGAGCCAACGGGCGGCGCCGCCACACCAGTGGTCGGCGGTGATGCGATGGCCTCGTCGTCGACCAACACCGCGGGTGTGCTGATGCGCGGCATCGACCCCAGGACGATCGGCGATGTCATCGATCTGAAGCAGAATATCGAGGTCGGCAAGTTCGACTACATGCTTCATCCTCGCAGGTTGATGGACCTCAAGCCCGGGGAGCTGGTGGGGCGCGGACCAGGTGGCGAGCCCTACTACAAGCCGGCGCCGCTGAAGTTCGCCAGCTCGATAAGCCGACCCCGAGAAAAGAAGGAGTACCCCGGCGTCATTCTGGGTCGCGAGCTGGCCAAGTCGCTGCACGTGATGGTTGGTGAAGAGCTCACGATCTTGTCACCCATGGGCGAGTTGGGTGTGACGGGCATCATGCCGCGGGCCCGCAAGTTCCGGGTCGCCGCCGTGTTCTACAGCGGCATGTACGAGTACGACGCGTCTCACGCATATGTGCTCCTCGATGTGGCCCAGCGCTTCTTCGACATGCAAGCGCACATCAGCAAAATCGACATACGGGTCCCCGATCCTGAGATGGTGGTGCAGCTCCGCCCCAAGGTCGACGCAGCCGTGGCGGCCATCAATGCCGCGAGAAAGGGTCAAAAGAGCAGACTCGACGAGCTGCGCGTGCGCGATTGGAAGGAGATGAACAAGAACCTCTTCAGCGCCCTCAAGCTCGAGAAGGTCGCCACGTTCGTGATCCTCTCGATTGCCATCGCTGTGGCCAGCTTCTGCATCATCTGCACCTTGCTGTTGATGGTTACCGAGAAGACCAAAGACATCGCCGTCATGAAAGCGCTCGGCGCGGCCGACCAGGCGATCATGAAGGTGTTCATGCTCGAAGGCGTCCTGATCGGTGCCATCGGGACCATCCTTGGAGTCGCCGTCGCGCTCGCCGCCTGTTTGGGCTTGTCGTGGTCGGGCGTTCGACTCGACCCCGACGTCTACTACATCGATAGGCTGCCGGTGAACGTGGACCCACAGGACTACCTCATGGTCGGCTTGGCGGCGCTCGCTATCTGTACCATCGCGACCATCTATCCAGCACTCACCGCCGCGCGTGTTCGCCCCGTGGACGGCTTGCGCTACGAGTAGCTCGTTTCACTCATGACCAAACCGCTCGTCAGCATCCGTCACCTTCACAAGACCTTCTTGCACATGGGTCGTGAGCTGCACGTGCTCAAAGGCATCGATCTGGACATTGGTGCCGCTGAGGTCGTTGCCATCGTGGGCAAGTCCGGCGCCGGCAAGAGCACTTTGCTGCATTGCATGGGCACCCTCGACTTGCCAACGAGCGGCACCATCACGCTCGCTGGTCGTGAGCTGACCGGTCTGGGTAGTGCCAAGCTTGCGGCCATTCGCAACGAAACCGTCGGTTTCGTTTTCCAGTTCCACCACCTGTTGCCCGAGTTCAATGCCCTCGAGAACGTAATGATGCCTGGGCTCATCCAGGGACGAGGACGCGCGGCGATGACCCCGCGGGCCAGGCGACTACTCGCCGAGGTGGGGCTCAGCGACCGCGAAAGCCATCGACCAGGAGAGCTGTCAGGGGGCGAGCAGCAGCGCGTTGCACTAGCCCGGGCGCTGGTGCTCGAGCCCAAGCTGATCCTTGCCGACGAGCCGACGGGCAACCTCGATTCCGGGACCAGTGACGCCATCCACGACTTGTTCTTCGACATCAACAAGAAGCACGGAACGACCATCGTGGTGGTTACCCACAACATCGCTTTCGCCCAAAGCATGCCCCGGGTGGTGACGATGCGCGATGGACAAATCGAGCGTGACGAGCGGACTTCCCAGCGCACAATCGAGCTGATGCCGCCGTCCGATGCGGAAGGGGGAAGCCCTGACCAAAGCACGACTGATGACCAAGCGGGTGATGACCAAGCGGGTGATGACCCAGCGGGCGATGACCCAGCGGCCGACGCCGGAGCTACCGATGACAAGGCTGGTATTGCTGCAGAAGTGTCGGCGACTCCAAAGCCGTCGCCGAGCTCCACTGAAGAGCGTGCGGCCTCCTCGTCGCTGCCCCCGCTGCCGCCCAAGCCGAAAGGGTCGATTCGGTGGCCCTGGCTTCGGTTGATCTTGGCCGCGGCGATGCTCGTTGGCGGAGGGCAAGGCGTTTACACGGCGCTGACCAACCGAACGCCCACCAAAGTGACCTGCGCTGAATACGCTGCCCAACGGCCCACCGCCAAATGGCTCACGCTCACCGATTGCGCCGTCGATCCAGCGGATGTGCTGGGCGAGGTGTCCCTTTCCGACAAGGTGAAGAAGCTCTACCTGCCGCTGCTGTCAGTCGGGGCCCGGGAAGGTGACGATGCTGCGGTGGTGCTTGTCACCGAGGACACCGGCTTCGGCAGGCTTCGCAAAGGTCCGCCCAGTGAGAGCGGTCTGATGTCGCTGAACGAGATTACCGGGTTGGTCAAGTTCGGCATCGAGCTCAAGGAGCGCGAGCGCGCCGAGGTCAAGCGGCTGGCCGAGCGTGCCAAACCAGATTTCGTGCTGCTGCAAGAGGGCGAGCGACCCCACATGAGCATGGCCATCGGCATGTTTGCCGCGGGTCTGCTCGTCGGCCTACACTAGCTCTGGAGCTTG
>CAZRGL010000452.1:0-9495 GCA_964599485.1 uncultured Polyangiaceae bacterium
CCTCAATCTCACGGGTCGCAACCCGCTGTTCGGTCCGAACGTGGCAGAGCTAGGGCCACGCTTTCCCGACATGACGCGAGCCTACGACGAGCAGCTAGGCGAAATGGCCAAGGCGGCAGCAGGAGAAGTTGGGGTTGATCTCCAACATGGTGTGTATGCCGCCGTACTCGGTCCCTCCTACGAAACCCCAGCCGAAATCGCCATGTTACGTACGATGGGCGCCCATGCAGTGGGCATGAGCACCGTTCCTGAGGTAATCGCTTTGCGCCATATGGGCGTACGGGTGGCAGCCATCTCCTGCATCACCAACATGGCTTCTGGCATGGGCGCCGCTACCCTCGACCACGCCGAGGTAGAGCAAACCGCAGCAACCGTACGCGAGAGCTTCATCAAGCTGCTCGGCGGCTGGATCAGCGCCATTGCCGGCAAGAGCTAGTTAGCTCGCTTGCCCCAAAAGGGCGTCTCTCGCGCCCAATCGCTTCGTGGAGAACAGGCCTCTTGGGCCAGACACCTACTACTCGTCGTCCAGCGACTGCTTGGCGGTGTGACCGAGCTGGGAAACGACCACGCTCAAGGCGTCGCGTGCACCCGTCAGCGCCTTGCGATCCTTGCCCCACTTCTTGCGGGCTTTTTCGAGCTGCTTCTTGGTCTTTTCGAGCTTTTGTTCTGCGCTCACGACTTGGTCTTGCAGCGCAGCTTTCGCTTGTTCCTGCTGCTTGTTCCGATCTTCGAGATCGGCCGACTCTTGCCTAGCCGCAGCCAGCTGCTGACGCAAAGCCGCCGATTCCTCTTCCATTTCGGCGCGATCTTGATCGAGCTGCTCCTTGATGGATTTGAACGATGCTTCCTTCTGAAGCAGCTTCTCTTGCATCTCGTAGCCCGATTGCTGCAGCGCTTCGGCGTTCTCTTTTTGTAGCTCTTCGACAGCTTGCGCATGCTCAGCACGCAGCGCTGCGATCTTCTTTTGGTCGTCGACGCGCTGCTCGTCCAGCGCGCGCGCCTGCTGATCTTTGGCCGCTGCTATCGCTTTGGCGTGCTCCTTGTCGGCCGCCAAGTGTTCTTGTTTGGCCGAGCTGAGCTGCGCCGCAGCCTTCTCCGTTTCGGCTACTTGGTTGGCCAACTTGCCCTCGAGCTCCTTGATAGCCGCTGCCTGGGCCTGCCCGGTCTTCTTCAGCTGGGCCGTTTCCTCTCGAGCAGCTTTGAGGGCTGCTTTTTCCGCCTGTAGCTCTTCCGCGAGACCCTTCCGCACCGCCTCGATGGCATCGGCGTGCTGTTTTGATTGACCCGTAGACTTGCTCTTGAAGTCGGCAATCTGGGCTTTGAGCTTCTCGATGGCTTTCTGGTGCGTCGTCTCAGTGTCGCTGAGCTCATCGCGGTAGCGCCCTTCGACCTGCCGCAACGCTTGCTCGTGACTTTGCTCGAGCGCGCCGACTGTTTGCTCGTGCGACTCGCGAAGCTCCCGTAGCTCCTTGGCGCGCTGGTTGAGCTGATCGGCGATCTTTTTCGCACCGGTTTTGAAGTCCGTTGCGCGCTTGTCAGCGAGCGCCTTGTCGGCGTTTGCGGCATCGAGACGGGCGGTTGCTTTGCTGAGGTCCTTCTCGAGCTTGTTGACCTGCTCTTGCCAGCCACCAACATTGCGCTCGGCCGCCAGTGCCTCGTCGCGAGCCTCGAGCATCTCCCGATCTTTGGCGGCAAGCTGCTCGCGCAGGTTCAGGACATTCTTGTCGCGCTGCTGAAGTGCTTCGCGCAACTCTAGAATTTCGCGGCTCGTGGGCCCCGCTGCGCCACTTTGGGCAGCGAGCTTGTTGCGTGCGCTCTGAAGCTCAGCGCGCAACCGAGGCGATTCGCTCGCAGCGGGTCGCATCTGTGCCAATTCTTGCTGCGCTTGATGCAGCGCTTTGCGCGCTTGAGTGAGCTGCGTGCGAAGCTGATCGATGTTGTCCGTGGTGGAGGGATCGGTGGGAGGCGACCACACGCGGGGGTGGCGCTCGGAGCGCCGCTGCTCCGATCGCAGCTCCGTGAGCTGGCGCGCGCCGACCACGGTCTCCTCGTCTTCGTCCTCTTCTCCGAGTCCATACTGCAAGAACTGCGGATCAGACAGCTCGTCCTCAGCGGCAACGTCGCTACCGGCAACTTCGCTTCTGGCTTGCCCCTGACCCGCCGGTGTTGCCGGTTGTTGAGGCAACGCCACACCAACTGCAATGTGGTCAGGTAAGGGGCCCGGGGGGCGGGTGGGCGCTGCGTCGTCATCCTCATCGGCTGGCGGCTCGGATATTTGAGTCCCGCCTGGGCCGCGCTGCACAGAGGGCGGCGTTTGCACCGGCACCTGTGGGGATGGGTAGCTGCCGTCTTCGCTCCGCGAATCCAGGTCGAGCTGTAGAGGCTTGGGACGAGTCGGCCCCACCACAGCTGCGCGAAAGGCGCTGTCGATGGCTTCTAGGGTGACCGCGTCGCCTTGCGAGTCGAGGAATTGGTCGTCGAGGGCCTCGTCAAAAGCAATCAGAGCGCCGTCATCGATGACGATGGCCTCGGACGAAGCGTCGTCGAAGCTCTGACTGGCTTCGAAGGCAACCAGTCTGCTGATGCGTTTGAGCAGATCCGCGAACGCTATCGGCTTGTGAACGTAGTCCTCGGCTCGGGTGCGCAACTTCATGTGTTGCTCGAACGTCGCCTGGCTCGATTGGCTCGACATGATGACGAGCGGGACGTCAGCCAAGCTCGGGTCTTTCTTGAGCTTGTTGCAGACCGAAAAGCCGTTCATGCGCGGAAGCTCGGCTGACACCAGAATCAGATCGGGCCTGCTGTTGGCAGCAGCCATCAGCCCGGTGTTGCCTTCCTTGAAAACCTGCACGGTGCAGTCGAGTGCGCTCAACTGGGTGCGCAACTCGACCGCGAACGCGTGATCGGTCTCAAAGATGAGGACTTTGGTCATCTGCTCAGCGTGGTCGGCTACCGTACACCGACAGCCCTGCTGCTTCGAGAGCAGCGTGCAATCGTCTCGTCATCGCGGGGTCTTCGCAACCATCTTTCGTCTGGGTACGCAACGCCTGGCGAACCACCGCGCTACCGCCCAGTTGGATGAGCCGGTCGACAACGACCGGCAAGGCCCGACGTACCCGTCGATCATCTGCGGCGCAAGCATGCCGGGCCAAAAAGCTCGTCAGAGCGATTCGGGCTGGCCTGAGCGCTCGACCGGAAGGATCGACGAGCAGGGCCACTGCGGTGGCCACTTCAGCCTGCTCGCCATCGGGCAGACTGGGAGCGAGCAAGAAGGGGGCAAGCGCCATCAGCGAGGCCCGGGCCGAAGCAGCCGAACCCGACATCGCGACCAATGCCCGGGCCATGGCCCCGACGGGCAGTCCACGATGCCCTACGACTGGCGCGGTCGCCGCAACCGCTTGCCGCAGCAGTTGCCGCAGTCGCCCAGCTCCAGACCGCCGCCTGGCCAGCAACGCGGCGGCATGGTTGGCAAGTGCTGTTCGAGCCTCCCGCTCCGTTTCTTGCCACGGCTCACGCCGCCCGGACACACGGCTCGCCAGCTTCACGAGCGCATCGGTTGCCCTATCATCGCTGAGCCGGGCCAGGTCCTCGAGCAACTCGAGTTGCATGGCCAACATGCCGGCTCCCCGGGCACTGATGGCCTTGAGCAGCTGGGCTGACAACGGCGGCGGGGCGAGCGTGCCATCGGACGGCGAGCCATCCTGCCGCGACCCACTCTGCCGCAAGCCACCCTGCCGCGAGCCACCTTGCCGCGAGCCACTCTGCCCAGCCTGAACGACGCATGCGACCAGTCGCTCACCAAGGCTTTGACCCGAGCGCCATGTCGCATCCGAGGCGGCCAGCCAGCTGATCTTGCCATCACGTCGGCAAAGCAGAAAGCGATCAGAAGTGGCGTCAGCACCAAGTAGCAGCTCGTCGCTGGTGTGTACCCATCGGGTCGATCCGTCTTTGCCATCGAGGCCCACCGCCAAGCGATGATAGGTGAGCAAATAATTGTCGAGGCGCAGCGGACCACTTCGCCCCTGGATCACGGGCCGCACATGCAAACGAACGAGATCGTCGCGGCCCGCAGCTACGGGGACGGTGACGGCACCAGACCCCAGCCAGCGAGGCTTGTTGGGCAGCGCTCGGCTGGGCAACACCAGGCGTGAACCCCCACCATAGCGCGCCGCGACAATGTTGGAATCGAAGCGAACCACGTCGTTTTCGGCAAACAACAAGGTTCCGTCGACCAGGAAAGCATGACTGAAGGGGCGGTCGGAAACGATCCGCGCCACTTCGTGTCCTTCGATGAGATCGAAGATCAGCACCCATTTGTCGTTGTAGGGCAGAAAAGCGAAGCTCGAGAGCACAGCCGGCCGGCCGATGACCGCTTTTTCGTAGATTTGGCGGGTGACGCTACCGTCACGCGCGATGGCGAGAACCACGCTGTGCTCACCGCTGAGGCTGGCAATGGACACGATGGTGGTGGAACCGTCATCGTCAGCCCCACGCAGCTTGCCCAGTGCTTTTCGTTGCCAGAGTTGGTCGCCGCTGCGGACGTCGAGCGCGAACAAATATCCCCCACCAATGCCCACCACCACGGTGCCTGCGATGACAGGCCGGCTCTCGAGCTCGTGCTCGAAGCGCCACGAGGTTGCTTGGTCGAGGCTGCGGCCGACGAGCGTTTTTTCATCGACCACGCCGACCACCACAGCTGGAACGTTGCGTGAACGCGGGGGTTTCCAGGTGCTGACAAACTCCTCGAGCTCGTGACCGTCCTCGTCGCTCCAGCTGCGATCGAGCGGGTGGCCACGAGTTTGACCGCCGCCGCATACCGCCAGCGAGATGGCAAGCAACGCCGCGAGCCATTGCACCAAGAGTCGAGACCGGATCATCAACAACCGCCGAGGTGGGTCATTTTTGCTGGGAGTAGCACAGCTGCTTCGCGTTATGCTCCGTCATCAATGCCGCTGCCGCCGCTTCCTATGGTCGACATGGTCGAAGTCGAGGATCTGTCGCCTCCTGCGGACAGCGGCTTTCTGAGGTTGCGGCGGCGGCGCTTGAGCGTGCGGACAGCCGACAAGGCCGACAGCGAGCCTTTCGTCTATGACAGCGTGGACCGTGTCGCGCTCGATGCGGTGGTGGTGGCGGCCCACTATTTGGACAGCTCAGGACGCACCTGGGTGTACCTGCGCAGTGCTCTTCGACCGCCGGTCGCCCTGCGGCCCGAGGCCTGTAGGCCCTTACCTGAAAAGAACACGCTCGGTGCGCTGTGGGAGCTGCCCGCCGGGTTGGTCGAATCGGAGGAATGCCGCGCTGGCCGCGCTGGGTTGCTCAATTGTGCTGCACGCGAGCTCGAAGAGGAGCTCGGTTTTGCCGTGCCCGCTGAGCAGCTCGAAGAGCTCGGACCAGCCACGTTCCCCACCGGTGGTGTCATCGGCGAACGGCACCATTTCTTTCGCGTCGAAGTCGATCCTGACACCCGGTGCACGCCGTCGGAAGATGGCTCTGTACTGGAACGCGACGCTGTGATTGTGGCCCTGCCGCTCGATGAGGCAATCGAACATTGTCGAGCTGGCGACATCGAAGACGGCAAGACCGAGCTCGGTTTGCGCCGTCTGTCTGAACGAACGTGAGCGAGAAGAAATGCCTGGCAAGCCAATACCTCTCAAGCGCGTAGCCCTCGTGGTCAAACGATCCGTGCTCGAACGATATCTCGAGCAGCCAACCGAGCGAATGAAGAACCTCCTGGACAAGGAGGATCCGTCGGTCGCCAACGTGCACGACGCGCATACCGAGCACATCGGCACGGTAGCTGAGGTCAAAGAGGCCTTGGCGGACACCGGCGCCGAGGTGACCCGCATTCGCAAGTTCCGCAGCGGATTCGACGCGAGCGAGTTCGACTTGGTGGTCACGATCGGCGGCGATGGGACCTTGCTCCATGCTTCTAAGAGCGTTGGGACGACGCCAATACTGGCGGTCAACAGTGCTCCGACACATTCGGTGGGTTTCTTTTGCGGCGTGCGCAAAGGCCAAGTTGCCAAGACTCTGCGCGCCTCATTGCGCGGCACCGTGGCCCGCGTCGTGCTCAGCCGCATGCAGGTCAGCTTGAACGGCGAGCCCGTCTCGACGCGCGTGCTCAACGACGCTTTGTTCTGCCACCAATCCCCCGCAGCGACGTCGCGCTACCTCATCGAGCACCAAGGGATTACCGAGGATCACAAGTCGAGCGGCTTCTGGATCGGCCCCGCCGCCGGCTCGACAGCCGCCCAGCGCTCAGCCGGCGGAAAAGTCCTGCCCCTCGCCTCCAAGAACCTGCAGCTGGTGGTGCGCGAGCCCTACACCCCGTTCGGCAACCCGTACCAGCTGCAGCTGGTATGCATCAAGCCGGAGCAGATCTTGCGCGTGCGCAGCAAATCCAAGCTGATGTGTGTGTACATCGACGGCCCCGATCTGCGGGTGCGCGTCGGTCTCGGTGACGTGCTCGAGTTCTCGCTCTCCGCCGAGCCACTCGAGCTGCTCGGCATCTCAGCACGTCGCAAGTGGGACGAAAGCGGCAACGCGGCAAAAAACGGAGCCAAATAGCCGCTCGCGGATTGTCTCAGCGAAGCTCGACAAGGGCAGCAGGAGTGAGGTTGATAGCCCACAGCCTGCGTCCGCTGGCCCACAACCGTCGCCCCAAGTGGTGAGAATCAGGTCGACTCGTGCTGGCGTGACGATTGCCAAGATCATAGGGCAACACCAACAGCGAATCGGAGGGTTTCCCTATGGATACAAACAGCTCGATGGCGATGGCCGTGATTGCCGCTGCGCTACTGGCCGGTTGTGGACAAGGCGCGCAAGAGGGCACCAAAGCCGAGAAACGTGCCGTTGCCCGTGCAGAGGCGCCCATCGCTTCTGGGGCAGCTGTCAGCCCAGAGGCAGAGCCCGATGTGACAGCGGAACCGACTGCCTCGGCCGCTCCAATCATCAAAGCCCTCCCCGGGCCCGAGACCTACGTCGATCCGAAAAGCGAGCCGGCGCTCGATCTGGGCGCACCGCTGCGCATCAAGCGACTCGTGGTGAGTCGCTCCGTGAAGAACCGCGAGCCGGTCGAGCCCGCCACCTCGTTTCAGAGCGGCTCAACCAAGCGGATCTACGCCTTCGTCGAAGTCGGCAATCCCCAGAAGGCCCGCTCCGAGATCTACGTCAGCTTCGTGCCCCCGAGTGGACAAGCCCACGCCGCAATTCGCCTGCGCGTCGGCCAAGGCTCGCGCTGGCGCACTTGGGCCTTCACGCGGCTTGCCAAAGATCCTGGCAGCTGGCAGGTCGTAGTCCGCAACGCAGCCGGCAAGGAGCTCGCCAAGCAGAGCTTCCAGATCGCCGAACAAGCTCCCAACGCATAGGCGCGCAGGGTGGCTCATCAGGGCGGCGTGTCGGCCACGAAATCTTCCGCTTCCATGTTCTTCATGACGCCATGGGAGAAGAAAGGACCTTGGTCACTGACGACCGGAAAGGTGTCGCCGTCGCCCATCGTCCACCAGCCCACCACCTGACCGGCGCTGGGCAGCTTGCTGGGATCGGTTGGCGTGCCGCCATTGTAGAGCGCGACTACTTCGGCGGCAGACAGCGCTGCAGCGTAGATGGTCACCTCATCCAAGTTGCCGTTGAACCATTTGCCGGTGCCGTTTCTCGCACCGAGCGTAAACGGGGCAGCGCTGGTGAAGCCGCCCGAGAGCGTGTCGACGTGGACCTCGTTGACCAAGGACTGGCCATCTAGATAGATGATGCAGCCGGACGCTTGCCGAGAACCGTCGTAGCTGAAGCCGAGGTGGTGCCACTGTCCGTCGAATGGCACAGCGGTCGGGACGGTGATGTCGATGCGCGAGCTCGAGCTCTCCTGGATGTCGATGGATATCCGCGCTGGCGGGCCATTCAAGGCCATCTGCCAGCCCGTCTTGTTTCCGCCCAGTAGTCGCTTCCCGACCAAGAACTTGTCCTGAACGATGGTGGTCTTGAACCACAGCATGACCGAGAACGGAGCGCCGTCTGCAAAGTCGTAGACGTCCCCCATGTCCACCCATTCGTCAACGCCATCAAAGGTGCTGCTGAGCTTGTTGACCTCTGCCTGACCGCCCTGGCCACCAGCTCCACCGGTTTCACTCCCGGTCGCCGTCGTTGTGCCTCCGCCCGTACCGCCAGCCGCGCTCGAGGTGGTCGCCGCGGCCACGAAGTCCTTGTCCAGACCAGCGATTTGGGTACATGACGATAGCCCGACCACTGCAACCACTCCGATCAGCTGGACGCTCACTGGGTATCTTGTCGGTTTGGCCAACATGTCGTGGTCAAGGGGCTCGCGAGGGGGGCTTCGACTCTGCATCGTAGCGCAAGAGCCAGCACCCGACATTTGTGGTGCGCCGCGGCGGCCAACCCGCCCCGAGAAGCGGGCCACCTTCCTGAGCAAATGGGCCAGCGCCCGAGTGTTATGAAGCGCTATTTCCGGTAGCATCGAAGCTATGCCGTTTTGCAGGGGATGTGACAACGAGGTCGAGGAGCTACTGTCGGTCAAGGTTGATGGGCGCAGGCGAAAGCTGTGCGAGGACTGTGTAGACCGAGCTCGCGAGGAGGCCGAAATCGCCGAAGAGAGCGAAGCGGTCGTCCAGCAGATGATGGGCTTCAAAGGCCGCCGCTGACAGAAGCTTGGCCTACCGAAGACTGTGGATTGTCTCGCTGAGGCTGTGCTTCGGCTCCCAACCTGTTGCCTCGCGGAATTGAGTGCCGTTGATCAAACACGGGTGCTTGATGAAGGCGATTGCGCCGGCTGGCACGTGGGGCATACCCAAACGGCCGCGCACGAAGAAGAAGAGTGATTCGGGCACTGAGATCGCTCGGCAGCCTGCCTCGCGAATGAGCACGCTGAGGGGGACCTCTCCTGGGCCGGTGACGTTGAACACGCCGCGAATCCCGCTGAACAGTGCGCAGGCCATGGCGTCGGCCAGATCCTGCTCGTGGATCACCTGCACCATCGGATCGAAGCCCATGATGGTGGGAAAGCGCCCGCGACGCAGCAGGGTGGCCATCGCGCCGCGTGAGGTGGGCCCGAGACTGTGGACCGGCCGCAGCACGACCATCTCGACTTCTGGATGCTGCCACATGGCCGCCCCGATCATCAGATCGGCGGTTGCCAGATCCTGCATCTCGGGAAAACCGCGGCCAACCCGAGGCGGAGCCTGCTCGGTCATGAAATATGGATTGTCGGCAAGCGCCCCGTACACCGAGGCGTGACTGGCAACGACCAGCTTTCTGACCTGATATTCGGCCGCCAAGTCGATGATCTTGCCAGTCCCTTCCATGTTGAGCCGGTGACGTTCAGCGCGGGGGAGCCGAAAGCCGGCATGAACAGCCAGATGCACGATGGCCTCGAAATCGCCATGACGCATCAGCTCCTCGAAACCGCGTTTTCGGTGGTCGAGTCGCTTGAACTTGATGCTGTCGGGCGCATTGGAACACGACTACGTATAGACACCGGTTACG
>CAZRGL010000453.1:0-9486 GCA_964599485.1 uncultured Polyangiaceae bacterium
ATCGATCTGGTTGTCGCAGATCTCCTCTGGCTCATCGTTGCCAAACACGTTGACGCTGCTTCCACAGCTAGCGCTGCAAAGCACGAGACCGAACGCGGCCAGCCCGGCCATCGGCGGGACGTCCCACCAAGCGCGCCGAGGTCGATAGAGCCGTCCGGTCCTGTCAACCTGCGCGCAGATCTCTTCTAAGTAAGCCTTGGCCACCTTGGCGTGGTCGCTGTCGTTCATGAAGTCTCCAGATCTGGGAAGATTCGCTCCCCCCTTCATGCAAATGTCATGCTCGGTCCGGCCGTCCCTAACCCAGCGACATCAAACACGGGCCAGCCCTTCGCCGACCAAAAGCCCGATCGATGTGTCCAACAGTGGCACACCACGGCACATCTACGGGATGCTGGTTGCCTAGGCCCTGACAAGGATCCGCCCAGGCAAAAGCGGGGAAGTGACACCGCCGCGGGCTCGCATTAAGGCTTGTCATCATGCAGAGGGTAGGGGTGTCGCTGATGGTGCTGGCATGGTTGAGTCTCTGCGGGTGCTCGCGTCCGAGTGCTACGGAGTGCGCACGCTTCTTCAAAGAGGTGCACAAGCCGGTCGATGCGATACCGAACTGCTTTCGAAACAACGGCCTCAAAGGCATGGTCCGGGCCCAGAAGGAGCTCAAGGCACACGCCAAGAAGGTCGCTGCCATGAGCTTCGAAAACGAAGCGCTCCTCAAAGCGCGCGACAGCTACGTCGAAGTGCTCGGCATCGCAGCGGACGAATGCAGCATGTACGAGTACGGGGTCAGGCGCAAAGACATGACCAGACGCCTCAAGGGCCCCAAGTACGAGCGCCGCTTCAGCGAAGACCGCCACCGCATCATGAAAGTCTGCCCTTGAGCTAATCCGACGCCGGAGGCGGCGAGGCAGGCGGCTCTGAATCTAAGTTGCCCTCTGGGTCATCTGGTGGCGGTGGCTCTGGGTCATCTGGTGGCGGTGGCTCATCTGGCGGCGGCGGCTCAGGCTCAGGCTCGGGCTCGGGCTCGGGCTCAGGCTCGTCCTCTTCGGTGTCGCCGCCGAGCAGCTCGGCGATGAAAGCGTACTCTTTGCTGTTCTCGAGCAGGATCTTGATGACCATCGTCAGCGGTACGCTCAAGAGCATGCCCACCGGGCCCCAAATCTCGCCCCAGACAATCAACGACAAGAAGACCACCGTGGTCGACAGGCCTAGCTTCTTGCCCATCCACATGGGCTCGAGCACGTTGCCGATCACCATGTTGACTACGACATAACCAGCGCCGAGGGCCGCCGCCGCGCCCGGGCCAATCTGAATGAGCGCGAGCACCATGGCCGGCACCGCCGCGATGATCGAGCCGATGTTCGGGATGTAGTTCAGCAGGAAGGCCAGCAGACCCCACAGAATCGCAAAATCGACACCTAGGATGGCGGCCCAGATGCCAATCACGAGGCCGGTAGCGATGCTCAGCACCGTTTTGATGGCCAGGTAGCTCTGAATCTCGCTGGCGATTCGATTGAAGTGGCTGATGTCCGATGCGGGATCGCTGCTGAGCAGCCGCAGCTTGCGGGGGACTGTCGAGCCCTCGAGCAAGATGAGGACCATCGTGAGGATGACGAGCAGCGTCTGAGACAGCACGCCGCCGAGCTTGGAAACCGAGTCGGCGATGTAGTTGGCGGCGTTCTTCGCCGCATCACCCAAGTTGACCTTGCTGAGCAGCTCGTTTGGATCGAGCTCGAGTCCCTTGGCTTTGAGCCAGGCGAGCACCCCGTAGATCATGTCGACGATGCGCTGCTGATAGTGCGGGATGTTCTTCTTGAAGCCGCCGATGGAGGCACCCATCAGCGCACCCATCGCCCCGAGGATGGCCATCGCTCCGGCAACGACTGCGAGCACGGCGATGATCTTGGGGATCTTGCGACCCTCCAACCACTTGACGGCCGGCGAACAGATGATGGCCATCATCACCGCGGCGGTGACCGGCATCAGAAAGCTCTGCGCCTCGCGCAATCCAGAGGCGACGATGAAGAGCGCAGCAGCACTCCACAGCGCATTACGCACGGTGCGCGAAGACGGAGGGATGCTCAACCGCTCCATGAGGTGGACGGAAGCATAAGCACCGCCGCCCTGTTTTGTCACTCAGGTCCTCTCTGTCGAGCGTGAGTTCAAAGTTGACGTTAGGTAACTTTGTGTCAGATCATCCTCGTACAGAAAGAACTCTGGCGGCTTTCGACAGCACGCCTCCCGCTCGCACCTTTACGACAGCCAAGCAAGAGGCTAGACCTCGTGCCAGATCGGCCTTCTGATTAGGGCAAAGAGTCGACCAGGAGAGAGACTTCGTCATGCTGATGGCCTACGCGAGCGTTGCCGCCTTCTTCATCGTCGCTGGTGGCTTTGTGTTCGTGGCTTTATTGGCTGGCAAGTTCATGCGGCCGGCCAATATTTACCCTGAGAAGACCGAGACCTACGAGTGCGGTGAGGCACCGGTTGGCTACGCTTGGTTCAACTTCAATCCGCGCTTTTACATCGTCGCGCTGATCTTCATCATTTTTGATGTCGAGATCGCCTTCATCTACCCCGTCGCGCGCGTGTTCAAACGATGGGTAGACCAAGGCAGCGGCTGGTTCGCCTTCATCGAGATTTTCATCTTCGTTTCCATCCTGCTGCTCGGCCTCGCTTATGTGTGGGTCAAGGGAGATTTGCACTGGTTGCGCGCGTCAAAGGGCGACTCGCGCGGCGCCGGTGACATCAGCAGTGAGGTCAAGGCGCCCGACGCCGACGAAGAACAGCCCGACCCCGCTGAGTAGCCCACAGCGACACCCCGGAGAAAAGCAGGCAAATACATGGACGGCTCGAAGCTGAACCTCATGGCGCCGGCCAGTGGCTACGACGCAAAGTACCTGGGCGACTCCGGCAGCCTCATCACCACGCGCGTGGATGACGCGATCAACTGGCTCTTGAACTGGGGGCGTTCCAACAGCGTCTGGTACATGCTCTTCGGGCTGGCCTGTTGTGCCATCGAGCTGATGCAGACAGGCGGACCGCGCGCCGACTTCGAGCGCTTTGGCTCAGCACCTCGACCGAGCCCCCGCCAGAGCGACCTGTTCATCATCGCCGGGACGCTCACCTACAAGATGGCGCTGCGGGTCAAGCGACTCTACGACCAGATGGCCGAGCCGCGCTACGTCATCTCGATGGGCAGCTGTTCGAATTGTGGCGGCTTGTTCCAGTATGCATATTCGGTTTGTAAGGGCGTCGATCAGATCATCCCCGTGGACGTCTACATCCCGGGCTGCCCGCCGCGTCCCGAAGCGCTGCTCGAGGGCTTGCTGAAGATCCAGGATCAGATCAAGAACGAGCGCTACATCCAGCACCGCTACAACGTCGGTGTCGAGGCCCCATGAGTCCCGAGGAGATCTTCAAACAGGTTCAGGCCGAGCTCGGTGAGGAGCTCGTCTTCAATTTCAACGAAGGCGGCGACATCAAGGATGCTTGGTTTCAGGTCGACCCATACAGCATCGACAAGCTCGCCATCTTGCTCAAGACCGACGAGGCGCTGCACTTCGATTATTTGGAGTGCATTACCGGTGTCGATTTCCCCGAAGAAGAGCAGGTGCACGTCGTCTACCATCTTTGCTCTTTGGCGGAGAAACACCGCATCGTGATCAAGTGTTTCCTGGATCGCGACGATCCTGCTCTTCCGACCATCTCGCAGGTTTGGCCCGCGGCCAATTGGCAAGAGCGTGAGTGCTACGATCTTCTCGGTGTCCTCTTCGATGGGCATCCCGATCTACGCCGGCTGTTGTTGCCCGACGACTGGCGAGGCCATCCGCTGCGCAAAGACTGGAAGGAAGAGGACAACTACCACGGCATCCCCACCACGAGGCTCAACCCCGTGGCGCTGTTTGGGGTCGAGCTGCCCGCCGAAGAAGAACCTGCCGAAGAGGCGCAAGAATCCAAAGAGGTCAGCGCATGACCGAGGTGGTGTTCAGCAACGAGATGGACGAGGAGATGACCCTCAACATGGGTCCGCATCACCCGTCGACGCACGGCGTGTTGCGCTTCATCGTCAAGACCGACGGTGAGATCATCCGCAAGGCCACCCCCGACGTCGGTTATCTGCATCGCTCTCTGGAGAAAATCGCCGAGCGCTGCACCTATCAGGGCTACATGCCCTACACCGATCGCGTCGACTACGTAGCGGCCATGTTTGCCAACGAGTGTTGGGCGAGCGCCTGCGAGAAGCTGATGGACGTCGAGGTGCCACCGCGGGCTCAGTACTTGCGGGTCATCTCCTGTGAGCTCAACCGCATCGCCAGCCACATGGTTGCGTTGGGGTGTTTTGCGATGGACGTCGGTGCCATCACTCCGTTCCCCTGGGCGATTCGTGAACGCGAAGCGGTCAACGATCGACTCGAAGAGCTCTGCGGCGCCCGGTTGACCTACAACTATCACCGCATCGGTGGCGTCAGCTACGACATGCCCAAGGGCTGGCGGGACAAGGTGCTCGCTTGGCTCGACAACTTCATGCCGGCGATGGACGAGCTCGACCGCTTGGTGACGTACAACGAAATCTTCGTACAGCGTCTGGCCAACGTGGCGATAATCAGTGGCACCGAAGCCAAGGACTGGGGTCTGGTCGGCCCGAACCTCAGGGCCTCAGGGGTCAAGTGGGACCTTCGCAAAGCCGACGGTTATTCGGTCTATCCGGAGCTCGACTTCGACGTCCCGGTTGGCTTGGGCGAGGTCGGCACCGTGGGCGATTGCTGGGAGCGCTTCTGGGTGCGCTGCCAAGAGTGCCGCGAATCGGCAAAGCTCGTGCGCCAGGCTTTGGAAAAGATCGACGAGCACCCCGAAGACGAAATCCTGGCCAAGCTTCCGCGCCGGCTCAAGCCCAAGGGTGAAGCCTACGCCCGCATCGAGAGTGCCCGTGGCGACATGGGTTGCTATGTCATCGGCCGCGGCGCTGTCGAGCCCTATCGCGCCCACTTCCGTACCGGTAGCTTCACTTCGATGGGGATCATCGAAGCCAAGAGCCCCGGCTTGTTCATGGCCGATCTGGTCGCCTTCATCGCCAGCCTCGACGTGGTAGCGCCCGAAATCGACCGCTGAGCCGAAATCGCCGACACGACGGCGTCAACCACTTGGCTCAGCGTCGATGGTCTTACCCACTTCGTCGTAGAGCGCGGTCTGTGGGCGGACGAAGCCGTGGATCCCCCAGGCGTCGGCCAAGCGTTGACTGTTGGCCGTGTCGTGGTGAAGTGAAAACAGCGCGTCGCGGATTTGCTCGCCCAGGGCGCGCTGCAGCTTGTCGTGCACCACCACACAGTCGAGGGGAATCCGGTCGGTCTTGGCAACTACCCCGATGAGGCGAACTTGCTCACGTTGCTTGGGCCGCGGGCGATCGATCAGCGGGCTGGCAATCGCAGCGACGTCAACCTGTCCTTCGAGCACCTGGGTCAAGGCCGTCTCGTGGTCGCCGGCGAAGCGCGCCCGGCCAAAGAACTCGTCAGGATCATGCCCCCTCGATCGCAACAGGGCCCGCGGGTAGAGGTAGCCCGAGGTGCTCGAGCGGTTGACCCAGGCGATGGACTTGCCCTCGAGCGTTTCGAGCGTTCGATAGCGGTTCTTGAGGGTGACCAGATAGCCCAAGTAGGTGGGGGATCCGGCACGGGTAGCCGTAGCGATGGCCACCGCGGGCAGGTTGCTCCGGGCGCGAACGTAGGCCGCTGGCGAGAAGAAACCAACGTGCACTTTGCCGTCGCGTACCAGCGTGGCCAGGTTGCCGTAGGCCGCGGCGATTTGTGCTTGTACCTCGATCGACAACTTGCCTTTCAAGTAGGCCACCATCGGTTTGACGGCGTCCTTGGTCCGCTCTCCGGAAAAAGGCGTTACACCGATGCGAAGCATCTCGGGTCGGTTCCCGGTCGACTCCAGTGGTAGCGACGGCTTGACCCTGGCCTTGTCGGCGCTGACCGAATCGGTACACGCCGCGCCTGCTGCGACGAGTAGACCCAGCAGCTGCCGCCGACCCATGGTGCAATTGCGATCACTCATGTGCTCACCGTCACCTGGTTTCGGCCATTGCTTTTCGAAGCGTACATGGCCGCGTCGGCCGCGCCGAGCAGATCTTCGAGCCGAGCGCAATCGGCGCCGAGCTCGGCAACACCGAAGCTCGCAGTGATCGGTTCGTCACCCAGCTCCGGGACCTCGGGGTGTTTGCTCTCTTCGAGGGCGGCACGCATGCGTTCGGCCGCTTGCGCCGCGAGCTCGGCGCTGGCTTCGGGCATCAGCACCGTGAACTCCTCGCCGCCGATACGCGCGACCAAGTCGGCTTTGCGGGCGTTGTCTCGCAAGACGGCGGCCACGTCTTTGAGGATGGAATCCCCTGCGGGATGGCCGAAGCGATCGTTGACGGATTTGAAGCGATCGGTGTCGACCAAAACCAGGCTCAACGGACGCTTGTTGCGGCGCGCGACCTCGAGCGCACGGCGCGCTTGCTCATCGAAATAGCGCCGGTTGAACAAGCCGGTGAGCTGGTCGGTGGTGGCCAGCTGCTCGAGTCGTTCGTTGGCTAGCTCGAGCTCCTCGGTGCGCTCGGCGATGATCTGCTCGAGGTCCTCGGTGTAGTGTCCAAGCGCTTTGGCCATGTCGTTGAAAGACTGGCCGAGCGCCGCGATCTCGTCGTCGCCAATCACATCTGCTCTGACGTCCATCTCGCCATCACCGAGCTGCCCCGCCGCCCGGTTCAGAACAGCGAGCCGGCGCGCCACGAGGCGCCGGTGCATCAGGTGCAAGCTCACACCGATGAGCAACATCGTGGCCAGCAGCAGCACGACGGCCAACGACTGCTGACGCCGCAACGAGGCCACCAGTCTCCCTTCGCTGAAGTGGGCGCGGATGAAGCCCAAGCTGTGGCTGACGCGCATCGGCACGACCACGGTCAGCTCGCTGGCAGTTTCACGGCGACAAATCGATGCGGTCAGTCCCTGGTCGTTGCCGAGCTGTGCCCCGCTCAAGACCGTATTGAAGCGCCGCGGATCGCGGGCCGCTACCACTCGGCCATCGCGACTGACCACATCAATTTCACGCACGTCAGGATAGCGCTCGGTGAAGATGGCGATGTTGTCCAACACGTCCTGCACGCGCTGGTGATGCTCGTCGGCCACGGCGGGCGCAACGGCCAGCGCCAACAGCTGGATGGCCTCCTTGCTCTTCTCGCAGAATTGCTCCCGTCGCGAAGCGTCCTGGCCGCGCAGGGCCACGACGGTGGCGCAAGCACCAACGACGGCCACGACGGCGGAGATGCTGAGCGCTACCTTTGACGAGATCTGCATGATGGAAATCAGGAGCGGCAGAGCATAGACGATTGATGACAGCAGAGCTCAGCGGTGATTGCGAATCGCCCGCTCGAGCGAGGTTTGACGGACCACGCCCTGGACGAACGCGGTGACCTTGCCTTGCTTGTCGATGAGGACCACGGTTGGCAGCACGCTAGCGCCGTACAGCTCCTGTGTGTCGCCTTCGACGTCGGCCAGAATGGGGTACGACAAGCCCTTCGCTTTGGCGTAGCGGGCTGCGACGCTCGGCGACTCACCGATGTTGATCCCGAGCACCACGACCAGATCTTTGTACTTGCGTGCAATGCGTTCGAGGATCGGTGCCTGGGCTGCGCAAGGCCCGCACCAGCTGGCCCAGAAGTCGAGCAGGACGACCTTGTCCCGAAGGTCGCTCAGTCGCATGCGCGCGTTGGGCTCCCCGTTGGCGACGATGGGCAGGCTGAAGTTCGGTGCGGGCTTGTCGAGCAGCTTGGCGCCGGCGGGGTTGAGCCTCGGCAGCACGATGAGCCCGACCAGCGCGCCCACCACGAGCAACGCTGCAATGACGCGATAGAGCGTCTTGCCAGGGCTTTGCTCGTCGTAGCTCATCACTATTGGGTAGCATCGCTGGAGCCGGGGGGACACGTGATGTGCGAGACTCGAGCTGGCGGACAGGGCCGTGCTGAGTCAGAATCATCATTGAGGATGAGGACCTGCAAAGAAGAAGCCCGTCGTTGGGTTCACCGTTACGCAGTCGGCGGGGCTGCGCTTGCGGCGGTACCGATCCCACTGTCGCACACCGCTTCGCTCGCTGCGCTCGAGACCTTCATGATGAGGGTCATCGGAGATGTCTACGACGACCCACCGAGCGGGACCGCGACCGCCGCGGCCGGCGGCTCTTTCGCCATCGCTGGCCAAGCGCTCAAGCTAGCGGCCATGCAAGCGGCGTGTTTCGTCCCCGTGCTCGGCGTGCCGATCCGCATGGGCATCGCCGGCGCAACAATCGAAGGACTCGGCCACGCCATCATCGCCCACTACGAAGGCAAGTACCCCAACAAGAAGGTCGGCTGGTCGCACTGAGCGGGTCCATCAGGATTCAAATTGGCATTTAAATGCCAATTTGCCCCGATCGGCCATGAGATCATTCAAGAAAGTTCTTCGCAAGTTGCGCATTCGCGACAACATGACCGCGCCATTCTGATTGGACGGAACTACCCTGTGGAGGTCGCCGGACACAGCGACCGTCACATCGAGCACGCCACGACCATTCGCGAATTACTCGTCCCGCGCCTCGTCGATGGACTCACGCTGCCCATCATCGTGCACCCGAACGAGCCGGACCGCATCGAAGTGCAGTGGCACTTGGTGTGACTGCGCCCAACGACTGGGCCTCACCAACGACTGGGCCTCACCAACAAGCGCCCACATTTCCTGTCGCAGTATTTGCCGGCTACTTCTTCTTCTTGATCGGCTTGATGTTCTTGATCTTCTTGGGCACCTTGCGAGGCAGGATCTTGCAGTCCTTGACTGACCCGATGAACCAGTCGGCTGCGCTGAACCAGCCCTCTCCCGGCTTCCATTGCGCCTGAGCCTTCTTGGCCTTGCCGGCGATGGTCAGCTTGCACTTGGCCGTGAACCGTCCGCCGATCTTCTTCTTGAGCGCCTTCTCGGCCCACACGCCAGCTGCGAGGATCTGAATGCGATTGGTGAGCGTGTAGGGCTGCAGGAGCTTGGCGTTCTTGCGCGAATCTGCTCCTTGGCCAGCCGCTTTGGGATGACGCTTGCTCTTGCTCTCATTGGCGCAGTGCATCCCTGCAACGTCGCCTGCCATGGCACAAGTGAGGTTCTTGTAGTCGGGCGCCACCAAGGTGATGTCCACCTCGACCGTCTCACCCACCTTCCACTTGGGCGTTGGGGGAGGGCGATTGCTGTCGGTTTGGGTACCGAGCATGGCAAAAGCGGCTGCGAGTCCGCCGATTAGGAGGGCGAAGATGACGAAGTTTCGTGCTGGCGAGGCCTTCTTGACGGGCTTCTTTCTTTGCGCCGCAGGTTTTCGAGGGCGCTGGCCGCTGCGCGGGCTGCGTTTCTTGGCGGTCGCTGAGGACTTCGCCTTGTAACCAGACTTCTTAGCTGACGCGCCCTTTTTTGCCTTGCCGGACTTGTCCTTATTTGCCGT